>JAFEFJ010000009.1 GCA_018240635.1 Pseudomonadota bacterium | reverse complement strand
CACCACGATGATCGCCGCCTCGCTGCGCGCCCGGCGCTGACGCCACGGAACGGAAGGACGACCCATGCTCGCGGCCATCAAGCGCGGCACGCGCATCGTTTGCGACGAAATCGCCGACCCGGTCCCGGGCGAGGGCCAGGTGCTGGTCCGCACCCGCGCCTGCGGCATCTGCGGATCGGACCTGCACGCGCTCCATCACGCCGAGACGGTCGCGCGGCTCTACCGCGCCGGCGGCGTGGAGAACGTGATCGACCCCGAAGCCGACTGCGTGTTCGGCCACGAGTTCTCCGCCGAGATCCTCGATTTCGGGCCGAAGGCCGCGCGCCGCTTCAAGCCCGGCACGCTGGTCACGTCCGTGCCGCGCGTGGCCGATCAGTCGGGCGCGCATGTCGTCGGCTATTCCTCGCGCTTCCCCGGCGGCTACGCGGAGCGGATGCTGCTGACCGAGGAATTGCTGCTGGAAGTGCCCAACGGCCTCTCGGCCGTGGAGGCCGCGCTGACCGAGCCCTTCGCGGTGGGCGAGCACGCCGTCGCCGCCGCCGATCTTGCGGACGCGGGCGGCGCGGTGGTGGTGGGCTGCGGTCCCGTCGGCCTCGCGGTGATCGCGGCGCTGAAGGCGCGCGGCTTCGGCCCCGTCGTCGCCGCCGATTTCGCGCCCGGCCGCCGCGCGCTGGCCGAAGCGATGGGCGCGGACCAGGTGGTGGACCCCGCGTCCGATTCCCCGCACACGCGCTGGCAGGATTTCGGCGTGCCCGCGACGCGGGCCGAGCGCGCGCGCATCATCGCCGACGGCGGCAAGCCGGGCCGCCCGCTGATCTTCGAATGCGTGGGCGTCCCCGGCGTCATCCAGGCCATCGCGGACGCCGCGCCCGCCAAGCCGCAGATCGTCGTCGTCGGCGTCTGCATGGAATCCGACCGTTTCGATCCGGGCATCTCCATCGCGAAGGAAGCGGAATACCGCTTCGTGCTGGGCTACTCGGCGGACGAGTTCGCGGCGACGCTGCGCAACATCGCCGAAGGCCGCATCCGCGCGGCGCAGATCGTCACGCGCGAAATCGGCATCCAAGGCGTGGCGGACGCCTTCGCGGACCTCGCCGCGCCGGGGGCGGAAGCCAAGGTGATGATCGTGCCCGGCGCGGGCTGACAGCCCCGCGTTTCACATAGAGAAATGCCGCCACACCCCGCGAACCGGCGGCATTGCAAAGCGCCCTGACGGGCTCTAGCGTCCCGCGCACGAGGCGGGGAGCAGCGTTTCATCATGCGAAATGCGGACAGAGAGGACGGCACGGGCGCCGCGGCACGCGATCCCTACCTTCTGGAATCGCTCCGCAAGGGCCTGGAGGTGATCGACTGCTTCGCCCGGCAGGAAAGCTGGAGCCTCGCGCAACTCGCGGGCTCGCTGCGGCAGAGCAAGGCGACGATCTTCCGCATCCTGCACACGCTGGAAAGCGTCGGTTACGTTGCCAAGGATCGGCAGACCGGCCGCTACTCGCTCGGGATGCGCTTCCACACGCTGGGCTCGGCGGCGCTGCGGCACGAGCATCTGCGCTGGCACTCCCTCGCGCCCCTGCAGGACCTCGCCGCCGCGACCGGCGAGACGGTGCATGTCGGCATCCTCTACGACGGGGAAGCGATCTGCGTGCAGGCGGCGCAGGGCACGCGGCTC
The DNA here is from genome assembly GCA_018240635.1 of Pseudomonadota bacterium. GTDB lineage: Bacteria > Pseudomonadota > Alphaproteobacteria > Acetobacterales > Acetobacteraceae > JAFEFJ01. Next base: position 32,297 of record JAFEFJ010000009.1, on the reverse strand, counting down.
GTGCGGATGCACGCCTTCGTGGGCAAACGGACGGCCGCGCACGCAAGCGCGCTGGGCAAGGTGCTGCTCGCCGCGCTGCCGTCCGACCAGGCCGCCGCCGCCGTCGCGCGCCGCCCCTTCGTCCGCTTCACGCCCAGCACCATCGCCGATCTTCCTGCGCTTCTCGCCGAACTCGATCGCGTCCGCGCGCAGGGCTTCGCGCTCGACGACGAGGAGATGGAGCAGGGCCTGCGCTGCCTGGGCGTCCCAATCGTGGACGGCACCGGCCGCGCCGCCGCCGCGCTCGCCCTGTCCGCGCCCGCCTCGCGCATGGACCCCGCGCGCATCGGCGAATTGCTGCCGCAGCTTCGCGAAGCCGCGTCGCGCATCGCCGCGATGGTCGCGGGTCCGGCGCCATCCGCCGCGCGCGCCGCCTGAACACATACCGACGAGAGAGCCCGCATGACGATGAACGGCGCCGACGTGATCGTGGAGTTTCTGCTGAAGCAGAAGGTGCCGTACCTGATCGGCGTCTGCGGCCACGGCAATGTCGGCTTCCTGGACGCGGCCTTCAAGGCGCAGAACCGCGTCCGCACCATCTCCACCCACCACGAGCAGAGCGCGGGCCACATGGCCGACGCCTACTACAAGGTGCGCGGCGAGCCGGTGGCGACCTTCACCTCCTGCGGTCCCGGCTCGGCGAACCTCGTGGTGGCGCTGGCGGCAGCGATGATGGACAGCTCCGCCTTCCTCGCGATCACCGGCAACGTGCCCACCAGCCAGTTCAACCGCGGCCCGTTCCAGGAAACCGGCAGGTATTTCCAGGGCGATTTCCCCTCCGTCATCCGCCCCTACGTCAAGCGCAGCTACCAGCCGACGCGCGTGGACATGATGCCGCTCGCGGTGCGGCAGGCGTGGGACATGATGCTGTCCGGCCGCCCCGGCCCGGTGAACCTCGACGTGCCGCTCAACGTCTTCGTCGAGGAAGCGGACGTCACGGTGCCCGATCCCTCGCCGCGGATCGAGAACGGCGCGCCCGGCAATCCCGCAGCACTTGCGGCCGCGCTCGACGCGCTGCTCGCGGCCGAGCGGCCCGTGATCATCGCGGGCCAGGGCGTGATGCTCGGCCATGCCTCGGACGCGCTGCGCGCCTTCGCGGAACGGACCGGCATTCCCGTCGTCACCAGCCCGAACGGCAAGGGCAGCATAAGCGAACGCCACGACCTCGCCTTCGGCAGCATCGGCCGCAACGGCGCCTATGCGGCGAACGACGCGACGAAGAACGCCGACGTGATCCTGGCCATCGGCTTCAGCTTCGACGACCGCGCGACCAGCGCGTGGCTGGATGGCTACACGCTGTCGATCCCGCCCAGCCGGCTGATCCAGATCGACATCGACCCCGCGGAACTTTCGCGCAACTACCAGGCGGAATTCCCCATCCTGGGCGATGCGCGCGCCTCGCTCGCGCTGCTGACCGAGATGGCGCAGGCCCGGCTCGGCGGCGCGCGGCCCGCGCAGTCGCCGTGGCTCGACCGGCTGCGCAAGGGCCGCGCGGTGTGGCGCGAATACCAGTCGCGCCTGTCCGCATCGGACCAGATGCCGCTGCGGCCGGAACGGCTGCTCGCCGCGCTGTCCCGCGCGCTGCCCGACGACGCGATCGTCGCGAGCGACGTGGGCGTGCACCACAACTGGATCATCCAGCTCTACGACGTGCTGCGCCCGCGCCAGCTTCTGCATTCCTGGGGCTTCGCCGCGATGGGCTTCGGCACCTCCGGCATCCTGGGCGCGAAGCTCGCCGCGCCCGACCGGCCCTGCGTCGCGGTGGTGGGCGACGGCTCGTTCCTGATGACGCCGCACGCGCTCGCCACCGCCGTGGAAGCGGATATCCCGGTGGTTTGGATCGTCTGGAACAACTTCGGCTACGTCTCGATCCGCGACATCCAGATGGGCATGTTCGGCGGCCGCGCGCTCGCGACCGATTTCAAGGACGAACGCCGGGGCGCGCTCTACAACCCGGATTTCGCGATGCTTGCGAAGGCCTTCGGCGTCGCGTCCCACACCATCACGCACGCAAGCGAGCTGGAGGATGCGATCAAGACCGGCATCGCCGCCAACCGGCCCTACCTGATCGAGGTGCCGGTGGACCGCGAAATCCGCCCCATCGGCACCGGAAGCTGGGACCTGCCGCCGCTGCCGCAGCCCGAGCCCAATTTCCTGAAGGCGCTGGCGGCGGCGGGATTGTCGCTGTAGCGAGGCGACGGCAGCTCCGGCGACATAAGAAACGAAACCAAGGGAGGAACAACAGGATGAAACGCAGGACCCTGCTGGCCGCCGCGGCCGCGCTGCCCGCCGCAGCACTTGCCCGCCCGCATATCGCCCGCGCCGCCACGATCTCGGGCGGCGTGGTGAAGCTCGGCGTGCTGGACGACATGTCCAGCGTGTTCTCCGCCCAGCAGGGCATGGGCGACTACGTGGCCGCGCAGATGGCGGCGGAGGATTTCGGCGGATCGGTGCTCGGCGCGCCGATCCAGGTGATCCAGGCCGATCTGCAGAACCGCGCCGACATCGGCCTCGCCATCGCGCGCAAATGGTACGACGAGGAAGGCGTCGATGCGATCTTCGGCCTCGGCAACTCGGCCGTCGCGCTCGCGGTGCAGGAGCTGTCGATGCAAAGGAAGCGCATCGACGTGTCCATCGCCGCCGGCACCACGGACCTGACCGGCAAGGCCTGCTCGCCCTACGGCATCGCCTGGACCTACGACAACTACTCCGCCGCCAAGGGACCGGTGAAGGTGCTGGTCGGCGCGGGCAAGAGGAAGTGGTTCTTCGTCACCTCCGACTACGCCTTCGGCATCTCGCTGGAAGCCAACGCGACCGAGATCCTGAAGGCCAATGGCGGCGAGGTTGTGGGCGCGGTCCGCGCGCCGCTCGGGGAAACCGACTACTCCTCCTACCTCGTGCGCGCGCAGGCGGCGGGGGCCGAGGCGGTGGGCATCTGCGCGGGCGGCGCGGACATGATCAACATCGCCAAGCAGATGGGCGAGTTCGGCCTGATCAAGCACGGCATCACGCCCGCGGCGCTGAACTGCTCGCTGACGAACATCCACTCCATCGGGCTCGCCACCGGCCAGGGGCTGGTGTTCAGCCAGCCCTATTACTGGGACTACAACGATCCGATGCGCGCCTTCGCCGCGCGCTTCAAGGCCCGCCACGGCGCGCCGCCCACCGCCTTCCAGGCGTCAACCTGGGGCGCGGTGACGCATTACCTGAAGGCGATCAAGGCCGCGGGCACGGACGATGCGGGCGCGGTGATGGAGAAGATGCGCGCGCTGCCGATCAACGACTTCATGACGAAGGACGGCAGGCTGCGTCCCGACGGGCGCGTGGTGCGCGAGATGTTCCTGCTGCGCGTCAAGCGCCCCGATCAGTCGAAAGGCGAGTGGGACCTGCTGGAAGTGGCGGAGGTGATTCCGGGCGACCAGGCGTTCCGCCCGATGGGCCAGACGGGCTGCAAGCTGGGGATTTGAGCGCAGGCCGCAGACGCCGTCCTGCGCTGCCACGTGACCGACAGCAGTCGCGTGCGCCGCGCGCTCAGAAGATGAACGTCACCTGCGTGCGCAACTGCCAATCGCCCGCGTAGTCGGGCCGGAGCGTGTTATAGTAGGCGCCAGCAAGGAAGTTGACTGGTAGCTTGCCGAAGATCTTCACCACGCGGCCGATATTGGCGCCGACCGGCAGGGTCCAGGCATTGCTGCCCCTGGTGAGCCAGTTCGCCGTGACGATCGGCGAGGAACCGACGTACCAGCCCTCGCCAAAATTGTAGTTGACGAAGGGTTGCGTCAGGAACTGGTTGTAGCGCGTGCCGTTGCGCCCGGACGTGCCGCCGAGCGACCATACGTTGTTGACGAGCACGCCGGCGACCCACGGGCCTTTCATGTAGACCAGAACGGCGGTGGGGCCGGCGCCCCACACGTTCGAGCCGAGCTTGCTGCTGCTGATCGTGGGAACCTGCACGACCGGCCCGACGCCCCAGAGCCATCCGTTCGTCGGGTTGGCGGGCGAGAGAAACAGCGACGCGGTGGTCGGGCCGGAGCCGAACGGTACCGTGCTGCCCGGTTCGAACGTGGGCTGCCAGATCAGCGGGAGAATCGTCCGGGAGATGATGTTCCAGTCTTCGTTGATGTGGATCGGAATCACCGGCTGCACGTTCAGGATGTTCTGCGTGCCGCCTTTCGTGCCGGCGTTGAAGTTGGTGTTGTTCTGGAACGGGAAGCTGTAGAGGTCGCCGATCGGGTTCTGCAGCTTCTTGGCGAGTTCCGTGACATCGGGGGCGGCGCCCGCGTCCTGGGTCTGTAGCCGCACGGCAGGCGCCGCGGCGGGGTCCGCGGTTTGCGCGGCCGATGCCGGGCGGAGAGCGCCGCCCAGCACGCAGGCGGCAAGTGTCATGGCCCGAAACAGCCATTTCACTTGTCCGGTCATCATCGCTTCCGGCGTCCTGTCAGCCGGCCGGCACCACTGGCGGCGGTCCTTGGAAGGTATCCAGGTCCTTCAGGCCCTCGGCCACTGCGGGCACCGGCGCGTAGTTTCGCAGGATCAGGTAGAACGGCCCGGCCGGCGCCGGCAGCCAGTTCGGCTCCTTGTCCGGACCGGGGTTGTCATGCTGCAGGTACAGCGTGAAGGATCCGTCGGCGTTCTTCACGAACGTGTTGTCGCTGCCGAGCGTGTAGCGCTTGATGGGGTTGGGGGCAGTGTAGCGCGTGACGCCGTCATACATCGTCACCGACCAGAACCCGGGCGGCACCGGCTGGGCGAACTCCATCTTGCCGGTGAACGTCATGGTATATTTCTTCTTGCCGGTTAGCGGTTGGTTATGCGCGTCCAGCGGCCCCGGATAGTACACCGCTTGGATAGGCGTGTTCGCCGTCAGGCCGAAGATCGCGACGACGCAGCGCGACATGTAGTCGGTACCGGCGTTTCCGGTATTCGCGGGCGGAATGATCCAGCCGTTCTTCAGACGCCCAACCAGAGGCATGGACTCGACCACCATCGGACCGATGTCCTGCGAGACCTTCTTCATCACCGCCAGATAGATCGGATTGACGCCCTTCGGACTCCACGGCTTGCCGAACTCGATGCCGAGGTATTTGAACTGCGGCAGCACCGTATCGATTTCGTTCTGGGGCGGCGGGTTCTCGTTCATGGCCGCGGCGAAGATCGACCAGAACTGCATGGGATCGGCGAAATCCATCATGCTGCTGGCGACCTTGGGGTTCATCGCCGGCATCTCGTAGCTGTAGGAAGGCGCCTTGGGCGGTGTGCCGCCGGTGAATTCGGCCAGCCCCTGCAGCTTGATGGCGCGCAGCACGGCAAGCGCGCCGGGTAGGTCGGCCTCGTTCTTGACGTTCACGCGCGGCTGGAACTCGATCCAGCGGGTCGGGCAGTCGATGCGTGTGACGCCGTCCGGCAGCACGCCTTTCCAGCCCGGTCCGACGAAGGCGAACCGTCCGCCCTTGTAACCGGACGGGCCGCCGACGGGATAGGCGAAGGCGTGGGTCCACATGTCCACGACCTCGATCATGTAGTAGCGGCCGCCCGAGTCCGGCGCGGTCAGGATGTACGGTTCCTGGCCGAGATCGGCGAAGCCGAAGCCGTAGACCACGTTCACGTTGGGCGAGACATACCCGGACTCGGCGGCCAGGGCCGGCGTCGCGATATCCTCGAAATTCCAGATTTTCCCAGGCGGCGCCTTCGCGTTCGGCCCGAAGCACACCGTCGCCCGGAGATTGTACATGGCGACGAGCGGGGCAGCGTAGGTCGCGGCCTGCAGAGCGAGCGAGCCCGCCCATGTTTCCATCGACTTGATGGCTTTGCCCTGTGCGCCCGCTTCCGGATGGGCGGCGGCGCCTTCGTCGGGCACCACCTGCGCCGCCTGCGCTTGCCCGGCCAACAGGGACAGCGCGGCGAGGGACGACGCTCCGCCCACAGCCAGCAGACCCCTGCGGTCCAGCGGGGTCGCGGGCTTGGTGTTCGTGCTCATGGCTATTGCCTTCTTCCAGAACGATCGGACCTGCATCGCCGGCAGGTCCACAGCGGAAAGCCTCGTTAGCACGCGCCGGGGTGTGAAATTGCCCATTTTTGTGCAATCAGGCCCGATCGGTCGTGACCGGCTGTAGCGGGAATGGAGAGGCAACATCGCGATGGATCGTGACGAGGGCCTGCGCATCCTGACCGAGCGCGGCTGGCTGAACCGCACGCCGCCCGAGTTCCGGCAGGCGCTGTTGCCGGCGTGCCGCTGGTATCATCTGGAACCGGGCGCCATGGTGCAGGCAGGCGACGAGGCGGTGGGCGAACTGATCGGCCTGGCCAGCGGCTGCCTCGAAATGCGGACGACGCTCGGCCCCTCCGACACGCCGGTGATGCATCTGGAGCATCCCGTGTTCTGGATCGGCTACGGGCCGATCCTGGCCGGCCAGCCGCGCAACGTGGCAGCCACCGCGCGGACCCATGTCAGCCTTGCCAGCGTGCCGCACGCCACTGTCATGCGCATGCTGGAAGAACGCCCGGACTGGTGGCGGCACCTTCTGCCGCTGGCCTGGGCCTATGGCGATACTGTCGTCGCCGCCGCCGCCGATCTGGTCATTCGCAGCAGCGAACGGCGATGCGCGGCGGTGCTGCTGCGGCTGAGCGGGCTGCGCACCGCCGGGAGCGACGATCTCGAGCGCCATCCCGTGCCGCTGTCGCAGGACGAGCTGGCCGCCGCCGCCAACATGTCGCGCAACACCGCCGGAACGGCGCTCCGCAAGCTGAAGGCGGGGGGAATGGTCGAGATCGGGTATCGCGGCGTCGTCGTGCGCGATCCGGTCGCGTTGCGCCGCTTCGTGGACGCCGGTTAGGCGCAGCGATGCGTGCTTGCCGCGCGCCGGCCTGACGTTTCGCGAATCCTTCCCACATCGGCGGTTCGCAACCGAAGGGCCGCGCAATGGATACCGCTTTCGTCCCCCTCAGCCTGCCGCCGGGCGGCGATGCGCTGGTGATCGGCGCCTCGGGCGGCATCGGCGGCGCGTTCCTGGCGGCGCTGACCGGCACGCCCCGCTTCGCCCGCGTGATCGGGCTCGGGCGCGGCACCGTCCCGCCGCTCGACATCACCGATGAGGCGTCCATCGCCGCCGCCCTCGCCGCGCTGGCCCCGCTCGCGCCGCGCCTCGTCGTCGATGCCACGGGAATGCTGCACACCGCGACGCATATGCCCGAACGCACCTGGCGGCAGCTCGATCCGACGCACATGGCGCAGGCCTTCGCGGTGAACGCCATCGGCCCGATGTTGCTGATGAAACATCTTCTGCCGCTGCTGCCGCGCGAGGGGAAATCGGTGTTCGCCACGCTGTCGGCCAAGGTGGGCAGCATCGGCGACAACGCGCTGGGCGGCTGGTACAGCTACCGCGCGTCGAAGGCGGCGCTCAACCAGTTCGTGCGCACCGCCGCGATCGAGCTGCGCCGCTCCCGCCCGCACGCCGTCTGCGTCGCGCTGCACCCCGGCACCGTGGAAACCCCGCTCTCCGCGCCCTTCGCCCGCACCGGGCTCGATGTGCGTCCTCCCGCGGAAGCGGCGGCACGGATGCTGGCGGTGCTGGACGCGCTCGGCCCCGCCGACAGCGGCGGCTTCTTCGACTACCGGGGCGGGGCGCTGCCCTGGTAGCCAGCCTCCGCCGGGCGGCGCCACAGGCGGCGGAGGCGCAGGAACAGCCGGTAGCCCGCCTCCATCGCTGCCAGCGCGCCGGGCAGCGCGGCGAGCCGTGCGAGCCAGGCGAAGCCCGGCAGCGCGCGCCACAGCGCGGCGAAGGCCGCGGCACCCGACACCAGCCGGCCATCTTCGGTGCGCACATGCATCCGCGCCAGCGCCGCGTCCCGCGACAGGCCCGGCCCCAACGCGTCGGGCGCGCAGGCCGACACGTCCACGAAGTCGATCGACGCCGCGCCCTGCGCGCGGCGGTACTGCGCGATCTCGCGCGCGCAGACCGGACAGGCGCCGTCGTAATAGACCGCGGCGGCGGAGGCTTCGCTTTCCCTGCTCATGGCGTGCAGGTGGGGCGGGACGGCCGTTCCGCCAGGGCTTGCCCTGGCGCGCGCCGCGTCCATCTGCACGGCATGGACACGCTGCCCCCCATCGACCGCACGCTGCCCGCATGGCTTATCGCCGAGCTTCGGTCCGACCATGCCGGGGAGACCGGCGCGGTGCGCATCTACGACGGCATCCTCGCGGTCAGCCGCGATCCCGCGGTGCGCGCCTTCGCCGCCCGCCACCGGCAGACGGAATCCGGGCATCTCGATTTGCTGAACGAGGTGCTGCCGAAGCCGCAGCACAGCCGCCTGCTGCCGATCTGGCGCGTCGCCGGCTTCCTCACCGGTGGGCTCCCCGCGCTGTTCGGCCCGCGCGCGGTGTTCGCCACGATCGATGCGGTCGAAACCTTCGTCGATCACCACTACCGCCAGCAGATCGAGCGCCTCGACGCCGAGTGCATCCTGCCCGGCATCCGCGCGATGCTGGAGCGTTGCCGCAAGGACGAAGTGGAACACCGCGACGAAGCCCGCGCCGCCGATACCGCGCCGCAGGGCGCGCTGCTGCGGCTATGGTGCCGCGTCGTGGGGATCGGCAGCGAGAAAGCGGTCGTGGCGGCGCGGCGGATTTAGTCAGCGGCGGCGGTGCATCCCTTGCTGCCGCGCTACCACAGGCGGCGCACGCCGTAGGCGTCGAACGCCTGTTCGTTCGATACGAGGACCAGATTTTCCATCATGGCCTGGGCCATCAGCATCCGGTCGAACGGATCGCGATGGGTTCCGGGAAGCGCCCCGGCGGCTTGACCGTGCCGGAAGCTGATCGGCACGGTAGCAAACCCCTGCGCGGCGACTGCGGCTCCTAGATCCGCGACGATTGCAGCGACGCCGGGCAGCTTGCCGATCCGGTGCTTCGTGGTGATTTCCCAGGCGGTCGCTGCGCTGACAAGGACGTCGTTCGCCGTGTCCCCGATCGCCGCGCGGGCAGGATCGGAAAGCGCCGCGTCACCTGCAAGCCACCAGAGAAACGCGTGGGTGTCGAGCAGCAGTCGCACGCCGCTACTCCCAGAGCGCGAGTTCCGGTTCCGGAAGCGGCTCGAAGAATTCAGGCCCCACGCTCACCACGCCCCGAAGGGCGCCGAACCGGCGCTGCGCAGGCATCGTGTTTATCGGAACCAGCTTCGCCACCGGCACCTTGCCACGCGCCAGGACGATCTCCTCCCCGGCTTCGACGCGCGCGATCAGCTGCGACAACGTGGTTTTGGCCGTGTGGATCGTGACTGTCGTCATGACCGCCTCCGAATTAGCCAACTTATTTAGCTAATTCGTCCCCCGTTGTCGAGGCCGGCCCCTTCAGAACGCCAGCAGGTTGTCCCGGAACATCGCGTGCTCGTACGCCCGCCGCGTCAGCCCGCGGCGTTGCAGCGCGGGCACGAGCCCGTCCTCGATCTCGGCGATGCGGCGGCGGCTGATGTCGGGCATCGAGAACAGGAAGCCGTCGCCGCCCGCTTCCTCCATCGCCTCCGCCATCTGCGCCGCCAGGTCGTCGGGGGAGCCGCACAGCGACACCGACCCGCCCTCGGCGTTGTAGGTCAGCATCGCCTCGCGCAGCGTCTTGCCCGCGCCGCGGCGCTTGAATTCGTCCAGCGTCTGCTGGTGCCCGTTCGTCGTCAGGTCGGCGACCGGTGCATCCAGGTCGAACCGGCCGAAATCGATGTTGGTGATCTTGCCCAGGAACGCGAGCTTGCGGTCCACCTGCGTGGCCTCGCGCGCGCGGCGGCGGTCGCGCAGCGCCTCGGCGTCGGCGCGGGTCTCGCCGATGATCGGATCGACCAGGAACAGGATCTTGCAGCGGTCGGGATCGCGCCCCTGCGCGACCATCCGCCGGCGCACGTCGTCGCGATAGGCGCGCATCGCCGCCACACCCTTCACATGCGCCACGATCGTGTCCGCGTTGGCCGCGGCGAAATCGCGCCCGCGCGGCGATCCTCCCGCCTGCGCGATCACCGGTCGCCCCTGCGGGCACGGCCCCGAGTTCAGCGGCCCGCGCACGCGGAACCACTTTCCCTCGAAGTCGATCTGCCGGACCTTGGTGTGGTCCACCAGCATCCCGCCCTCGGCGTCGGCGACCAGCGCGCCCGGCTCCCAGGAATCCCAGAGCCCGTTCACTACCTGCATGTATTCGTCGGCCATGTCGTAGCGCAGATCGTGCTCCGGCATCCCGTCCAGCCCGAAATTGCGCGCGGCATAGTCGGAGCTGCCGGTCACCATGTTCCAGCCGATCCGCCCGGCCGAGACCTGATCAAGCGTCGCCATCAGCCGCGCCAGCAGATAGGGCGGATAGGCAAAGGTGCCGAAGGTGGGAACGATGCCGAGCCGCGTGGTGACGGATGTCATCAGCGCCGCCACCACCGAAGGGTCCTGGCGCGGCACCGCGATGCCGTTGTGCAGGTAGATCTCGCGCGAGCCCTTATAGCTCTCGCCGATATAGGAACTGTCCTCCAGCAGCAGGTAATCGAAGCAGGCGCGTTCCAGCGCCTGCGCGATATCCAGGAACAGTTTCGGCTGCATCCAGCTTTCGCCGATATGCCCGGTCCACGGCTCGCCCCAGGCCTGCGCGCTGGAGCCTTGCAGGAACAGTCCCAGATGGAACGGCTTGGCTGCCATCGTCAGGCGGCCCGCCACACCACCGGATAGACGTCGCTGTCCATCGGCGCGCCCACCGGCGGCGCGTCCTCGGGCGGCGGCGGGGACATGTAGCCGGGACGCAGGACGAAGGTGACGTCGTCGCCCGTCCAGCGGGACGCGAAGGCGCGGCGGCGGCCCTTTCGCCTGTTGCCGGGCGCGCCGTGCAGCGTCAGGCCGTGGAAGACGATGCAGTCGCCCGGCTCCAGGTCCCAGCCGATCAGCTCGTACTTGTCCGGGTTGCCCGCGATGTCGGGAACCGGCTCAAGCCCCGTGCCCTCGCGCGGCTTGGAGTCCGAGAAGCTGGCCGGCGCGAAGTGCTTGCCCCACAGGTGCGAGCCCGCGACGAACTCCACCGCGGTGTCGCGCGCCACCGGATCGAGCGGCGTCCACAGGCTGCACACCTGCGCCCCGTCCACCGTCCAGTACGGCTGGTCGTGGTGCCAGGGCGTCGGTTCCTCGGTGCCCGGCTCCTTCACCAGCACATGCTCGTGGAACAGGTTCACCTTGCGGCTGCCCATCAGCCGCCCGGCGATCTCGGCGGCCGGGGAGTGCAGCAGGAACTCGCGGTAGCCCTCGATCCGGCGCCAGTTGCAGTAGTCGCCGAAGAAATGGCCGGGCTTGCCTTCCGCCGTGTAGTGCTTCGCCCAGGGGCCGGGATGCGCGAGGTTCTCCTCCATCCCGCGCTCCAGCGCCGCGATCCATTCCGGGGAAAACGCGCCGCGCACGCAGACCGCGCCGTCGCGCTCGTAGGCGGGGCGCAGCCGCGCGAGCTGGTCCGCCAGGGTTTCGTCGGTAACGGTGCCGGCCATCGTCATCCTCCTCGCCGCATTCATTCGTCGTCCAGCAGGTTCTCGCGCAGTGTGCGGCCTTTGTAGGCGGTACGGAAGCGTCCCCGGCGCTGCAGTTCCGGAACAAGCAGATCGACCAGCCGGGTCAGGTCGTCGGGCATCGAGACGGTGTGGCCCAGCATGAAGCCGCCGCGGCTGCCGGTCGCCTCGAACACCTCCTCCAGCCGGTCCGCCACCTGCGCGGGATTGCCCGCCAGCGTGTTCTGGTAGCCGGTCGCCGCGCGCAGGCCGTGATCGAAGAAATCGTCGCGGGAGATCGGCATGTCGCGGCCGAAGCGCAGCGCCATCTCGTGCACGAAGCCCACGGGCGAGGCGTTGGTGGCGACGATCTGCTCGTGCAGCTCGCCCAGCGTGAACCATTGCGGCAGCGTCGAGAAGTCGTAGCCGGAATTGTGCGACAGATAGACGCCCGCGCCCTCGCGCGGGATCGCGGTCAGCAGAAGCTCGCGCTGCGCCACCGCCTCGGCCTCGGTCTCGGCCACCACGACGGGCTGCTGCCACAGGATGCCCACCTTCTGCGGGTCGCGGCCGATCGCCGCCAGCTCGCGGTCGAAGGTCTCGCGCTGGCGGATCTGAAGCTCCAGCGCCATGTCGGCGCCGAATGCCACATCGACGATCGCGGCGGCGGCCTTGATGCCGCGGGGCGAGCCGCCGGCCTGCACCAGGATCGGCCGGCCCTGCGGCGAGGGCGGCGTGTTCAGCGGGCCGCGCACCTTGAAGAACCGGCCTTCGTGATCGACGTTGCGCACCTTCGACGGGTCGCCCACCACGCCGCTGTCGAAGTCCCACACCATCGCGTCCGCCGGCACGCTGTCCCACAACTGGCGGCAGACCTCGATGAACTCCTCCATCCGGTCGTAGCGCTCGCCGTGATCGGGCAATTCGGTGAAGCCGTAGTTCTCGAAATCGGATTTGCGGGTGGAGGTGATCACGTTGAACGCGACGCGCCCGCCGGTGACGTGATCGAGCGAATTCAGGTGCCGCGCCAGGTAGTAGGGGTGCATGAAGCTGGTGGAGTAGGTCACGCCGAAGCCCAGATGCTTCGTCACGCGCGACATCGCCACCATCAGCGGGCTCAGGTCCTGGCGCGGCCAACTGATGCCCCAGCGGATCGCGTCGTCCGGCTTCCCCTGCCAGGTGCAGGGCACGCCCGTGCCGTCGCCCGAGAACAGCAGGTCGAGCAGCCCGCGCTCGCAGATGCGCGCGATCTCCTCGAACGTGTCCACGTCCGGATAGCGGCGGTCCTTCCAGGCGGAGCCCGGCATGCGCCAGCGCCCGTCCATGTGCGCGTAGGACACGTCGAACGCGAGATGCATCTTCCTGGGCATCCACCGCTCCTTCGGCCGAAAGTGTCGGCAGACGGAGCAAGATCGGTGCCACCGGGCGGAGCGCCCGGCGTTCAGGCCGCCGCTTCAAACCCCCCGAGCACGGCCTGAAGGTTGGACCCCAGGGATGGCGAAAGGTAGCCGCCCTCCTGCACGAACAGCGTCGGCAGGCCGAGCCGCGCCACCGCCTGCCCCGCGCGCCGGAATCCATCGGTCGTGACGGCGGCGCCCGCGAACGGGTCCTCCACCGAGGCGTCGAGCCCGAGCGCCACCACCAGCACGCCGGGCACGAAGGCGCGGATGGTGGGCGCGGCGGCGTCGATGGCCGAGAGGAACACCTCGTCCGAAGCGCCGCGCGGGATCGGCAGGTTGAGGTTGCAGCCCTCCCCCGCGCCCTCGCCGCGCTCGTGCGGGTAGCCCCAGAAATACGGGTAGAACACCGACGGATCGGCATGGACGGACACGGTCAGCACGTCGGCGCGGTCGTAGAAGATCGCCTGCGTGCCGTTGCCGTGGTGGATGTCGATGTCCAGGATCGCGACGCGCGGATGCGCCGCGCGCAGATGCTGCGCGGCGATCGCGGTGTTGTTCAGGAAGCAGTGCCCGCCCGCGATGTCGCGATAGGCGTGATGCCCGGGCGGGCGGCACAGCGCGTAGGCGGCGCGCTCGCCGCCCAGCAGCAATTCGGCGGCGGTCACCGCCACGTCGGTCGCGCTCGCGATCGCGGCCCAGCTTCCCGGCCCGATGCCGCAGGCCATGTCCTGCATGAACCAGCCGGCGCGCCCGACGATCGAGGACGGCATGGTGCCGGCGCGGCGGACCGGATGGGCGTTGCCCAGCACCTCGTCCGAGGCGTCGGCCAGCGCGCGCCATTCGGCGGCGGATTCCTCCAGGAAGCGCAGGTAGTCCGGCGTGTGGACCGCGAGGCGCGGGCCCTGGCCGAAGGCTTCGGCCTGCCGCAATTCGTGCCCGCCGGCGCGCAGCCCGGCGATCAGCCGCTCGGCGCGTTCGGGCCGTTCCTCGCCCGGCGCGAACTTGCCGCGCAGCACGAACCGCTTCGGGTCGTGGCCGCCCGCCTGATCGGAATAGACCGCCTTCATCGCCGCCCCCGCTGTTCCGCCCCGCAGAACGATCACTGTCCCATACGGCGCGCGGCGCGCTTCGGGTAGCCCCGCGCGCGGGGGATGGGGACGCTACAGCTTCACCGTGACGGTCGCGCCGGGATCGAGCCGGCGCACCGCGCCCGCCATCTCGATTTCCATCGCAGCACCCGCAATCAGCGTCACGGACAGGTCGGCCGGCGTTGCGCGCACCGCGAAGCGCCGCCCCCGCCAGCAGGCGCGGAAGGACAGTTCCCGCCATTCCGCCGGCAGCCTGGGCGCAAGGCGCGGCCGTTCCGCAGCCAGGTGCAGGCCGCCGAAGCCCATCACCGCGGCCTGCCACAGCCCGCCCAGGCCAGCGATGCGCACGCCGCCCGCGCTCTGCGGATCGGGATCGAGATCGAGCGCCGCTCCCCGGCGCAGATAGTGCAGCGCCATCGCGGTATCGCCCAGCCGCGCGGCGGCCAACGCATGCATCGACGCGCTGAGCGAACTGCCGTCCGCGCAGCGCGGCGCATAGTGGCGGAAGTTTCGTTCGGCCGTATCGCCCGGGAACACTTCCGGCAGCAGCCCGATCAGCGCCACCACGTCAGCCTGCTTCACCACCTGCGAACGCTGCGTCCGCTCGCGGCCGATCAGCATGTCGATCGGCCCGGGCTGGCCGGCGAACGCCGCAAGATCGACCGGCTCCAGCGCATGAAAGCCCGCGAACTCCTCGAACAGCCCGCTCGCCGGATCGAAGCCGGTGGCGATCCGCACGGTCGCGTCGTGCCAGTCGCTCAGTTCGGCATCGTGCAGCGCCAGGCTTTCGCGCAGCGCCGCCGCCCGGTCCGGCCAGCGCGCGTCGAGCAGCGCCGCCGTCTCCAGCCCGCGCGCGATGTTCCAGCGCGCCATCATGTTGGTGAAGGCATTGTCGTCCACGTCCTCGTGGTACTCGTCGGGGCCGATCACGTGGCGGATATGCCGCTGCCCGTCCGCCTCGGCCACCGCGCGCGAGGCCCAGAACCGAGCGGTCTCCAGCACGATCTCCGCGCCCGCGCGCAGGAAGAAATCGTCATCGCCCGTGGCGAGCCAGTACTGCCAGACCGCATAGGAGACATCGGCGCTGATGTGATGCTCCATCTTTCCGGTCAGTATCTCCACCGGCTGACCATTTGGCCCGAGCACGCTGTCGGGCGTGGTTTCCTCCCCGGTGTCGGCGGACTCCCAAGGATAGAGCGCGCCCTTCCAGCCGCCCTTCGCCGCCTTGGCGCGCGCGCCGTTCAGCGTGTGGAAGCGGTACATCAGCAGGGCGCGCGCCGCCTCGGGCCAGGTCGCGACGTAGAAGGGCAGCAGATAGATCTCGGTGTCCCAGAAGACATGGCCGAAATAGGCGTCGCCCGTCAGGCCGCGCGCGCCGATCGAAACCCGCTCGTCGTTCGGGTTGACCGCGCTCGTGAGATGATAGATCGCGAAGCGCAAGGCGCGCTGCGCCTCGTCGTCGCCCGCGATGGTCACGCCGCCTTCGTCCCAGCGCGCCTGCCACGCCGCCTCGTGCTGGGCCAGCACCGCGCGCCAGCCCAGCGCGCGGGTGCGCGCCATCGCCGCCCGCGCGGCGGGCGCGGGGTCTTCGTTCGCCGCGTCGGCGCGCGTGACGGCGACGAAACGGTCGAGTTCCGCCACCTGCCCGGCGCGCGAGCGGAAGCGCCACACCCAACGCAATGGGAACGGCCGTTCGGGCGGCACCACCTTGCCATCCACGTGCAGCGTCGCGGCACCGGCCATCGCGACGGCTTTCCTGGTTCCCTCGGTGCGCCACACGCCCAGATCGTCGTGCAGCGTCACCGGGTCCATCCCGAGGCCGGCGAGGCCGAAGCTCGCCTCCACCTGCACCTCCGCGCCATCGAAGCCGAGAACCGCGCGCTGCACCTGCATGCCCACCGAGCGGTCGGCGAGCGACAGCAGCCGCAGTTCCTGCCCGGTGGCGGCGACGCCTGCGGGCGTGCGGTCGGTCCAGGCGCCCAGCAGCACGCCGCGGCGCATGTCCAGCGTGCGAGAAGCGACGATCGCGTCGCTGTCGCGCGCCAGCAGCGACTCGCCGTCCACCAGGACGCGCACGCGCGACCAGTCCGCGATCGGCACCAGCGCGGGCACCGGCGGCACCGTGTTGGGCACGTCGAACAATCCCGCCAGGTAGCAGCGCGGCCAGGACGCCCAGCGGATATAGCCAAGCCAGCTCGTCCAGGTCGGACCGCGGCTGACGGATCGCGCGGCACGCATTCCGATGAACCCGTTGCCGAGGGCGAAGCGGGACTCCACCGCGTTCTCGGTCAGCACGTTGTAGCCTTCGTGGACCAGCGTCCAACCCGGCTCCTGCGTCGGCATCATTGCCTTAAGCATCGGCGTTCTCCTGATCGGGGCGCGCGCGCAGCACGCCCTCGGCAAGCGCGGACGTGTCCAGGCCGTCGAGGCGCGTCAGCACCAGGTCCGCGCCCGCTTCGCGCAGCAGCGCGGCATCGTGCAGGCGCGCGATGCCGAGTGCCGCCATGCCGCCCGCGCGCGCGGCGCGGATGCCGGCCGGCGCGTCCTCCACCACCACGCAGCGCGCGGGCGGCAGCGCGAGCGCCTCCGCGGACAGCAGGAACAGCGCCGGATCGGGCTTGCCGCGCGGCACGGGGCGGCCGCTGAGATCGGCGTCGAACATCGCAAGCAGCGTGCGCCCGTCCGGCATCGCGACCTGCCGCAGCATCGCCGCCGCGTTGCGCGAGGACGAAGCCAGCGCGAGCTTCATCCCCATCGCGCGCAGCGCCGCGACCAGGCGCAGCGCATCGGGGAAGGCATGGAACGCGCCTTCCGCGATCAGGCGTTCGATCAGGCGCTGCTTCGCATCGGCATAGTCCTGCGCGCGCGCAACCGCGCCGGGCGGGCCGAGCCGCTCCAGCGCCGCCCGCGCCCCAGCTAGGCGGGGCTTGCCCGCGACATGCGCCTGATAGAACGCGGTGGTGAAGCCCCCGGGATCGGCGAAGGGCGGCAGCGCCTCGCGCCATGCGCGCTCGTGCGGGCTGTCGACCAGCACGCCGTCGACATCGAAGACAACGCCGAGGAATCCGGCGCCCATCGCACTTCCGTCAGGCGTTGTCGTTCTCGGTCGAGCGCGCGCCGGGCTTGGCCGCGCCGGACCAGCGCCAGTTCGCCACGTCCGGCATGTCGTCGCCGTGGCGGCAGATATACTCGCGGTGCTCGATCAGCTTGTCGCGGATCGCCTGCTTGGCGTAGGCGGCGCGCGACGCCAGTCCAGGCACGCGGTCGATCACGTCCGAGACAAGATGGAAGCGGTCCAGGTCGTTCAGCACGCACATGTCGAAGGGCGTGGTGGTGGTGCCTTCCTCCTTGTAGCCGCGCACATGCAGGTTGGCGTGGCCGCGGCGGCGGTAGGTCAGGCGGTGGATCAGCCACGGATAGCCGTGGAAGGCGAAGATGATCGGCTTGTCCACGGTGAACAGCGTGTCGAAGTCGTACTCGGACAAACCGTGCGGATGCTCGCTCGCCGGTTGCAGCTTCATCAGATCGACCACGTTGACGACGCGCACCTTCACGTCGGGCGCGTGCTCGCGCAGCAATGACACGGCGGCCAGCGTCTCCAGCGTCGGCACGTCGCCGCAGCAGGCCATCACCACGTCGGGCTCGCCGCCGCGGTCGCTGCTCGCCCATTCCCAGATGCCCAGGCCCGCCGTGCAGTGCTTCACCGCCTCGTCCATCGTCAGCCATTGCGGCGCGACCTGCTTGCCCGCGACGATCACGTTGACGTAGTTGCGGCTGCGCAGGCAGTGATCGGTGACCGACAGCAGGCAGTTGGCGTCGGGCGGCAGATAGACGCGCACCACCTCGGCCTTCTTGTTCACGACATGGTCGATGAAGCCAGGGTCCTGGTGGCTGAAGCCGTTGTGGTCCTGCCGCCAGACATGGCTCGACAGCAGATAGTTGAGCGACGCGATGGGCCGGCGCCAGCCGATGCCGTTGCACACCTTCAGCCACTTGGCGTGCTGGTTGAACATCGAATCGATGATGTGGATGAAGGCCTCGTAGCACGAGAAGAAGCCGTGCCGCCCGGTCAGCAGATAGCCTTCCAGCCAGCCCTGGCACTGATGCTCGCTCAGCATCTCCATCACGCGCCCATCGGGCGCGAGGTGGTCGTCCCACGGCAGCGTCTCCGCGGCCCAGGCGCGGTTCGTCACGTCCAGCACGTCCTGCCAGCGGTTGGAGTTGTTCTCGTCCGGGCTGAACAGCCGGAAATTCCGCGCCTCCATGTTCAGCGTCATCACGTCGCGCAGGAAACCGCCCATCACGCGCGTCGACTCCGCCGAGGCGGCGCCGGGCGACGGCACGGCCACGGCGTAGTCGCGGAAATCGGGCAGCCGCAGGTCGCGCAGCAGCAGGCCGCCGTTGGCATGGGGATTGGCGCTCATGCGGCGCTCGCCGCGCGGCGCCATCGCCGCGATCTCCGTACGCAGCCGCCCCTGTTCGTCGAACAGCTCCCCGGGCCGGTAGCTCTTCATCCATTCTTCCAGGATGCGCACATGGTCCGGCTTCTCGTGCATCTCGCCCATCGGCACCTGATGCGCGCGCCAGTAGCCCTCGGTGCGCTTGCCGTCGATCTCCTTGGGGCAGGTCCAGCCCTTCGGCGTGCGCAGCACGATCATCGGCCAGCGCGGGCGATGCGTGAAACCCTCGCGCCGCGCATTGGCCTTGATGCGGTGGATGTCGGCGATGACGGCATCGAGCGTCCCGGCCATCGTCTCGTGCATCGTGGCGGGATCGTCGCCCTCGACAAAATAGGGCGTGTAGCCGTAGCCCCGGAAAAGCTGCTCCAGCTCCTCGTGGCTGATCCGCGCCAGCACCGTGGGATTGGCGATCTTGTAGCCGTTCAGATGCAGGATCGGCAGCACCGTGCCGTCGCGCGCGGGATTGAGGAACTTGTTGGAATGCCAGCTCGTCGCCATCGGGCCGGTTTCGGCCTCGCCGTCGCCCACCACGCAGGCCACGATCAGGTCCGGATTGTCGAACGCCGCGCCGTAGGCGTGCGACAGCGCATAGCCGAGCTCGCCGCCCTCGTGGATCGAGCCCGGCGTTTCGGGCGCGACATGGCTCGGAATCCCGCCGGGGAAGGAGAACTGCGTGAACAGCCGCTTCATCCCGTCGGCATCCTGGGAGATGTTCGGGTAGACCTCGCTGTAGGTGCCTTCCAGATAGGCGTTCGCCACCAGCGCGGGCCCGCCATGCCCGGGGCCGGTGACGTAGATCATGTTCAGGTCGTGCTTGCGGATCAGCCGGCCGAGATGGACGTACAGGAAGTTCAGCCCCGGCGTGGTGCCCCAGTGGCCGAGCAGGCGCGGCTTGATGTGCGCGGCGGAAAGCGGCTCGCGCAGCAGCGGATTGTCGTAGAGGTAGATCTGCCCGATCGAAACGTAGTTCGCGGCGCGCCACCAGGCATCGATCAACGCGCGTTCGGCATCCGACAAGACCTGGCTCATCGTCGTCCCCCTGCGGCGTCGTCCACCGGCCTTCGGTGACCGTAGCCTATCCGCCCGGCGGCCGCATCCGATTGACCTGTGTCATTTCCGCGAGGCTGCGCCGGCGCCCCCGGCGCGCGCGGCACCGCGCCGCCCAGGCCCTGCGTGTCCGGCTCGCGCGCCAGCGCGAGATCCTCGGGCAGCGCATAGCGCCCGACGAGCGTCGCATCCAGCAGCGCCAGCTCGCGGTCCAGCGCCGGGCGCCGGGAGTCCGGGAGCGTGGCCGCAAGGTCGCCGATCATTGCGCGCAGGCGCCGCGCCACCTGGAAGTTCTCCGCGCCGTACAGCCGGATCTCGCTGAAGCTGAGCTGCACGAAGTCGGTCCAGTCCGGCGTCGGAAAAATCAGCCGCAGCCGGCCCTCGGCGTCCACCAGCGTGTCGTCGTGCAGGTGGCGCAGGCCGGTCGTGCGCAGCAGGCGCTGGAGCTGGTCGATCGCCACCACCGCCGTGGTCGGATCGTTGATCGCCTTGGACAGCGCCTTGATCGCGACATCGACGATGACGCGGAATGCGAAGGTGGAATCCTGCTCGATCGTGCGCTCCGGCCCGAAGGCGACCTGCGCGCGCAATCGGCGGTCGTCGATGGAAGCCGCGCCTTCGTAGAGCCGGAACAGCGGCGTTCCGGTGGCCACGAAGTCGCCCACGCGGGGCAGGAACTCGATCACGCCGCCCGCGGCGCGCGCCATCGCGACCAGCGCCGGCAGGTTCACGGCCAGCACCACCGCGGAATGGCCGGCATACGCCACCTCCCGCCCCGCGCCCTCGGGCAGCGGACGCGCGGGCGCGGGGCGCGGCGGCATCGCGGCGGGTTCCGGATAGACGCTCTCGATCACCCCGATGCCGCCATCGGCAAGCCGACGCACGATGGAGATCGGCCGCAGCAGCCGCGCGGTGTAGTCGATCAGGTACAGGAAAGCCGCCACGATGGCGATGCCGAGCAGCGCCACCATCGTGCCCGCGAACGGCGGCACCTCGTTCACGAAGCGCGTCTTGGTGCCCTGCGCGAACAGCATCGTGAAGACGAACAGCCCGACGGTGAAACGGATGCGGTTGTCGCGCAGCAGCGTGGTTGCGATGATCCGCGGCGTGAGCTGCCCGCTCGCCACCTGGATCGCGACGAGCATGGAGCCGAAGGTGAACACGATGAACGACATCGACAGATTCACGATCACGTCGATCGCGCTCGTCGTGCCGCCCGCCGTGAGGCCGGTATCGGGCACCCAGCGCAGATAGGCGTCGAGCCCGAAGACCAGGCGGATGAACGCCTGCTCCGCCACGAGCGCGACCAGCGGAACGATCCACAACGAGGACCGCAGGTAGCTGATCGCCGCGTAGCGGGTGCTCCAGCCCATGCCCCCTCCCCTGCGTGCGGCACGTTGCATCGGCCGACCACGCCGCCATAACCTTGATCTCGGTCAATCCGGCGGTGCAACTCCGGTCGCAGAAGGCATCATGCGTCCAGGGCTATCAGGCGCGCTGCGCGGAATTCGCGGCGCCGGTGCGGCGGCGTTTGTCCCCCTGGCTTCCGCCTGCGGCTCGATCGGCCCCGGCTCGGTGCCGCGGGACCGGCCGACGATCTCCTACGCGCCGCTCTCCGGCGGCAAGTTCGCACGCAGCCTGCTGCAGCCGCTGCCGCCGTCGGAAGTGTTCGAGCCGATCCAGGCCCACTATCCGGCGGACGGCGTGCTGCAGGTGACGGTGCGCGCGATGAAACCTTTCTCGCTCGCCGAAACCGGCGTCACGCCTCAGGTACCGGTGCTGACGGTGCCGGCCTGCTGACCTAGCCGGCAGGGCGGAAGCCCGGCGGGACAGTCGCCCAGGGGTAGCCGTTCCGCGCCTTCTCATATGCGTCGTTGAACAGCGCGTTCATGAAGGCACGGTCGAAGGGCGCATGCTGGCTCTCAGGGAAGTCCGAGCCGATATAGGCCAGGCGGAACGCCACGCCGTCGCGCTGCGTTGTGGCGTAGATGCGATAGACGTCGTTTACGCCGCTGGAATGGATCATCGTGTCGATGGCGCGTTGGGCGATGCTCAGGAACTGCCGGTTGGTGTCGGCCCATCTCGGGTCCAGCCGGTCGTTGCGGATCAGATAGGCCGTCCGCTGGCGGTGGATGCCACGCCGCCGCGTCTCTTCGCCCAGGTTCAGCGACGGCGGATACAGGAACATCTGCCCGATTGCGCCGCCGTCCACATGCATTTCCTGATAGGTGCGCCCGCCGCTCTCAACGTCGATCAGCACGGGCGGAAAGGCGCCTGGGATGGCGGCCGAGGCCAGCAGCACCTTGCGGATCAGATCGACCGAACCCGGCTTGCTGCTCGCCGCGATGGCGCCGATGTTCCACAGCACCGGCCGTTGCAGGTCGATGTTGGTGGTGCCGATCAGCAGCAGCCGGCCCCTGCCGTACTCGCGGGCAATGTCCGCGACCATCGGATCATCGACGTGCTTGGAGATCAGCCGGAACAGCGGCGTGGTGTCGGACATCGCATCGGACGTCACCGCCGCCAGCATCGACCGGGCGCTGTATATGTCGTCGGGCGACACTTGCGTGTAGACCGCGCGCAGGTCGGCATCGCGCGACGGGCCCAGATAGGCGAAGGGCGCGATCAGCGCGCCGGTGGATACGCCGGTCACCAGCCGAAACGCGGGCCGGTTGCCGGCCTCGGTCCAGCCGCACAGCAGGCCGGCGCCGAACGCCCCCTTATCGCCGCCGCCTGAAACCGCCAGAAACGACACTGGCGCGGTGCGCGCGGCGGGGTCGGCGGCAACCGCCCGCGCCTCGGCCTGCACCGCCTCCTCGATCAAAGCCTCATTGCCACGGTCGAGCCAGAAGCGCGCATTGGGGATGCCGAGCACGCGGACGT
Source organism: Pseudomonadota bacterium (assembly GCA_018240635.1). Taxonomy (GTDB): domain Bacteria; phylum Pseudomonadota; class Alphaproteobacteria; order Acetobacterales; family Acetobacteraceae; genus JAFEFJ01. The sequence continues at coordinate 9,894 of JAFEFJ010000009.1, read as the reverse complement.
CGGCGACGGCCGTCTCCGGCGGCGCGGGCAGCCTCGCCTCGGCGCAGGCGGCGAGACCGGATACCGCGCCAAGCATGGCGACCCGCAGGGCTTGGCGGCGTGAGGCTCGGGAGCAGGTCATCGGGCTCGGTTCGTCCTTCGATCAGCGCGGGCGCGGCGGTGTTGGGTTTATGCCTCGCATGACCGCCGCGCGCCGCCAAGCGCCCTTGTGGCTGGTTGCGCGGCGCCGCGCCGGCCGGCGTGGCGCTTCATGCGTCGGGCGCTTGATCCAGCGGGCGCTTGATCCACCGCAAGGCAGCCCGTTGAAATATCGTCTTTTGTCGCCCGGCGCCGATGCTATCGTTGCAGAAATCCCGAAGGGAGCGGGCATCATGGTCAAGTCCTCCGCGTCCAAGGCCGCGCGCGTTCGCCCGTCGCACGCCAGGGCGGCCAAGCCGCAAGCGGCCAGAAGCACGCCCGTTCCGGCAGTGCCGGCGCCGGCGTTCGTCGGCGCCCAACACGCCACCCCGCCTGACGAACGCGCGGCGGCCGGCAAGGCGCTGCGCGAGAAGGTCCTGCGCGCCGATCAGCGCAGATGGACGAAAGACAAGCGGCCCGACCCGGTCGCCATCCTGCAGGCGTCCGACGCCGACCGGCTGGCGGACCTGGTGCCGATCCGCTACGGGAGGATGCTCGCCTCACCCTTCGCCTTCTACCGCGGCTCGGCGGGCATCATGGCGTCCGACCTTTCGCGCACGCCGTCCACCGGCATCCATGTGCAGGCCTGCGGCGACTGCCACCTGATGAACTTCGGCGGCTTCGCAACACCCGAACGCAGCGTGCTGTTCGACATCAACGACTACGACGAAACCCTGCCCGCGCCCTGGGAATGGGACGTCAAGCGTCTCGCCGCCTCGTTCGTGCTCGCCTCGCGCGAGAACGGGTTGTCCGACGCCAAGGGGCGCGACACGGCGCTGACCGCCGCGCGCAGCTACCGCAAGCGGCTCGCCGATTTTGCGGCGATGTCGCCGATCGATGTCTGGTATGCGCGCGTCTCGGCCGACGATCTTATCGCGACGGTGCCGAAATCGGTGCAGCAACGCCTGCACGACCGGGTCGCTAAGGCCGCGAAGACCGACAGCTCCGAGATGGACTTTCCGAAGCTCACCGACATGGTGGGCGGCAAGCTCGGCATCCGGGACACCCCGCCGCTGATCTTCCATCCGCAGGAAGCGCAGTTGCCCGAGTTCGAGTCGGTCATCGAACGTTCCATGCAGGCATACCGGGACTCGCTGCCCGGAGACCGCCGCGTGCTGTTCGACCGCTACCGGCTGGTCGATGCCGCGATCAAGGTGGTCGGCGTCGGCAGCGTGGGGCGGCGCTGCTGGATCGGCCTTTTCATGTCGGCGGACAACGACCCGCTGTTCCTGCAGTTCAAGGAAGCCGTGGCCTCGGTGCTGGAGCCCTATGCGGGCGCCAGCATCTTTGAGCAGCACGGCGAGCGCGTGGTGATGGGCCAGCGGCTGATGCAGCCGGCCTCCGACATATTCCTCGGCTGGTTCCATGTGCCCGAGACGGGCAAGCACTTCTACGGGCGTCAGTTGCGCGACGCGAAGATCAAGCCGCTGGTCGAGACCTTCGACGACGAACTGATGCGGTTCTACGCCAAGGCGTGCGGCTGGGTGCTGGCGCGCGCGCACGCCAAGGCAGGCGACGCGGCGACCATCAGCGGTTATCTCGGGGGCAGCGACGAGTTCGACGAGGCGATCGCGACCTTCGCGGTGTCCTACGCCGATCAGGCCGAGCGTGACCACGCGGCGCTTAAAGCGGCGGTGCGGAAGGGGCGCGTGACCGCCTTCGTCGAGACCTGAACGGCGCGTGGCGAACCGGGGAGAGTGGCGTGGCATGACCGGCGGAACAGAGAGTCCCATATCGCGGTCGCCGACGAGCCCGCCGCGGAAGGCGGGCGCGGCGGCGCTTGGCGGGCGCCTCGCCGGCCCGTTCATGCGGCTTCTGGCAAGCGGACTGATCCTGAACGCGATGACGCCGCCCGGCGCTTTGGCGCAATCCGCGCCTGCGGCCCAGGCGGCCCCGGCCGGGCAGCCCGCTGCCGTGGCGCAGCCGGACGCCGCGCAGCCTTTCAATGCCGAGCAGCTCGATGCGCTCCTGGCCTCGATCGCGCTGTATCCGGACGAGTTGCTGACGCAGACGCTGATCGCATCGACCTTCCCGCTCGACGTGGTGGCGGCCTCGCGCTGGGTGGAGGATCCGGCGCATAAGAACCTGTCGGGCGATACGTTGGCGAAGGCCCTGGAAGCAGAACCCTGGGATCCGAGCGTGAAATCGCTCGTGCCGTTCCCCGCCGTGCTGGCGATGATGTCCAACAACCTGACCTGGCTGCAGCAGCTGGGCTACGCCTTCGCGAATCAGCAGGCGGACGTGTTCGCATCGGTGCAGCATCTGCGCCGCCTGGCGCAGGCGAACGGCAAGCTGGAGTCCTCGCCGCAGCAGGTGGTCAGCACGCAGCAGGTGACCCCCGAGCCTACGGCCGGCGGCGGTCCGGCTCCGCCGCCGCAGGAGGCGATCGTCATCCAGCCCGCGCAGGCGGACGTGGTGTACGTGCCCAGCTACGATCCGGCGGTGGTGTACGGCACATGGCCCTCGCCGTCCTATCCGCCGTACTATGTGCCGCCGCCGCCCGGCTACGCCTTCGGCACGGTGCTGGCGACCGGCCTGGCCTTCGCCGCCGGCGCGGCGATCGTTGGTGGCCTGTGGGGATGGGCCAGTCCGTCCTGGGGCGGCGGGTACGCCAACGTCAACGTGAACCGCTACAACAACATCAACGTGAACCGCACGCAGATCACCTCGAACCGGTGGAGCCCCACGGCTGCCGGCGCACGCCAGGGCAATTTCTCCCGCCCGCCCAGCGGGCCGGTGGGGCTGCCGGGCCGTTCGCAGGTCTCCGTTCCCGGCAGTGCCGTCAGGCCTCCGACACGGACAGGCGGGCCGGGCGGCATCGGCGGCCCAGGAGGCCCCGGCGGGCCGGGGCGGCCCGGCGGAGTCGGCGGCCCTGGCGGTCCCGGTGGTCCCGGTGGTCCCGGTGGACCGGGACGCCCCGGAGGGCTTGGCGGCGTGGGTGGTCCGGGCGGGCCCGGTGGCGTGAATGGCCCTGGCGGACCTGGTGGCGTGAGGGGTCCTGGCGGGCTCGGTGGTGCAGGGGCTGCGCATCCCGGTAGCCCCGGGGGTGCCGGCGTCGGCGCCGGGGCTGCGCGCCCCGGGGGTGCCGGCGTCGGTGCCGGCGCTGCGCGCCCCGGCGGGCCCGGCGCGTCGGCGCAACGGCCGAATGCCGGCGGCCAGCGCCCCGCCGCCGCACAGCCATCCCGCGGCGCATTCGCTGACATGAGCAGCGGGCAGCGTGCGGGGCAGTACGCCAATCGCGGCGCGCAAAGCCGCTCGTTCCAGCACCAGCAGCGGTCCGGCGGCGGCGGAGGCGCGCGCGGCGGAGGCGGGGGCGGCGGCGCGCGAGGCGGCGGTGGCGGCGGACGCGGCGGCGGCGGCGGGCGACGGTAGGAGATCTATGATGACGCGGTACACGCGCTGGCCCTGCATCCTTGGTGCGGCCATCCTCTGGTTCGGGATCGCGCATGCCGCCCCGACCGCACCGGAGGCGCAACGCAGCTTCGCCACGGCGGAGGAAGCGGTGGCGGCCTTCGTCGCTGCGTTGCGCGCGGGCAGCAACGCCGATCTGCACGCCATCCTCGGGCCCGACTCGGACCGGGTGATCAACTCCGGCGACAAATACGCCGACAGGGAAGTCCACCGACACTTCGTCGAACTCTTCGACCAGAAGCACGCGATCGTTCAGGCCGAAGCGGGCCGCGCCGAACTGGAAGTGGGCCCCGACGACTGGCCGCTGCCGATACCGATCGTGCAGCACGACGGGCGCTGGTCGTTCGACACCAAGGCGGGCGCGCAGACGATCGTGGACCGCCGCATCGGCCGCAACGAACTGTCGGCCATCCGCACGCTGCTCGCCGCCGTGGACGCCCAGCACGACTATTTCAACCGGATGAAACAGACCGGGGGCACCGGGGCGTACGCCACGCGCTTCATCAGCACGCACGGGCATCATGACGGGCTCTACTGGCCCGTCGCCGGCGGCGAGGCCGAGAGCCCGCTCGGGCCCTTGATCGATGCCGCGCAGGACGCCGGCTACCCCGGCGAACTGGTTGGCGGCAAGCCGATCCCTTACGAGGGATACAATTTCCGCATCCTGACGGCGCAGGGCCCGAACGGCGACGGCGGCGCCAGGAACTTCATCCAGTCGGGCCGCATGACCGGCGGCTTCGCGATGATCGCATGGCCGGCGGTGTTCGGCTCGACCGGCATCATGACCTTCATCGTGGGGCCCGACGGCGACGTGTATCAGAAAGATCTCGGGGCCGAAACGTCGCGCGTCGCCGCGTCCGTGACGACGTTCGACCCCGATCTCAGCTGGGTCCGCGTGGACGTGACGAAAGACTGACGCCCCGCCCCGCCCGCCCGACCGCGCCGCCCGCTACTGGGCGGCCTGGGCGGCGATCTTGTCCTGCGTCTTCGTCTCGAAGTCGCTCGCGTCGTGCCGTTCGTGCAGCTGGCTCGCAGGATCGCCGTTCACGCGGTTGACCATGCGCCCGCGCTTCACCGCCGGCCGCACGGCGATCTCGTCCGTCCAGCGCTGGACGTTCTTGTAGTCCTGCACGGAGAGAAACTCGCCCGCCTCGTACAACAGGCCCTTCACCAGACCGCCGTACCAGGGCCACACCGCCATGTCGGCGATGGTGTATTCGTCGCCCGCCAGGAAGCGCGCCTCGGCCAGCCGGCGGTCCAGCACGTCGAGCTGTCGCTTCACCTCCATCGCGAAGCGGTTGATCGGGTATTCCATCTTGCTCGGCGCATAGGCGTAGAAATGGCCGAAGCCGCCGCCCAGGTAGGGCGCGCTGCCCATCTGCCAGAACAGCCAGGACAGGCACTCGGCGCGCGCCGGCCCGGTGGGCAGGAAGGCGCCGAACTTCTCCGCGAGATAGAGAAGGATCGCGCCCGATTCGAACACGCGCACCGGCTGCGGGCCGCTGCGGTCCATCAGCGCGGGGATCTTGGAGTTGGGATTGACCGCGACGAAGCCGCTGCCGAACTGATCGCCGTCGCCGATGCGGATCAGCCAGGCGTCGTATTCCGCCCCGCTGTGGCCGGCGGCGAGAAGCTCCTCCAGCATCACCGTGACCTTCTGGCCGTTCGGCGTGGCGAGCGAATAGAGCTGCAGCGGATGCCGCCCGACCGGCAGCGCCTTCTCGTGCGTCGCGCCCGCGATGGGCCGGTTGATGTTGGCGAACCGGCCGCCGCTCGGCTGGTCCCAGACCCAGACCTTGGGCGGGGTGTAGTCACTGCTCATTCGCTTGCTCCGGAGGGGTTTTCGGACAAGGTGGGGCGCGCGGCGGCCGCGGACAACCCGCGGCGGACCGCACGCCCCGCCCGCGGTCTGTCCCGCGGCGGCGCGGGACGTTACACTGGCGGCGATGCGCCCGCCCGCACGCCTTCTGTTCGCGGCCGTGCTTGCCGTGCTGGCCGCTGCGGCGGGCCCGCGCCCCACCGCGCGCGCGGCGGCCGGACCTGCCGATCCCTCAACTGAGTGCCTGGGCGCGATCGCCGCGGCGGAGCGCCACCGGCAGACGCCGCCCGGCCTGCTCGCCACCATCGCGCGGGTGGAAAGCGGCCGCGCCACGCCGCCCTCGGGCGCGTTGCAGCCCTGGCCCTGGACCGTGGACGCGGATGGGCAGGGCTTCTACTTCGCGACCAAGCAGGAAGCGGTGGCGTGGTCCCGCCGTGCCCTCGATTCCGGCAGCGTGACGTTCCTGGACGTGGGCTGCATGCAGATCGACCTGCGGATGCACCCCACGGCCTTCACCTCGCTGGAACAGGCCTTCGACCCGGTGGCCAACGCGGAATACGGCGCGCGCTTCCTGCGCGAGCTGCACGACGGGCCGGCGGGCGGCAACTGGTTCACCGCCGTCGGCTACTATCACTCGCGCACCGAGCTGCTGGCCTCGGCCTACCGCGCGCAGGTGATCGCGGTGGCGGCCGGGCGGCCGTTCCGGCCGATGCCGACGGGGCACCTGTCCATGACGCGGCTCGACCTGGTGGGCGGCGCGGTACTGCGGATCAACAGCAACCGCCAGCCCGCGCGGGTGCGCAAGCAGCTCACGCCGTGCCAGATCGCGAAGATCCTGGGCCCCACCCTGCCCCGCAAGGTCGCGGGCTGCGCCGTCGCGTCGCGCTGATCCGGCCAATCGGCCGTGTTGATCCCGCGCCGCGCTTCGCGCACCTTCCGCCCGAACAGAGCCGGAGACTTGCCATGCTCGCCCGCGAAGCGCTGGATCCGCAGGAGGCGCTGGTCTGCACGATGGTGCTGGTCGCCGCCGCCGATGGCGCCATCACCGATCGCGAGATCGGCTCGATGACGGCGCTGGTGCAGACGCTGCCGATCTTCCGCGGCTTCTCGTCCGAACGCCTGCGGGTGGCGACGGATGCGGCGGTGCGGCTGCTGGACGAGACCGAGGGGCTGGCGCATGGCGCCAAGCTGATCCGCGACGCCCTGCCCCCGCGCCTGCGCGAAACCGCCTATGCGCTGGCCTGCGACGTGGTCGCGGCCGACCAGGAGGTGGGCCAGGAATCGCTCCGCATGCTGGAATTCCTGACCAACGAGCTCGACCTCGATCCGCTGGTCGCCGCCGCCATCGAACGCGGCGTCCGGGTGCGCCAGCGCACCGGCTAAGCGGCCGCGCGCGGCGCGCCAGCCGGGCGCGCGTCAGCAGGGCCGGGCGGGCGCGCGCAGCAGCAGCCGGTGCAGGAACGGGTTGAGGCCGATCGACAGCAACGCCGCGGCCAGCGCCACGTCCTGCCCCTGCTGCGACAGCACGCCGAGCGAGACGCCGAGCGCCAGCAGGATGAACGAGAACTCCCCGATCTGTCCGAGCCCCGCCGCCACCTGACGGGACGCCCGGCTGCTCTGGCGCAGCACGCGCATGATCGCCCAGGCGATGACCGGCTTGGCGATCACCACGACCGCGAGCGCCGCAAGCACCCGCAGTGGCTCCGAAATCAGGATGTTCGGATCGAACAGCATCCCGACCGAGACGAAGAACAGCACCGCGAACGCATCCTGCAACGGCCGCGTGTCCTGCTCGGCTCGGTGGCTGTGGTCCGATCCGTTGACCACCACACCCGCGAAGAACGCGCCCAGCGCGAAGGACAGGCCGAGAAGCTCGGCCGAGCCGAAGCCGACGCCGAGCGCGATGGCGATGACCGACAGCGTGAACAGCTCGCGCGAGCGGGTGCGCTCCACCTGGCCCAGCAGCCAGGGCAGCACGCGCGCGCCGATCAGCAGCATGAAGGCGACGAAGGCGCCGACCTTCAGCAGCGTCAGCGCGACCAGCGGCAGGATCGCGAATGCGCCGGCAGGCACCGCCCCCGCGCCGTCCGGCCCGCCAAGCGACCCCGCCACCACCGGCAGCAGCACCAGCACCACGACCGTCAGCAGGTCCTCCACCACCAGCCAGCCCACCACGATGCGCCCGGCGATGGTGTCGAGCCCACCGGTGTCCTCCAGCGCGCGCAGCAGCACCACGGTGCTGGCGACCGCCAGCGCGAGGCCCAGCACCAGGCCGCCGCCGATGCTCCAGCCCCACACCGCGCCCAGCGCGAGGCCGAGCACGGTGACGAGCGCGGTCTGGATCAGCGCCCCCGGCAGCGCGACGTTGCGCACCGCCAGCAGGTCGCGCAGCGAGAAATGCATCCCCACGCCGAACATCAGCAGGATGACGCCGATTTCCGAAAGCTGGTGCGCAAGTTCCGCGTCGCCCACGAAGCCCGGCGTGTGCGGCCCGCAGGCGATGCCGGCGACGATGTAGCCCAGCAGGGGCGGCAGCCGCAGCTTGGCGGCGACGAAGCCGCCGATCAGCGCGAGCACGAGGCTGATCGCCAGCAGCGCGATCAGCGCGGTCTTGTGGTCCATGCTCAGCCCATGCCTGCGGCGGAGCCCTGCACCCAGGAGCGGAACAGTTCGAGGTCGATGTTGCCGCCGGTCAGCACCACCCCGGCGCGCTTGCCGCGCAGCCGCTCGCGTTCGGACAGCAGCGCGGCGAGCGGGGCGGCCCCGGCGCCTTCGGCAAGGTTGTGCGTGTCGGTCCAGTAGGCGCGGATCGCCGCGGCGATGGCGTCGTCGGAAACGGTCACGATGCGGGCGGCGCCGTCGCGCACGATCGCAAGCGCGGCTTCGTCCGGCATCCGCACCGCGATCCCGTCGGCCTGCGTGTCGGCGCGGTCGAGCACGACCCGCCTGCCCTCGGCCAACGACCGGGCGTAGCAATCCGCGCCAACGCTCTGCACGCCGACGATGTCCGTCTTCAGGCCCAGCAGGTCGCGGGTGCGGATCGCGCCGCAGATGCCGGAGCCGAGGCCGATCGGCACGTACAGCACGTCGAGGGGCGGGGCGGCGCGGAACAGCTCCAGCGCCCAGGTCGCCACGCCCGCCACCAAGTCGGGCGCGAACGACGGGGCGAATTCCAGCCCCTGTCCGGCCGCGATGCGCTCGGCCTCGGCCCGCGCGGCCTCGAAATCCGCGCCGTGCTCGACAAGCTGGGCGCCGAAGCCGCGCATGGCGGCGTTCTTCTCGGCGCTGTTGCCCTCGGGCACCACGATGGTCACGGGCACGCCGTAGCGCCGCCCGGCCCAGGCGAGGGACTGGCCGTGATTGCCGCGCGTCGCGGAGACGACGCCCTTCACGTGCGGGCGCTCGCGCTTCAGGCGTTCCATGTAGACGAGCCCGCCGCGCAGCTTGAAGGCGCCGGTGGGCGTGTGGTTCTCGTGCTTGACCCAGATTTCGGCGCCCGCGCGCGCGGCGAGCAGCGGCCAGGCGAACTGGGGCGTGCCGGGGAAGCTCTGGTGCACCAGGGCAAGCGCGGCCTCGAGGACGGGGAGCGTGAACATCCCGCGGTTGATCGTCCTCCGGCCGCTGGCGCCCGGGCCGCCGGCCCGGGCGCTACGTCTCAGGCGTGGTCGCGCGTCAGGCGAGCTTGAGGTTGGTGGCAGCGGCCTTGCCGCGCTCCATCGCAACGTCGTAGCTGACCTTCTGGCCGTCGTTCAGGCCGCTGAGGCCGGCAGCCTGCACCGCGGTGATGTGGACGAACACGTCCTTGCCGCCGTCCTGGGGCATGATGAAGCCATAGCCCTTCGTCGCGTTGAACCACTTCACGGTTCCAACAGCCATCGTCGTTACTCCTGATAAGACACGTTGAGGCGCCCGGCATGGCGGCCGGGCGCGTGGTTGCCGGAGGTCGGGTCGGGGATGAGGCTGAAACGTCCGTCCGGCACGGCTGGCTGATCCGTCAGGCCAACCGCAGATTGGTGGCGGCGGCCTTGCCGCGCTCCATCGCCACTTCGTAGCTGACCTTCTGGCCCTCGTTCAGGCCACGCAGGCCCGCGGCCTGCACGGCGGTGATGTGGACGAACACGTCCTTACCGCCGTCCTGGGGCATGATGAAGCCGAACCCCTTGGTCGTATTGAACCACTTAACCGTACCGATAGCCATTGCTGCGTCACTCTCCGTCGGTGCCCCGCGCGGAATACGCGGGGCGTAGACAACCGGGCCTTTGGACGTCTTGTTACCACCCGACGACAGACGGACGCGCAGCAAGCCAAGCCAAAATACGATTGCGATTAAAGCATGGCACAGAAAGACCCGTCCCTGTCAATGACAGTTACGGGATATGTCAGGCCGTGAACTGACCGGGTGCATACAGAACGTGCGACCCGACCCCACAGTGCAAAACCTTCGCGCGAGACGCAAGAGCCCAAAATCGCCATCGCGTCGCAAAAAG
>JAFEFJ010000099.1 GCA_018240635.1 Pseudomonadota bacterium | reverse complement strand
CCTCAGGCCTTCCTTGGCAGCAGCTGCTCCGCCAGCGTGGCCCAGTAGCTGGCGCCGACGGGGAGGATGGCGTCGTTGAAGTCGTAGCGGGGGTGGTGGACCATGAAGTCGTCCTTGCCGCGGCCGCCGCCCAGCATCAGGTAGGCGCCCTGCTTGGCATTCAGCATGAAGCTGAAATCCTCGCCGCCCATCGTGGGCCGGGCCATGTGGTTGACGCGCTGCTCGCCCACCACCGCGCTCGCCGCCGCCATCGCGAGATCGGTCGCTTCCTCGTCGTTCACGGTGGCGGGGTAGATGCGGTTGAACTCCACCTCGGCCACCGCCCCCATGCTTTCCGCGATGCCGGTCGCGATCCGCTTCACGCCTTCCTCCAGCCGGTCGCCGATCTTGGGGGAGAACCAGCGGGCGGTGCCCTTCATGTGCACCGATTCCGGAATGACGTTGTGGGTGAAGCCGCCGTTGATGTGGCCGATGGTGACGACGCCGCTCTCGGTCGCGTCGATGGTGCGCGCGACGATGGTTTGCAGCGCCGAGACGATCTGGCTCGCGATCACGATGGGATCGACGCCGTGCTCGGGGTGCGCGCCGTGCGCGCCCTTGCCGGTGATGGTGATCTCGATCTGCGCCACCGCCGCCATGACGGGGCCCTTGCGCCACAGGAACGTTCCCTCCGGCGCGATCGGCCAGTTGTGCAGGCCGAACACCTTCTCCATCGGGCAGCGCTCGAACAGGCCCTCCTTCACCATGATCTCGCCGCCGCCGAAATTCTCCTCGGCCGGCTGGAAGATCACGTAGACGGTGCCGTCGAAGTTGCGGGTCTCCGCCAGGTACTTGGCGGCGCCCAGCAGCATCGTGGTGTGGCCGTCATGGCCGCAGGCGTGCATCACGCCGGGATGGGTGGAGGCGTAGGGCAGGCCGGTCTCCTCATGGATCGGCAGGGCGTCGATATCGGCGCGCAGGCCGATGGCGCGGGTGCTGGTGCCGGTGCCGCGGATGACGCCGACGACGCCGGTCTTCGCCATGCCGGTGATGATCTCGTCCACGCCGAAGGATTTCAGCCGCTCCTGGATGACGGCGCTGGTGCGGGATTCCTGCAGGCCGAGCTCGGGATGGGCGTGCAGGTCGTGCCGCCAGGCGGTCATGTCGGAATGGAAATCGGCGATGCGGTTGATCACGGCCATGGGATGGCTCCTGGCTGGCTGGAAGCGGTCACTGTTTATCCCGGCGGAAGGTGCGCGCAAGGCCTTCCGGCAGGCCGATGGGATCGACGCCGAGCGTGGCGCGCATGGGCGTGATGTCGAACGCCTTGTCCTCCAGCAGGCGGCGGATCTCGGCCGCCGACACGCTGGGCACGAACGGCAGCAGGCACGTGAGGGGCGCTGCGAGCCGAAGCGGCAGCGCCGGCACCGGCAGGATGCGGGGCGGCGGCAGCCCGGCGGCCTGGGCCACCAGCGCGACGAAACGGGCGTAGGAGACCGGCTCCGCCCCCGCGACCACCAGGGCATGCGGCCCGTCCCAGGCGACGCCGAGGGCGGCGCGGATCGCGGCGGTCACGTCGTCCTGATGGATCGGCTGCACCAGCGCCCGCCCGCCGCCCGGCAGCGGTACGACGGGCAGGCGGCGCAAGAGGCCGGCGAGGCGCTGGACGTTGTTCTCGCCCTGCGCGCCGTAGATCATCGTCGGGTGCAGCATGACGCCCGCGCGGCCGGAGGCGAGGAACGCGGCCTCCCCGGCCAGCACGCCGTCGCCGTGCGCGTCCGGCCAGCGCGTGAACTTGCGAGTGCTGCCGAGCAGGACCAGCCGCGCCTCCGGCGGCGCGGCGGCGATCACCGCGGCGGCGTGGCGGGCATGGGCGCAACTGACGACGCGGCGTGCGTCGGAAAGCGCGGCGCGCAAGGCGGTGGGGTCGGTCAGGTCCGCGACGCGCGGCGCGGCGTCCAGGCCCGTCGCGGCCCAGCGGGCGGGATCGCGCACCACCGGCACGACCGGCACGCCATCGGCCAGCAGGGCGCGGCAAAGCTGCGCGCCGGAACGGCCCGACGCGCCGATGACGTGGACGGGCGAGCCGGTCAAACGGCGGCGGGGCGCAGCACCGCGAGGTCGCAGCCTTCGTCGGCCTGCAGCACCTGCTCGGCGACGATCCGGTCCCAGCCGCGTCCCGGCACGGCGGGTGGACGCCACGTCGCGCGGCGAGCGGCGAGCGTCGCCTCGTCCACCAGCAGCTCGATCCGCCGCTCCTTCACCGACAGGCGGATGCGGTCGCCCGTCTCGATCAGCCCGAGCGGCCCGCCGGCCGCAGCTTCCGGCGCGATGTGCAGCACGATGGTGCCGAAGGCGGTGCCGGACATGCGGCAGTCGCTGAGGCGCAGCATGTCCTTCACCCCGGCGCGGGCGAGCTTGGACGGGATCGGCAGGTAGCCTGCTTCCGGCATCCCGGCGGGCGTCAGGGGGCCGGCGTTCTTCAGCACCAGCGCGTCGTCCTCGGTCACGTCCAGCGCCGGGTCGTCGATGCGGTTGGCGAGGTCCTCCAGCCCGTCGAACACCACGGCGCGGGCCTCGCGCTCGAACAGCGCGGGCGTGGCGGCGCTGCGCTTGAGGATCGCGCCGCGCGGGGCGAGCGAGCCGAACAGGGACACGAGGCCGCCGACCGGGGAGACGGGTTCGGCGCGCGCCTTGATGTAGCGGCGGTCCACGAACTCGGGCTCCTTGAGCCGTTCGGCGAGCGTGCGGCCGGTCACGTCCAGCGCCTCGGTGCGCAGCAGGTCGCGCAGCTCCCACAGCAGCGCGGGCATCCCGCCGGCGGCGTGGAAGTCTTCCATGTAGCCCTCGCCGGTGGGCTTCAGGTCCACCAGCACGGGGGTTTCGTCGGACAGCGTGTTGAGCCGGTCGAGGTCGATCTTCACCCCGCGCCGGCCGGCGACGGCGGTGAGGTGGATCAGCGCGTTGGTGGAACCGCCGAGCGCCAGCAGCACGCGCAGCGCGTTCTCGACCGACGCCTCGGTGATGAGTTCGGAGGGAAGAATCGGTTTCGCGATCAGCCGCATCGCGAGCATGCCCGCTTCCTCGGCGGCGCGCAGGCGCTCGGCATGCACGGCGGGGATGCTGCCGTGGCCGGGCGGCATAAAGCCCAGCGTCTCGGCGATGCAGCCCATCGTGCTCGCGGTGCCCATCACGCCGCAGGTGCCGGCGGTGGTGGCCAGCCGGCTTTCGATCTCGGCGATGCGCTCGCCGGTGACGCGCCCAGCGCGGTAGGCGGCCCAGTAGCGGCGGCAATCGGTGCAGGCGGCGAGCCGCTCGCCCTGGAAGGGGGTGGCGAGCATCGGGCCGGTGACGAGCTGCACGCAGGGAATGTCGGCCGAGGCGGCGGCCATCAGCTGCGCGGGCACGGTCTTGTCGCAACCGCCGATCAGCACCGCCGCGTCCATCGGCTGCGCCGACAGCATCGCCTCGGTGTCGAGCGCCGCGAGGTTGCGGTAGTGCATCGAGGTCGGGAACAGCGACGGCTCGCACAGTGAGACGGTGGGAAAGGGCAGGGGCAGCCCGCCCGCGGCGAGCACGCCGCGCTTCACCGCCTCGATCAGCTCGGGAACCGTGCGGTGGCAGTTGTTGTAGCCCGATCCGGTATCGACGATGCCGACCACCGGGCGGTCGAGCATGGCCTGCGAGTAGCCCATGGACTTGGCGAAGGAGCGGCGCAGATACAGCGCGAACTCCCTATCGCCGTAATTGGCGCTGCGGCGGGCAAGGCCATGCGGCTTGAGCGGGGTGTCGGTCATGACCGGCAGGTTAGGAGGCGTGGCCGGCAGGAGCAATCAGGCCGGGCGCGAGGTCACGGCTGGCCAGGGATTTCGTGCGCGAGCCGTTCGAGCCGCGCCGCCGCCTGGTCGTCTCCCAGCGCCGCGGCGCGCCGGTACCATAGCAACGCCAGCGCCGGATCGGGCTTCATCCCGATCACGCCGAGCTGCCTCAGCCCCGCTGGATCGTAGGTCAGCGCAAGCGCCGACGCCGCCGGTCCGCTGCCTTCGTCCGCCGCCAGCGCGTAAAATCGCCGGGCCGCGGAAATGTCCTTCACCGCCAGCATCGAGTCGCCTCGGCTGCGATACAGGGCCGCCGCGTCCGCATCGGGGTGAACCGGCCCGGGGCCGCCCGCGACCACCGCCCGTGCCTGTGTCGGTGCTGGTGCCTTTGTCGGTGTCTGTGTCGGTGCCTGTGCGTTGGCCTGCGGCGCGGCTGCGGCGGGTGGCGGCGGGGCCTGCACGGGCGGCGCGAGAGGCGCTGCCGCCGCCGGGACTGCCGCCGCTGGTGGTGGAGGCGTCGGTGCTGCCGCGACGGGCAGGGCAGGCTGCGGCGTGGGCGGCTGCCCCGCCGGCTGGGCGGCCGGGGCAGCGGCAGACGTTGGGGCGGCCGCTGAGGCGGCCGTTGGGCCGGACGGCGCCGGGGCCGGCGACTGCTCGGGCGGCGGCGCTCCGGGTTCGGGCGCGGCGGCAACGGCGGGTTCGGGCGGCGCAGCGGCATCCACGGCGCCCTGCGCCGGAGTCCCCGCGTCCGCCGGTTCCTGCGGCGGCGCGGGGGCCGGGGTCGCCTGCGCGGTCGCCTGCGGCTTGTCGGGCCGGCCGTCGTCGAGATGCGCGAGGTAGCCCTCGGCCATGCCGGCGAAGACGGAGTATGTGACCGAGAGCGATGTCCGGCCGGCCGCCGCTTCGGTGTCGGAGCGGCTGCGAAGGTCCGCCGCGAAGGCGCGGAGCTCCTCCCGGTGCGCCGGAGTCGCGGGCAGGCTCGCCGCCAGCGCCTGGAACCAGGTGTCGAGCGCATTGTCGTGCGGCGGATCGGTGCCGTGCCCGGCGGCGATCTGCCGCTCGGCCCTGGCGAGCAGGGCCGAGAGCGGCGTGTCGCCCCGGGTCTGCGCCCAAGCGAGCGCCGGGAGGAAGGCGGCGAGGGCCGCCAGGGCGGGCCAGGAACGGCGTGTCGGCGGAGACCGGGTCGTGCGGGCGCCCCCTACCATCGGTCATCGCGTCGCCGAATGGGCCTTGTCCCAGGCGAGGAACTGCTGGAACAGCGCCTCCTTCGCCGCATCGGTCAGGGCGCTGCCGACGCCCGGGGCGGTCTGCGTCAGGAAGATGTTGAAGCGCGACTGCGTCTCCGCGTTGGCCTTCCCCGCCAGCGTCTGCCGGACCAGCCAGTCCTGTGCCGGCTGGAACCGTGTCCAGCCCGGCACCTCGGCGGTCAGGTTGACCTCGCGCCATTTCGGATGGCGCGGCGGCTGCTGGAACTCGTCGAAGCGGCTGAAGAACGCGTTCACGAAGCGCGTCACGCGCGCGTAGCGTTCGGTGGAGGAGGGCCAAGCGTAGACCGCCAGCACGCTGCCCACCGCGAGCGTCGGCACCGTCGCGTCGTTGGCGACGAGGCGCGGATAGATTGCGTGGGTGAACTCCGCAGGCAGGTAGGTTTTCGCGAGCGCCGGGTCGATCGGGACCGGCAGCAGATGCAGGCCGCTATCGGCGGGAATGTCGGCGAACAGCGGCATCGGCGCGCCGCCCACCTGGATCACCGCCGCGATCTGCCCGTTCTTCAGCGCCTGAACGGCATCCACCTGCTTCTCGTGCCCGACATCCGCCTTGATGCCCAGGGCATCGAGGAGGATGCCGGCGGTCATGGCCGATCCGCTGCCGACCACATCGGCATTCACCTTCTGCCCGTTCAGATCCTTGAGGCTGGCGATGTCCTTGCGCGCCAGGACATGGACCTCCTCGTCGAACAGCTTGGCGATGTAGCGGATAGTCTGCGCCAGGTTGGGAAACATGCCGTGCTGCGTCGCGTAGGTCAGCGCGTCGGCCTGCACGAAGCCGATATCGATGCCGCGGAGATAGAGGATGTCGGACAGGTTCTGCAGCGATCCCTTGCCCAGCGTGGGCAGCACCCGCAGCGTGCCGTCGTCCAGAATGGTCAGATCGGCCCCGGTGCGGGCGTAGGTTCCTCCCTCCATGCCGGTGATGATGCCGACGACGCCCTGGTTGGCCTGCGCCACCGGATCGGCGGGCCTGGGCGCGGGCTGCTGCGCCGCCGCCTGCGCCGCGAAGGCGATGCATAGGAATGCGGCCAGAATATTCCTCAACGCCGCCCTCCCCGGTTGTTGTTGCAGACGCAAGGGTCCCGTTCCGCGTGCGCCGAGCGCAAGTT
Organism: Pseudomonadota bacterium; assembly: GCA_018240635.1. Taxonomy (GTDB): domain Bacteria; phylum Pseudomonadota; class Alphaproteobacteria; order Acetobacterales; family Acetobacteraceae; genus JAFEFJ01. The sequence continues at coordinate 6,878 of JAFEFJ010000099.1, read as the reverse complement.
GGCCATTCGGATGAGGAGGCGCGCGGCTGGCGCGGCGCGGCGGAAGCCGGGGAGAGGCGCGCACCGGCCGTCGGGATTCTAAGGTATCATATTACCACAGAAGACGTCGCTTGACGTGAACAGGCTTTCCGACGATAAGCCGCCGCCTGTTTCGGGGAATGACCTCCATGCTGAAGACCACCCTCTCGCTGAAACCCGCGGAGGTGAAGAAGGACTGGGTGCTGATCGACGCCGAGGGCGTCGTGCTCGGCCGGCTCGCCGTCGTCATCGCCAACCGGCTGCGCGGCAAGCACAAGCCACAGTTCACCCCGCATGTCGATTGCGGCGACAACGTCGTGGTCGTGAACGCGGCCAAGGTGAAGGTGACCGGCAACAAGGCCGATCAGTCGGTGTTCTATTACCACACCGGCTATCCGGGCGGCATCAAGGGCCGGTCGATCCGCAACCGGCTGGAAAGCCGCTACCCGGAGCGCGTGCTGGAAAAGGCGGTGGAGCGCATGATCACGCGCGGCCCGCTGCAGCGCGCGCAGATGAAGCACCTGCACATCTATGCCGGCCCCGAGCATCCGCATGCCGGCCAGCAGCCGACGACGCTCGATGTCGGCGCCATGAACCCGAAGAATCGGAGGGGCTGAGAGCATGTCCGGAACCCAGACCCGTACGCTCGCGGACCTGAAGGACCTCGTCGTCGCCACCCAGGCGGCCACCGCCGAGGCGGCGCCGAAGCGCGAGCCGAAGCGTGACGCGCAGGGCCGTTCCTACGCCACCGGCCGCCGCAAGGACGCCGTCGCCCGCGTGTGGATCAAGCCCGGCAAGGGTGAGATCACCGTGAACGGCAAGCGCGTGGGCCAGTACTTCGCCCGCCCCGTGCTGCGCATGCTGATCACACAGCCCTTCCTGGTGGCCGACCGCTACAACCAGTTCGACGTGTACTGCACCGTCACCGGCGGCGGCCTGTCCGGGCAGGCCGGCGCGCTGCGCCACGGCATCAGCCGCGCGCTCACCTACTACGAGCCGGACCTGCGCGGCATCCTGAAGGTGGCCGGCTTCCTGACGCGCGACTCCCGCGTGGTGGAGCGCAAGAAGTACGGCAAGGCCAAGGCCCGACGCAGCTTCCAGTTCTCCAAGCGCTGATCCGCGCTTCCTTTCTGCATGTCAGGGGGGCGGGTCCGGCGGACCCGCCCCTCTTGTTTTTCGGGCTGCGAACGTATCACCTCGGCCCAGAAGGAGCGACGCACATGGGCACCATCCGCAGCGTCTTCATCGACGGCGAGGCCGGCACCACGGGGCTCGGCATCCGCGAGCGCCTGCTTTCGGTTCCCGGCCTGCAACTGCGCAGCCTGCCCGAGGAGCGACGCAAGGACCCTGTCGCCCGGCGCGACATCATGGCCGAGGTGGATCTGGTGGTGCTGTGCCTGCCGGACGCGGCGGCGAAGGAGTCGACCGCGCTGGCCGACAGCCTGGGCCACGACGCACCCCGGCTGCTGGACGCGAGCACCGCGCACCGGGTGCATCCCGACTGGACCTACGGCTTCGCCGAGATGACGCCCGGCCATGCCGCGCGCATCGCCGCGGCGCGCAAGGTGGCGAACCCCGGCTGCTACCCCACCGGCGCGATCGGCCTGATCCGCCCGCTGGTGGACGCCGGGCTGCTCGCGCCCGACCATCCGGTCACGATCAACGCGGTCAGCGGCTATTCGGGCGGCGGCAAGGCGATGATCGCGGCGCACGAGGAAAGCGGCGGCCCCGCCTTCGAGCTGTATGGGCTGGGGCTGGAGCACAAGCACCTGCCGGAGACGCAGGCCTATGGCGGGCTGACCCGCCGGCCGATCTTCGTCCCCTCCGTCGGGCATTACCGGCAGGGGATGCTGGTTTCTATCCCGCTGCATCTGGACACGCTGCCGGGCAAACCCTCGGGCGAGGATCTCCACGCGGCGCTCGCTGCCCATTACCCGGCGGGCGGGCAGGTGCGCGTGCTGCCGCCCGAGGCGTCCGGCAAGCTGGAGCCAGAGGCGCTGAACGGCACCGACATCATGGAGCTGCGCGTGCATCACAACGCCGCGCACCGGCAGGCGGTGCTGGTGGCGCGGCTGGACAACCTGGGCAAGGGCGCGTCCGGCGGGGCGGTGCAGAACATCCGCCTGATGCTGGGCCTGGAAGACGCCGCGGCCGCGCCGGCGGCGCGGGAGCCGGCGCATGCATGACGGGGGGATGGGCGCGCCCGTTGCATCGGCAACCGGCGGGCTGATCTACGCGCTGGGCGACTTGGTGCCGCGCATCGCGCCCGATGCGTTCATCGCGCCGAATGCCGTCATCATCGGCGACGTGGAGATCGGCTCGGGCTCCAGCGTGTGGTTCGGCTGCGTGCTGCGCGGCGACACGAACTTCATCCGCGTCGGCGCGCGCTGCAACATCCAGGACGGCACCATCGTCCATGTGAACAGCGGCGAGTTCCCGACGATCATCGAGGACGACGTGACGATCGGCCACGCGGCGATCATCCACGCCTGCACGCTGCGCCGCCGCGCGTTCGTGGGCATGGGCGCGACGGTGCTGGACGGCTCGGTGATCGAGGAAGGCGGCATGATCGGCGCGAACGGGCTGCTCTCGCCCGGCAAGGTGATCGGGCGGAACGAGATGTGGATGGGCGCCCCCGCCGCGCTGCGCCGGGTGATGCCGGATGCGGAACGCGCGGGATGGGACCGCACGGCGGTGCACTACGCCGAACTTGCGCAGCGCTACCGCAGCGGCGTGCTGCGCCAGGTTCCGCGCGGCGCGTCATGATGCGCGGCAGCGCCCGGCTGGCGTGCGCGCTTGCAACGGCGCTCGCCGCCGCCGGTTGCGCCGCCGCCACGCCGCCGCCCGACACCGCCAGCATCCCGCTCTGGGCCGAGCCCTACTGGCCGGGCGACGACGCCGCGATCATGCATGCCGAATGGGCCTGGGCCGATCCGTCACGCACGCACGGCATCCCGGCCGAGGGCACGCGCGCGGTGGCCGAGATCGACTATCTGGCTGGCAAGCTGTCCAGCAGCCCGCGCTGGGCCGGCATGTCGCCGTTCGCGAAGATGCGGATGCTGCAGGCGCGCGGGGATGTGCGCCGCGCGCTCGGCATCGCGCCCGATGCGCCCTCGCAGGCGGTGGTGACGCCGCTGATCGCGGCGCTGGCGGCGATGGACGCGGGCGATCAGCGCCGGGTGCTCGCGAGTCTGTCCTCGCCCGTGTTCACGCTGGGACCGGAGCGCACCCTCGCGGCGCTGGCCGCGCTGCCCTATGTGCAGACCGCCAACCTGGGCACCACGATGGCGGCCCAGTCGGCGAACGGGCCGGGCGAGGCGCTGCATCATGGGTCGTAGCCCCCACAGGCGTCGTGGCCCGCCTTCATAGGCCACGACGGACGGAGAAGCATTTCGTTCAGCCGCCCAGCGTGTTGCTGTCCTCGTCGCGGGCGCGGAAATAGGCGTCCAGGTCGCGACGCAGCTCCGGCTTGTTGCCTGCGAGTTCCAGCACGCCCCACGTGTTGCGCTTGAGATCGACCGAGGGGTCGAAGCCGTTGCGCGCCAGGACGTGCCAGCGGCCGACATAGTTGCGCTTGTCCTTGGCACCGTGCCACGCGTGCTCGATCGTCCCGGGCACGTAGCTGATGTTGCCGCCGATATGGCGCATCGCGCGCGCCTGCCACTGCATCAGCGGGGTGCTGTAGGCGTCGGGCAGGTTGCCGGGGATCGACTCGCCCACCTTGCCGATCAGCGCCATCGCCATGTGATGGTCGGCCGCGCCGAGCGCCGCGGTTTCGATCAGACCGCCCACCCATTCCAGCGCCTGGCGCGTATAGGCCCAGGCGTAGCCGGGATGGCCGAACTCGTAGCCCGCGCCGGCGTTCGGGCCCTGCACGATGGGCTTGCGGTCGGCCCAGAGCCGGCAGAACGATCGGTGCGCGTGCAGGTGGTCGTCGTGCGGGCCGAGGTCGTAGCAGTCGCTCCAGGGCTGCACGGCATCGTATTGCTGCAGCGCCTCCACCGTCTCGCTCGCCCAGTCGGCTTTGCGGAAGCGCACATCGGCGTCGATGGTGGCGATGTATTTCGCGTCCGTCCGCGCGATGCCGAGGTTGAGCAGGTTCTCCTTCGTCCAGACCAGGGTTTTGGCGCGTACGCCGACATGATCGATGCCGCGCGTGCCGGCACATTCGAACGGACGGTCGCCGAAGGCGCATTCCACCACCGTCAGGCGTACGCCGCTGTCGAGCATGTGCTGCTCGAAGTCGCGGAACAGGCGGATGCGGCTCTTCCAGCGGATCGGGTTGGCGATGGCGGTCACCACGTGCAGCAGCGCGTTGCGCATGTCGGTCCTGTCGGTTCTGGAGCGGTTGCTCGGGGGGCGGGAGGACGGGACCGGGCTGCGTGGCAGGGAAGGCGTCCGGACGCAGCTATCCCGCGGGCGCCGGAACAATACAGGAACAACGGTAATGGAGGAAGGAATCTTTCCTAGGGGATTCTGCGTAGCCCGCGCTCGCCGGTCATCGCGGCGCCCGGGCCCGTCATGACGGCGGGAAAGGGCTGCGCCTTCCCCTCAGGCGATCGCCTTCACCAGCACGTAGCTGCCGGGGGCGTCCTCGATCGCTTTCAGCTTGCCGCCGCCGGGCTTGCGGGCGGGCACCATCGTCTTGTCGAGGCCGGTGATCCAGCGGTGCCAGTCCGGCCACCACGACCCGGCCATCTCGGTCGCGCCGTGGAACCAGGCCTCGGGGTCGGACGGCAGGTCGGCGTTGATCCAGTGGCTGTACTTGCCGCCTTCGGGCGGGTTCACCACGCCCGCGATGTGGCCCGACGCCGCGAGCACGAAGCGGTTCGGCCCGCCCAGCAGCTGCGTGCCGCGATAGGTCGATTTCCAGGGCGCGATGTGATCCTCGCGCGTGGACAGGAAATAGGCCGGCGTCTTGATCTTGCCGAGGTCGATCGGCACGCCGGCAAGCGTGATCCCGCCCTGTTTCGCCAGCAGATTGTCCTGATACATCTGCCGCAGGTAGAAGCTGTGCATCCGCGCGGGCATCCGCGTGGAATCGCCGTTCCAGTACAGCAGGTCGAACGGGAACGGCTCGTTGCCCAGCAGGTAGTTGTTGACCACGAACGACCAGATCAGGTCGTTGGCGCGCAGCATGTTGAACGTCGTGGCCATCTCGCTGCCGTCGAGATAGCCGCGCTTGTTCATCTTCTCCTCGAGGCCCTTGAGCTGCTCCTCGTCGATGAAGACGCCAAGCTCGCCGGCTTCCTGGAAGTCCATCATCGTGACGAAGAACGTCGCGGACTTGATGCGGTCGTCGCCCTTCGCCGCCATGTAGGCGAGCGTGCTCGCGAGCAGCGTGCCGCCCAGGCAGTAGCCGATGGCGTTTACCTCGCGCTCCCCGGTGGCGCGCTCGATCGCGTCCAGCGCCGCGAGGTAGCCTTCGGTCATGTAGTCGTCGAAGCCCTTCTCCGCGAGCCGCTCGTCCGGGTTCACCCAGGAGATCACGAACACCGTGTGGCCCTGCGAGATCGCCCAGCGCACGAAGCTGTTCTTCGGCCGCAGGTCGAGGATGTAGAACTTGTTGATCCAGGGCGGGCCGATCAGCAGCGGGCGCTTCAGCACCTTGTCGGTGGCGGGCTCGTACTGGATGAGCTGCATCAGCTCATTCTGGTAGACGACCTTGCCGGGCGAGACGCCGATATTCTCGCCGACCTTGAACGCCTCCATATCGGTCATCTTGATCGACAGCTTGCCCTTGCCGCGTTCGAGGTCGGCAAGCAGGTTGTTCAGGCCCTTGAGCAGGTTCTCGCCGCCGGTCTCGGCGGTCTTGCGCAGCACTTCGGGGTTGGTGAGCAGGAAGTTGCTCGGGCTCATCGCATCGACGAACTGGCGCGAATAGAAGTCCACCTTCTGCGCCGTCTTGGGATCGAGCCCGTCCACGTGCCGCACCACGTCCTGCACGAAGCGCGCGGACAGCAGGTAGGACTGCTTGATGAAGTCGAAGACCTCGTTTTCCTTCCACGCATCGTCGCGGAAGCGGCGGTCGCCCGAGGCGGCGTCGATCACCGGCGCGGCATCCATGCCCATCATGCGCCGGGCGGTGTTCTGCCAGAGCGTCATGTAGTCCTGCCAGAAGCCGAGCTGCGCCTGCATCAGCTTGGCTGGGTTGGCCATCAGCCGCGCCGTCATTTCCAGGAACGCGCGCCCGATGTTGAGCGGGTCCGCCTCGTGCTCGGCCTGCGGCTGGCGCTTCAGCCATTCGCTGACGATGCGCTGCGAGCGCTCGGCGATGTCGGCCATCGAGCGGCCGATCGTGGCGGGGTCCGGCATCTTGAACGCGGCCCCTTCGGGGTTCTCGTTCCGGTTCATTTCGGGCGTCCTTTCCGTCGGCGGCACCACCCGCTACATGTGCCCCTGACGTGGCAGACGCGTCGCAGACATGGGATGACACCGACCATGCTAGGCCAGAGAGGAGCGCAACCTACGGTGCGGCCGGGGCGCGTTCAAGGCAGCCTCGCTGACGCGCCGAAGCGGCTGCCATGCGCGCCCCGGCCGCGGATCGCCGCGCTCGCGCCGGCGAGCCTTGCCGCCCTGCTGCTGGCCGGCTGCGCCTCGGTGCCCGATCCGATCAACCCGGTGAGCTGGTGGCATTCCCTGCAGGGCGGCGCGATCGCCGAGCAGCGTCCGCCGCCGCCGGGCGCGACGGACCCGTATCCCAATCTGGCCTCCGTGCCGCCAGCGCCGCCCCAGCCCAACCGCGCCGCGCTGCGGCAGATCACGGATTCGCTGGTGGCCGACCGGCTGAACGCGCAGCACGATGCCGCGGCGGCGCCGCTCGCCGATCCGTCCTCCCCCACCGCCTCGCCCGCGCTGTT
>JAFEFJ010000098.1 GCA_018240635.1 Pseudomonadota bacterium | reverse complement strand
CTCGCGGTGACCTGCGCCGCCGTCGAGCCCGCGGCGGCGGGCGCCGTGGACGCCCTGCTGGCCGCTGCCGCCACCGCCCCCGCGCGCGCCGTCGAGGCGCGCGCGAGCCGCGCCGAGCTTGTCGTGTCCGGCCGCGTGACGCAGGTGCGCGAGGTGCCGCGCCAGCCCGGCCAGCCGATCACCGAGCACGATCCGCATTGGCAGGAAGCCGTCGTGCAGGTGCACGACGTGCATCGCGGTCCGGCGCGGCGCGGCAGCGGGCCGGTCACCATCCGCTTCGCCGCCAGCCACGACATCCGCTGGTCGAAGGCACCGAAATTCTCGGTCGGCCAGGAAGGCTTGTGGATGCTGGGCGACACCAGCGCGGCGGGGGCGGAACTGCGCGCCGCGGCGGACGTGCCGCGCGATCAGTTCCTCGTGGTGGACCCGGAGGACTTCCACCCGAAGGAGCACGCCACCGCCGTTCTGCAACACCTGCCCTGAGAGGGAGACGGTGCGATGATCCAGGTCGTTAACGTCATCCCCCAGTCGCTCAGCGGCGAGACCCGTCAGGACAGCGAACCGAACATCGCGGTCAATCCGGCCAATCCGATGGAGATCGCGATCACCGCCTTCACGCCCGACCCGATGGGCGGCCCGAACGCGCCGATCTTCGTATCGACCGACGGCGGCGCGAGCTGGGTGCTCAACACCATCGTGCCGAGCAGCAGCGCGACGACGGGCACCGGCGACATCACGCCGCGCTTCGGCGGCGGCAGCCGCTTCTACGCCGGCATCCTGCGGATTCCGGGCAGCCTGCGGCTGAACATCCTGCGCACCTCCTCGTTCAGCGGCGCCGCCGCCATGACGGTGCTGGTGGATCGTTCGCACGTCGATCAGCCCTTCGTGCAGGCCGCCGCCGTGCCGTCCGGTCCGGATGCGGGCAAGGACCGCGTCTATGTCGGGCTGAACGATTTCGCCGCCTCGGGCGGGCGCACCGCGACGGTGGAGACCAGCCTGGACGCGGGCGCCGCCGCGCCGGCCTTCACCTCGATCCGCGTGGAGAAGCGCGGCACCGGCACCGCCGGCCAGGACGGCCCGCAGATCCGGCCCGCGATCCATCCCGATGGAACGATCTACGCGGTCTTCTACGGCTGGCGCGCCTTCTCGGCGAGCGCGCAGGTCACCGCCGACGTGGTGGTGGTGCGCGACGACAACTGGGGCTCGGGCGCGACGCCGTTCTCCGCTCTGACCGATCCCGGCGACGGAGTGGCGGGCCTGCGCGTCGCGACCGGCGTGCAGTTCACCTTCAACGGCTCGCTCGGCCTGGAGCGGCTGGGCGGCGACCTGTCGATCGCCGTCGATCCCGCCAACAGCAGCAACGTCTTCATCGCGTGGTGCGACGTGCAGGCGGGCAGCTACACGATCCATGTGCGCCACTCGACCGATCGCGGCATGACGTGGTCGGCCGACGTCAAGATGATCGGCAACGCGAAGAATCCGGCGCTGGCGATCAACAGCGCCGGCGTGGTGGGGCTGGCCTATCAGCGCCTGACCGGCAGCGGCGCGAGCCAGCGCTGGGAGACGCATCTGGAGACGTCCACCAACGCCTTCACCGCCTCGACCGACCTCGTGCTGGCCACGGTGCCGGCGAACACGCCCGCGCCGCAGTTCCTGCCGTATATCGGCGACTACATGCACATGATGTGCAACGGCAGCACGTTCTATGGCGTGTTCAGCGCGAACAACACGCCAGATCCGGCGAACTTCCCGCAGGGCGTCACCTATCAGCGCAACCACGACTTCGCGACGCAGCGCCTGTTCGCGGTCAACGGCACGACGGTGGTGCCTGCCTCCATCGACCCGTTCTTCTTCAGCTACACGCCGCAGCCGCACCTGACGCACCTGACCCATCTGACGCATCTCACGCAGTTCACGCACCTGACGCAGCTCACGCACCTGACCCATCTGACGCACCTGACCAGCTTCACGCGGTTCACCCGGTTCACGCCGCTGACCTCGTTGACGCGCTTCACGCGGCTGACGCCGTTCACCGCGTTCACAAGGCTGACCGCGCTGACCCGGCTGACGCTGCTGACGCGCTTCACGCCGTTCACCCGGCTGCCGCCCGTCACCCGCATCGGCCCCTGGCCGGGCCCCGGACCCGAGCCCGGACCGCTGGAGGGGATGGAGGTGCAGCCCTTCATCCGTTTCGGCAACACGATCTTCGCGCCGGAGGAGCTGGAGCTGACGCGCTTCGAGGCGCTGGAGGAGGTGGCGGCGGAACTGGCACCAATCGGCATCACCCGCCTGCATCAGCTGGCGATGACCGATCCGCACGCGCTCAGTCTGCAGCTTGACTACGCGCGGGAGGACGCGGCACGGCTGGTGGCGCTGGCGCAGGCCCTGCTCCGTCGCCTCGCGCAGTGACCGCGATGGTACCCGGCCTGTTCAGCGTGGTGATCCCGACGCTGAACGAAGGATCGCTGCTGGCGATGACCACCAACTCGATCCTGGCCGGGACGCGGGGCGCGGAGTACGAGATCATCGTGGTGGACGACGGCTCCACCGACGGCAGCACCGATTTCTACCTGCGCTACCCGAACCCGCATGTCCGGGTGGTGCGCGGCGGCGGGCTGGGGGTGGCGCGGGCGCGCAACCTGGGCGCCGCCGCGGCGCGCGGCGAGTACGTGGTGTTCCTGGACGGGCATTGCCGCGTCTCGCCGAACTGGCTCGCGCGCTTCGCCGAGGCGTTGTCGGTCCCCGATGTCGCGGTCGTCGGACCCACCTTCACCAAGCTCGCGCAGCCGACGCCGCGCGGCTGCGGCATGTTCTGGGCGGACTGGGCGCTGTCGCAGCACTGGTTCGAGCCGCTCGACCGCGAACCGCCCTACCAGGTGCCGCTGACCACCGGCGCGTGCCAGGCGTTCCGGCGCGACGTGTTCATGGCGATCGGCCAGTACGACGACGGCTTCACGCGCTGGGGATCGGAGGACGTGGAGATCTGCCTGCGCGCCTGGCTGCTGGGCTACCGCGTGGCCGTCGATCCCGCCGTCACGGTCGCGCATCATTTCCGCGAATCCCGCGCCTATGAGGTGGACGACGTGGAGATCACCTTCAACTTTCTGCGGATGCTGCACATGCATTTCAGCGCGCCGCGCATCGCGCGCGTGATCGCGCGGCTTGGCAATAACCCGTTCGTTGCGCCCGCGCTGGAAATGATCGAGGCGAGCGACGTCTTCGCGGTACGGGCCGAACTCGACGCGAGCCGGACGCGCGACGACGGCTGGTTCTTCGCCCACGTCAACACCGCGCTACGCGAGGCGGCCTAACGCAAGGAGCTCACACCATGGATTTCATCGAGCGCATCTTCGGCGTCTCACCCGACGGCGGCGACGGATCGCTGGAGGGGCTGTGGCTCGCCGCGCTGGCCGTCGCGGTGGCGGTGGCCGCCATCGCGATCCGCCCCCGCATCGCCGCGTGGCGTGCCCGCCACCGCAGGCGCTGACGCCGGGCGCCGCGCCTACCAGCGCGCCGGCAGCAACGGGCGCAGCACCTCGGTCACGCCGTTGATCAGAATCTGTACGCCCACGCACAGCAGCAGGAAGGCGAACAGCCGCGTCAGCGCGCGGTTGCCGGCCTCGCCCAGCGGGTGCGCCAGCCGCTCGGCGTAGCGGTAGATCAGCCAGACCAGGGCCGACACCGCCAGCGCCGCGGCGCTCATGCCGAGGAAGAAGTATCCCAGCCCGTGGTCGAACTTGGGCCGCCCGGCGCCCAGCGTGATCGCGACCGAGATCGAGCCGGGGCCAGTCGTGAAGGGCAGCGTCAGCGGGTAGAACGCGATGCTATCCACGCCACGAAGTTCCACCACGGCGGCCTGCTCCTGCTTGCGCTCCTCGCGCTCCTCGGGCGCGCTGAGCAAGCTCCAGGCGCTCAGCGCCACGACAAGCCCGCCGGCCACCCGCAGCGCGGGCAGGCTGACGCCGAGGAAGGCCAGCACGAAGGAGCCGGCCCAGAGCGAGGCCATCAGGATCAGGAACGAGAACGCCGCCACGCGCAGCGCCAGCCGCGCATAGGCAGCGTCGCCGCGCGAGCCGACCACCGTGTAGAAGATGAACCCGCCGCTCAGCGGATTGACGATGGAGAACAGCGCCGGGAAGCCGAGCAGGAACGCGGTGGTCGCTTCGTGCATCGGGGGCGGCTAGCAGACGGAGGCGGCAGGCCCAACAGAGCCTGGGCATGCGCCCCTCTCCACCCCCAGGGGCGGAGAGGGGATGTTTGGCATGCGGGACCGAATTCGGTCGGGCACCACTCGGCCTAGCCTCGCGGCAGTTCCTGCTCGACGAGCGTCGACCAGAACGAGGCGCCGATGGGCAGGATCGCGTCGTTGAAGTCGTAGCGCGGGTTGTGGACCGGAACCGATCCCACCGCGCCGTCGGCCTGGCCGATGCGCACGAAGCAGCCCGGCACGCGCAGCGCCATGAAACTGAAATCCTCGCCGCCCATGCCGGGGCGGCGGTCGCGGACCACCTTGTTGTCGCCCAGCACGCGGGCAGCCGCCATCGCGGCGCGCTCGGTCGGACCGTCGGCGTTGATCGTGGGCGGGTAGCCGCGGGAATAGGTGACCTCGGCCTCCGCGCCGTGCGCGGCGGCGGTCGCGGTCACGATCGAGGTCATCAGCGCCTCGATCTCGTCCTGCACATGCGGCTGCAGCGTCCGCACGGTGCCGTTCAGCATCGCTTCCTCGGCGATCACGTTGCCGGTGCTGCCGGCGTGGAACTGCGTGATCGACAGCACCGCCGCTTCCTGCGGATCGACGCGGCGGGCGACGATGGATTGCAGCGCCAGCACGACATGCGAGCCGACCACCACGGGGTCGATCGTGCGGTGCGGTCGCGCGGCATGGCCACCCTTGCCGCGGATCTTGATCCAGAACCGGTCCGACGCCGCCGTGACCGGCCCCGGCACCACCACCATCGTGCCGACCGGCAGGTAGGTGTCGTTGTGCGCGCCGTAGACCGCGTCGCAGGGGAAGCGGTCGAACAGCCCTTCCTCCACCATCATCCGCCCGCCGCCGAGCCCTTCCTCGGCCGGCTGGAAGATGAAGTGAACGGTGCCGTCGAAATTGCGCGTCTCGGCCAGGTAGCGCGCGGCGCCCAGCAGCATCGTGGTGTGGCCGTCATGGCCGCAGGCATGCATCGCGCCGGGCGTGGTGGAGCGGTGGGCGAAGTCGTTCGCCTCCGTCATCTCCAGCGCGTCCATGTCGGCGCGCAGGCCGATCGCGCGGCCGCTGTCGCCGTTGCGCAGCGTGCCCACGACGCCCGTGCCCGCGAGGCCGCGCGTCACCTCGATGCCCCAGGCTTCGAGCTTCCTGGCCACCAGCTCCGCCGTGCGGTGCTCCTGGAGGCCGAGCTCGGGATGGGCGTGGATGTCGCGCCGCCACTCCGTCAGGTCAGGCGCGAACTCGGCGATCCGGTTGACGATCGGCATGGGCAAACTCCGGCAGGAAGGCGATGGAAGGCGGCGGCGTCAGTTGCCGCCGGGTGCGCCGCCGAAGCCGAGGAAGCCGGCGGAGGGCACCGGCGCGCCGCCGTCGCCGCTGAAAAGCTGCGCGGTGCGCGGCGCCTGCGGGGCTGCGACCTTCTGCGTCGCCACCACCCGGCTGCGCACCTCGCGCTCGGGCTTCGCCCTGGCCGCGGTCTTGGACGGCGCCGCCGGCGGCTGCGCCTGCGCGCTCGCCCGGTCGGCGCCGCGCTGCGCCAGCAGCAGGAACGAGATGTCGTTGCGTCCAAGGTCGATCGACAGTTCGAGCGGGGTCATGCCCAGCACGTTGCGCCCGCCGAGATCCGCGCCGCGGTCGATCGCGTCGCGCGCGGTGGCGATGTCGCCGCGGTTGATCGCGTCGAACAGCGCGTCGGTGGGGTTCATCTCGGACGGCAGCTTGCTCATTGGCGCCACGCGGCTCGGGTCCGACCGCGCGCCCGGCAGCGCGGGGGCGGGCCCGCGCTTGACGCCGCTGCCCTGGCGGCCTTCGTTCAGGTCCTGGAGCGGCCCGATCGGGCCCCCGCCACCGATCGGCGCGCCGGCGAGCTGGGCCCAGCCGGACGTCCACAGGCCCGGCGCGGCGCCGAGCACGGTTGCCAGAACGGTCAGCACGGCGGCGCGGCCGAGCGTGTTCGAATGACGAGTCATCCGGCCTCTATAGCCGCAATCGCGGCCCCGGTGAAATGCGGCGGAGGCGGGCCGGGCATCGCGGCCCAGCCGCCCGCCCCGGCCGCACCCTTCAGCCCGCGCCGATGCGGTCGAGCACGATGCCTTCCGTCAGGATCTGCGGCAGCACCACCGGCGGCGCGCCGCGGGGCGGGTAATACAGATACAGCGGCACGCCGTCGCGCCCGTGCTCCTGCAGGAAGGCGGTGATCACCGGGTCCTGCCGCGTCCAGTCGCCCTTCAGATAGGCGATGCCGCGGGCGGCGAAGGCGGCCTCCACGGACGCGGTGCGGATCGCCACGCGCTCGTTCACCAGGCAGGTCACGCACCACGCGGCGGTCATGTTGACGAAAACCGGGCGGCCGGAGGCGCGCAGCGCCGCGAGCCGGTCGGGCGTGAACGCCTCGGCCCGGCCGGAAAGCCCCGGCCCGGCCGCCTCGGGCGTCGCGGCGACGCCGGCGGGGGCCAGCGCGATGCCGCCCAGCACGCCCGCCGCCGCCAGCACCGCGACCAGCGCAGCCGCCTGGAAGATGCGCCGCCCCTGCACCGCATGGCGCTGCGCCCGCCCGGCGGCCCAGGCGGCGAAGCCGACCAGCACGAGACCGACGCCCGTCGCCAGCACGCCGTCGGCGCCGGCTTCCTGGGTGACCACCCACAGCAGCCACACCGCGGCGGCATACATCGGGAAGGCGAGCACCTGCCGCAGCGTCTCCATCCACGGTCCGGGGCGCGGCATCGCGCGCGACAGGCCGGGCAGCGCGGCGAGCGCGACATAAGGCGCGGCGAGCCCCGCGCCCATCGCGAGGAACACCAGGATCGTCACCGCCGGCGGCGCGGCCAGCGCGCCCGCGATGGCGGCGGCCATGAAGGGGGCGGTGCAGGGGGTGGCGACCAGCACCGCGAGCAGGCCGGTGAGGAAGCTGCCGGCGTGGCCGCCGCGTCCCGCCCCCTTCTGGCCGATCAGCCCCTGGCCGACGCCGGCAAGGCCGCTTCCCACGGTGAACACGCCCGACAGGTTCAGCCCCACGCCGAACAGCAGCCACACCATCGCCGCGACGAAGACCGGCGACTGGAACTGGAACCCCCATCCCGCCGCGTAGCCCGCCGCGCGCGCGGCAAGCAGCGCGCCGCCGAGGGCGGCAAAGGTGGCCAGCACCCCGGCGGCGTAGCTGACGGCGTGCGCCCGCGCCGCGCCGTGCGCCGCGCCGCGCGCCAGCGCCACGGTCTTCATCGCCAGGATCGGGAAGACGCAGGGCATCAGGTTCAGGATCGCCCCGCCCAGGAACGCCAGCGCCAGCATCCGCCACACCGGCAGCACGGCGGCCGAGGGCGGCTGGCCCGGCGCCGCGAGCAGCGCCACGTCGGTCTGCAGCCCGGCGCGGTCGCGCACCGACAGAACGCCCGACAGCCCGGCATCCGCCCGGAAGCCCTTGGCGGGATGCAGCGCCAGCGTGAACCCGCCCTGGCGCACCGACAGCGGTTGCGCGGCGTCGTCCTGGATCATGCCCGGACGGTCGGGAATGAACCACGCATCCGTCACCGTCGCGGGCGTCAGTTCGGCGCCGCCCACCCACAGCGCGCCGTCGGCGGCAATCCGCGCCTCCCAGGGCGAGGGGCGCGGCATCATCCGGTCGGCGGCGGCGAACAGCGCCGCCTGCGCCGAGGGCGCGCCGGGCCCCGGACCGAGCGCGACGGAGAAATCGCCCTCCTCCGGCACGCAGATGTCCTTGCACACGAGCCAGGTGGCGCGCGCCTTGATCTCGGCCGGACCGCCCGCCTTGCCGAAGGTCACCGTCACCGGCAGCAGCACCTGGTCGGAATAGGCGTAGGTGGTCAGCCCGCCCTCGGTCACGCGGCGCGGCGTGGGCCAGGCGATCTCCCCGGCGCGGGCGCCTTCGGGCAGCGTCAACGTCAGTTCCGGGGCCGCGCCGGCCTCGCCGGGATTGCGCCAGTAGGTGTGCCAGCCCGGCGCGATGCGCAGCCGCAGCGCGACGCGCAGCTCCCCGTGCGGGCCGGCGCCGTCGCGGTCGGTGACCAGCGTGGCGGTGGCGCGCGGGCTGGAAACCGGCGCGCTCTCCACCGCGCCCGCCGGGGCGGCGGCGCAAGCGAGGGCGGCCAGCAGGAACAGGAGGCGGGTCAGGCTGCGGAGCATCGTCCCTTGGCAACCAGGGAGGCATCGCCGGATCGACGATACACCTTATATGGCCCGCCGGGGGGCCGGGACCAGCGCGGTCGGCGCGGGGCCCCGCGTCATTCTTGTGCGGGCACGGCCCCCGTGCCATGTCGGAATGGCCGCGCGCCCAGCGGCGCCGCGTCGCACAGGAGATGCCGAACCGTGGCTGCGCAGCCCTCCACCGTTTCCGGACGGACGCCGTTCGCGGGCCTGCGCGGCCATGTCCTCTCGGCGATGCGCGGGCTGTTCCTGGGCGCGGCGCTGCTCGCCTCGGCCTGCGCGGCGGCTCCCAACGGCGCCTCCGCCCGCGTCGCGCCGGACAGCTTCGCGCCGCTGGTCAAGAAGGTGCTGCCCGCCGTGGTCAACATCGCGGTCACGGAGACGGTGGGCGGCAACGAGCTTGCCAACGCGCTGCCGCCCGCGCTGCGCGGCACGCCGTTCGAGCGCGAGTTCCGCAACCGCCTGGGCAAGCGGCGCGAGCAGCTTCAGGGCGCCGGATCGGGCTTCATCATCGACCCGTCGGGCGTGATCGTGACCAACAACCACGTGGTCGGCCACGCCGACCAGATCGTGGTCTCGCTCGCCGACGGGACCGAGCTGCCCGCCACCGTCATCGGCATCGACGACCTGACCGACATTGCCGTCATCAAGGTGAAGCCGCCCGGACCGCTGCCCTATGTGACCTGGGGCGATTCCGACCGCGTCGAGGTGGGCGACTGGATCCTGGCCGCCGGCAATCCGTTCGGGCTCGGCGGCTCGGTCACCGTGGGGATCGTCTCGGCGCGCGGGCGCGACATCGGATCGGGGCCGTTCGATGACTTCCTGCAGCTCGACGCCCCGATCAACCCCGGCAACTCGGGCGGGCCGACCTTCAACATGGCGGGCGAGGTGGTCGGCGTGAACACCGCCATCGTCTCCCCCTCGGGCGGGTCGGTCGGCATCGGCTTCGCGGTGCCGAGCGCGATGGTGCAGAAGATCGTCGCCGACCTGCGCGACAAGGGCCGCATCGACCGCGGCTGGCTCGGCGTGTCGGTGGAGGAGGCGCCGGGCAATGGCGGGCGCCCGAACGGCGTCGTGGTGGCGGCGGTCGAGCGCGGCGGCCCGGCCTCGCGCGCCGGGCTGAAGGTGGGCGACGCGCTGGTGGCGGTGAACGGAGACGCCGTGGACAATGCGCGCGCGCTCATCAAGGCCATCGCCGCGCAGCCGCCCGGCAGCAGCGTGAAGGTGACCGTGCGCCGGGGCGGACAGCAAATGGACATTCCGGTTACGGTGGGACGCCGCCCGGCCGAGTCGGACGGCTGAACGCGACCGGACTGGGAGGCGACTGAGCGCCATGCGCATCTTGGTGGTGGAAGACGACAAGGACGTCGCGGGCTTCATCCTGCGCGGGCTGAA
Organism: Pseudomonadota bacterium; assembly: GCA_018240635.1. GTDB lineage: Bacteria > Pseudomonadota > Alphaproteobacteria > Acetobacterales > Acetobacteraceae > JAFEFJ01. The sequence goes on along the minus strand of JAFEFJ010000098.1, from coordinate 3,308 downwards.
GGAGGCCGGGCACGTCGCCGAACACGCGGCCACCGGGCGCGACGGCCTGTTCATGGCCACGAGCGAGGCGTTCGACGTGATCGTGCTGGACCGGATGCTGCCCGGCGGCATCGACGGTCTGAACATCCTGGAGGTGCTGCGCGGCCAGAAGAACGCGGTGCCGGTGCTGATCCTGTCGGCGCTGGCCGACGTGGACGAGCGGGTGCGCGGCCTGAAGGCGGGCGGCGACGACTACCTGCCCAAGCCCTTCGCCTTCTCCGAGATGCTGGCGCGGATCGAGGCGCTCTACCGGCGCGGCAAGGGCGAGGGCCCGGTCACCAAGCTGACGGTGGACGACCTGGAGCTCGACCTGCTGTCGCGCCAGGTGAAGCGCGCCGGCCAGAAGATCGACCTGCAGCCGCGCGAGTTCCGGCTGCTGGAATACCTGATGCGCCACGCCGGGCAGGTGGTGACGCGCACCATGCTGCTCGAAGGCGTGTGGGACTATCACTTCGACCCGCAGACCAACGTCATTGATGTGCATGTCTCGCGGCTGCGGCAGAAGGTGGACAAGCCCTTCCCGACCCCGCTGATCCACACCGTCCGCAACGCCGGATACATGCTGCGTCCAGACGCGGCATGACCGGCAGCGGCGAGGGCGCGGCCCCGGCGGCCGGCCCCGCCGCCCGGCCGGAGCAACCCGGTCCGCGCCGGGACGCGCGGCCCCCCATCCCGCGCCCGCGCCGGCGCTTCAACCTGCTGCGCTCGGCGGCCGTCCGGTTTGCCGCGATCTACGCCGTGCTGCTGTCGCTCAGCGTCGCGGCGGCGGCGGGCTTCGTCTGGTGGGAAACCGCCGGACGGCTGAGCCGGCAGATCGAGGAAGCGATCCTGAACGACGCGCAGGCGCTGAGCGATCACTGGGAGGTGGGCGGCGTTCCCGACGTGCGGTCCGCGATCGAGGAGCGGCTAAGCCAGAACGTGGACGACGACGCGATCTACATGCTGGCCGATCCCTATTTCGAGCGGCTGGCGGGCAACCTGTCGGGCTGGCCGGCGGCGGTGACGCAGCCCGGCGTCGAGTACGAGATCCGCGTCGAGCGCGGCGGCATCCATTCGCTCGCCAGCATGCAGCGCTTCGACTTCCCCGGCGGGTACCATCTCCTGGTCGGGCGCGACGTGACCCTGCGCCTGCAGCTCACCCGCCTGCTGACCTCGGCGCTGTTCTGGGCGGTGGTGGTGGTCGTCGCGGTGGCGGCCGTCGGAGCGATCGCGGTGCGCAGCCTGTTCAACCGCATGCTCGCGAGCGTCTGGGCGACCACTGCGGCGATCTCGTCGGGCGATTTCAGCCGCCGTGTCCAGGTCACCGGGCGCGGCGACGAGTTCGATCAGGTCGCCGAGGCGATCAACGACATGCTCGACCGCATCACCCGCCTGATGGACGGCGTGCGGCAGGTCAGCAACGCCATCGCCCACGACCTGCGCACCCCCATCGCGCGGGCGCGGACGCGGCTGGAAGACGCGATGGCCCATGCCGGGACCGAGGACGAGCTGCGCGCCGCGATCGAGCGCGCCACCGCCGATCTGGACGCGATCACCGGCGTCTTCCAGGCGTTGCTTCGCATCGCCGAGATCGAGGCGGGCTCGCGCCGCGCCGCGTTCTGCGTGTTCGACGCCGCCCCCGTGCTGAACGGCGTGGCCGAGCTTTACGACGCGGTGGCCGAGGACCGGGGCCTGTCCATCGCGGCCGCCGTGCCACCGTCGCTGCGGGTCTATGGCGACCGCGACATGCTGCAGCAGGCGGTGGCTAATCTCGTGGACAACGCGGTGAAGTTCTCGCCGCCCGGCGCCGCCGTGCGGATCGCTGCCACGCAGTCCGATGGCTGGACCGACATCGTGGTGACCGATGCCGGCCCCGGCATTCCCGCCGCGGATCGCGAGCGGGCGGTGGAGCGGTTCTTCCGCGGCGAGGCGGCGCGCCACACGCCGGGCGCGGGGCTCGGGCTCGCGCTCGTGCAGGCGGTCGCGCAGCTGCACGGCGGCGCGCTGCTGCTGGAGGACGCCGCACCGGGGTTGCGCGCGGTGGTGCGCCTGCCGGCGGCGGATCCGGCGACCGCGGCGCCGGCGAAGGCCGCCGAAGCCGCTGCGGCGACGGCGCCTTACGGCGATGTCATTCAAGACTAACCGCTGCGTCAGCCTGCCGGGGACACATTTACCGAATGACGCTTTCCGCGCGCATAACCGCTGCCGCCATGCTGATTTCGTGCATGGTGGCCGTGTCCGGCGCGCAGAGCGGTTCCTCTCCCGATTCGCCGCCGGAACAGATAACCACCGACACGCTCGCCTACTGCCGCGAGCTGGCGGTGCGCCTTGAGAAGATGACCGGCAGCGCCGCGCTGATCCCGGCGACGGTCCTGCGGCTGTCCACGGCGGGACGCGACATGTGCGAGCAGGGCCTGACGCGCGGCGGCATCATGCGGCTGCGCAAGGCGATCGTGCTGATGATGCATCCGGACATGGACACCGACCCCGGGCCGGCGTCGTCGCGCTGATCCCGCCGGTCAGGACTCCAGCATCCGCCGCAGCAGCTCCACGTCCTCGGCGAAGGCGCCGTCGCGCTCCATCAGCTCCGTCACGCGCGAGACGGCGTGCATCACGGTGGTGTGGTCGCGGTTGCCGAACTTGCGGCCGATTTCCGGCAGGCTGCGGCTGGTGAGCTGCTTCGCGAGATACATCGCCACCTGACGCGGACGCGCGACCGCGCGGGCGCGGCGGGGCGAGGACATGTCGGTCAGGCGGATGTTGTAGTGCTCGGCGACGCGGCGCTGGATTTCCTCGATCGTCACCTTGCGGTCGTGCGCGCGCAGCACGTCGTGCAGCACTTCCTGCGCGGTTTCCAGCGTGACGGGACGGCCGAACAGGTTGGCGTGCGCGACGAGCCGGTTCAGCGCGCCTTCCAGCTCGCGGATGTTCGACGTGATCTTGTGCGCCAGGAACTCCATCACCTTGGGCGGCACCGCGACGCCCGCGAGCGCGGCCTTCGCCTCCAGGATCGAGATGCGGAGTTCGAAGGTGGTGGAATGCAGGTCCGCCACCATGCCGCAGCCGAGCCGGGTGCGCAGCCGGTCCTCCAGCCCCGACAGGTCCGACGGCGACTTGTCGGCGGAGACGACGATCTGCTTGCCGGCATCCACCAGTGCGTTGAAGGTGTGGAAGAACTCTTCCTGCGTGTTGTCCTTGCCGATCAGGAATTGCAGGTCGTCCACCATCAGCACATCGACGCTGCGGAGCTGTTCCTTGAACTCCATCGTCGATTGGCTGCGGATCGCCGC
>JAFEFJ010000097.1 GCA_018240635.1 Pseudomonadota bacterium | reverse complement strand
AAGGGGGCAATTGGGGGCCCCTCCCTCTGCCGCGGTGCGGGAGAGGGGCTGTGGGGGTTGCCGCGGCTACAGCGCGATGCGTTCCGGGTGCGTGAAGATCTCGAAGCCGTCGTCGCGGGCGATGGCGGCGATAGTGAGGCCGGCTTCCTCGGCGATGCGGAGCGCGAGCGCGGTGGGGGCGGAGACGGCGGCGAGCAGGGGGGCGCCCAGCCGCACCGTCTTCTGCACCATCTCGACCGAGACGCGGCTCGACAGCAGCACCGCGCCATGCCCCGCCGGAATGCCCGCACGCGCCAGCTTGCCCGCGAGCTTGTCGAGGGCGTTGTGCCGGCCCACGTCCTCGGCCGCCGCGACGATGCCGTGGCCGGGCAGCAGGAACCCCGCCGCGTGGACGGCGCGGGCGGCGCGGTTCAGCGCCTGATGCGCGGGCAGCGCGGCGATCCCGGCGGCGAGGTCCGTGGCCGCGATGCGCCAGTCCGGGTCGGGCGCGGGACCGGCGGGGCGGCGCAGCACCTCGGCGAGGCTCTCCATGCCGCACAGGCCGCAGCCGCCGAAGCCCGCGAGCCGCCGCCGCCTCGCGTCCAGCCGTTCCTGCCGGCCGCCGGTCAGCTCCATCCGCAGCTCGATGCCGCCCGGCACCTCCAGCACCTCCAGCGAGGCGATCTCGGAGGCGGCGTCCACGATCCCTTCGGACAGGCTGAAGCCGGTCGCGAAATCCTCGAGGTCCGCGGGGGTGGCGAGCATCACCGCATGGGTGGCGCGGCCATAGGTGAGGGCGACCGGCACTTCCTCGGCCAGCATCCGCTCGGCGGGCGCGGCGCGGCCCTGCCGCCAGGCGAGCGGCGTCGATGGATGAAGCGGGTTCACGAAGCGAGCATAGGCGAAGCCGGAAGCGGCGTCCTACCGGCCGAGCGCCGCGTTCAGCCTGCGGCCCATCCATTCCGAAACGAGCAGGCCGGCGACCGCCAGGGCGAAGGAGATCAGCGAGAGCTGCGCCGCCCGCGCCTCGCCCCCCGGCACCTGCAGGGCGCTGTAGATCGCGAGCGGCAGGGTCTGGGTCTGGCCCGGGATGTTGGCGGCGAAGGTGATGACGGCGCCGAACTCGCCGAGGCTCGTTGCATAGGCGACGATGGCGCCCACCAGGATGCCGGGGGCCGCGAGCGGCAGGGTGACGGAGAACAGCCGGTCGAGCCGCCCGGCGCCCAGGGTGCGGGCCGCCTGCTCCAGACCCGGATCGACGTTTTCGAGCGACAGGCGGATGGCGCGGACCATGACCGGGAACACCATCACCGCGCAGGCGAGCGCGGCGCCCGCCGTGGTGAACACCAGGCGGATGCCGAACCAGTCCATCAGCAGCCGCCCCGCCGGGCCGCGCACGCCGAAGATCAGCAGCAGCAGCCAGCCGGTGACGACCGGCGGCAGCACCAGCGGCAGATGCACGACCGCGTTCAGCAGCGAGCGGCCGGGAAAGCGCAGCCGCGCCAGCACCCAGGCGGTCAGGACGGCAAGCGGCAGGCCGAATCCCACCGCCCGCGCGGCGACGCCGAGCGTGAGCCAGACCGCCTCCCACGCGTCGGGCGTGAGGGCGGAGAGGAACGGCCCCGTGCCGATCGCGCCTATTCCGCGCCGAAGCCGCGTTTGCCGAACACGGCACGGGCCTCCGGGCCTTTCAGGAACGCGAGGAAGGCCCGGGCCTCCGGCGTGTCGCCCGCCTTGGTGAGCGCGAAAGGATAGACCACCGGATCGTGGCTGGAGGGCGGGAAGACACCCGCCACCATCACGTTGGGCGAGACGGCCGCGTCGGTCGCATAGACGATGCCGAGCGGCACCTCGCCGCGCTCCACCAGCAGCAGCGCGGCGCGCACGTCGTCGGTGGCGGCGATGCGCGATTGCAGCCTGTCCCACTGGCCGAGGCGGGTGAGCGCCTGCCTGGCGTAGAGGCCGACCGGGACGTGCGCGGGATCGCCGGTGGCGATGCGGCCGGAGGCGCCGAGAAGGGCGGCGAAGTCGGTGTCCGGGCCGATGGCGACGTGCTGCGGCTGCCCGGCGGGGGCGACCAGCACCAGGGCGTTGCTGAGCAGATCGACGCGGGTGGCCTCGGCGATCAGCCCTTTCTTCGCGAGGTAGTCCATCCATTTCAGGTCGGCCGAGGCGAACAGGTTGACCGGCGCCCCCTGCTCGATCTGCCGCGCGAGGGTGGAGCTGGCGCCGAAGGACATGACCGGCGCCGGATGCCCGGCCTTTTGCCAGAGCGCGGCGATGTCCTTCATCGCGTCGGTGAGGCTGGCGGCGGCGAACACGGTGGGGCCGGCCGGCTGGGCGCGGGCGGCGGCGGGGGCGATTGCCGGAGCGGCGAGCAGCAGGAGAGCCAGAAGCAGGGACAGCAGGCGGCGGCGCATCGGCCTCTCCTCGGGCGGAGCGCGCACGATATGCACAGCGGACTACAACGGCAACCTCAGTTGCCAGGGGACGGCTTCTTCGTTCCGTCGTGGCCTCCTGTCCTCGCGTGGTGGCCTTCTCCCCCGTCATTGGGGGCGGGCGGGGCTCCGGGTTGCTGCCGGCGGCGCGGCGTGTTTCGCTGTGCCGATGCCGCGCACCGATGCCGCCGCGAAGCACGACGCCGCGCAGTCCCCCGCTCCGGCGGCGGAGGCGGTGGCGCATTCGCTCAGCATCCGCATCGACCTCGCGGGCGGGGCGCGGATCGGGCCGGGCAAGATCGCGCTGCTGGAGGCGATCGCGCGCGAAGGCTCGATCTCGGGCGCCGGGCGGGCGCTGAAGATGTCGTACCGGCGGGCCTGGGAACTGGTGGAGCAGCTCAATCTCGGCCTCGGCGCGCCGGTGGTCAGCACCGCGGCGGGCGGCGCCAATGGCGGCGGCGCGCGGCTGACGGCGGTGGGGACGGCGGTGGTCGAGCACTACCGCGCCATCGAAGCGGCGGCGGCAACGGCGGCGCGCCCCCATGTCGCCGCCATCGGCGGCATCGGCACCGGCCGCACGGCGGAGTAGCGGGGCACAATCGGCGCGCGCTTTTGCCACCCCACCGCCCCGGCCCTATGCTGAGGGGCGGGAGAACGCCATGCCAGACGCCGGGCCGATCGATTGCGACGTGCATCCGTTCGTGCCGAGCCTGAAGGCGCTGCACCCCTATCTCGACCGTTTCTGGCGCGACACCTTCATCCGGCGCGGGCTGGAGGAGCTGAATTCCACCAGCTACCCCACCGTCAACCCGCTGACCGCCCGCGCCGACTGGCGCGAGGCCGGCGGCAAGCCGCCCTCCACCCCTGCCCGCCTCGCGGCCAACGTGCTCGATCCGATGGGCACACGGCTTGCCATCTGCAACTGCCTCTACGGCGTGCAGCTTCTCTACAACGAGGACATGGCGATCGCGCTGACCCGCGCGCTGAACGACTGGATCGCGCGGGAGTGGCTGGACGCCGATCCGCGGCTGCGCGCCTCCATCGTCGTCGCGCCGCAGAACCCGCACGCCGCGGCCGAGGAGATCGACCGCTGCGCCGCCGATCCGCGTTTCGTGCAGGTGCTGATGCTGGTCTCGGGCGAGGCGCCGCTCGGCAAGCGGCAGCACTGGCCGATCTTCGAGGCGGCGCAGCGCAACAACCTGGCTCTCGGCATCCATGCCGGCAGCGCCTATCGCCATCCCGTAACGGCGGTCGGCTGGCCCACGACGTTCACCGAGGACTACGTGAACCAGGCGCAGGCCTTCCAGTCGGGCCTGACCAGCCTGCTGGCCGAGGGCGTGTTCACCAAGTTCCCCGACCTGACGGTGGTGCTGATCGAATCCGGCGTCACCTGGCTGCCCGCCCATGCGCAGCGCCTGACCAAGACCTGGAAAGGCGTCCGCCCCGATATCCCCTGGGTGGTGCAGGCGCCCGACGAGATCATGCGCGCCCGCGTCCGCCTGACGGTGCAGCCCTTCGACGGGCCGCCCGATGCGCGGGGGCTTGAGCGCATCCTGGATCACCTCGGCTCGGACGAGATCCTGCTGTTCGCCACCGACTATCCGCACTGGCAGTTCGACGGGCTGGAGGCGCTGCCGCCCGGCATCCCCGACGGCCTGCGGCGGAAGATGATGGTGGACAACCCGCTGCGCACCTATGTTCGGTTGAAACAGACGCTGGGGGAGACCGTGGCATGAACGTCGATGTCCTGAACCGCTCGGGCGTCCGGCCCGCGGCCTCGGTCCGCGCCGCCATCGCCGACTGCGACATCCACCCGCGCATCACCGGCACCAAGGTGCTGGAGCCCTGGCTGTCCCGCCAGTGGCGCGAGCATCTCGAAACCTTCGGGATGACGCATCGCCAGCCCTTCGAGAAGGGCGCGGCCTATCCCAAGAGCCAGCCGCTGGCGAGCCGCCGCGACGCCTGGCCGCCGGGCGGCGCGCCGGGCAGCGACCTGGGCTTCATGGCGCACCAGCACCTCGACCCGAACAACGTCGCCCTCGGCATCCTCAACCCGCTCACCCCCAGCGGGCAGGGCGCGATGAACCCCGACCTGTCGGCCGCCGTCACGCACGCGGTGAACGAGTGGCAGGTGGCGCACTGGACCTCGCGCGATGCGCGCCTGAAGGCGTCCGTGGTGGTGCCGTACGAGGACGGCGAGGCCTCGGCGCGGGAGATCGAGCTGCGCGCGGGCGATCCGAACTTCGCGCAGGTGCTGCTGCTGACCCGCACCGCCGAGCCGCTGGGCCAGCGCCGCTACTGGCCGATCTACGAGGCCGCCGCGGCCGCCGGGCTGCCGGTGGGCATCCACGCCTTCGGCTTCGGCGGCTGGGCGATCAGCGCCGCCGGCTGGCCGTCGCACTACATCGAGGAAGCGGTGGGCCACGCGCAGTGCTGCCAGTCGGTGCTGACCAGCCTGGTGCTGGAAGGCGTGTTCGAGCGTTTCCCCACGCTGAAGATCGTGCTGGTGGAAGCGGGCTTCGCCTGGGCGCCGCCGCTCGCCTGGCGGCTCGACCGCAACTGGGCGCGGCTGAAACAGGAAGTGCCGCGCGCCGCCCGCAAACCGTCCGAATACATCCGCAGCCAGGTCTGGTTCACCTCCCAGCCGATGGAGGAGCCCGAGCCGCGCACCAACCTGCTCGACACGATCGAGTGGATGGGCTGGGACCGGCTGCTGTTCGCGACCGACTATCCGCACTGGGATTTCGACGATCCCGCCACGGCGTTGCCGCTGAAACTGACCGAGGACCAGCGCGCCGCGATCTTCCGCGAAAACGCGCGGGCGGTTTACGGCCTGTAGGGTGGGGTGAAGCCCACCCTACGAAGAGGCTGACTTACCCGGGCGGGTTCTCGTATTTGTCGAGCAGCCAGTCCTTCGGCTCACGTGCCGCGCCGTCGTACCAGGCGGCGACCAGCGGATGCGCACGCACCGCGTCGCAATAGGCGCGGGTTCCGGCCGAAAGCTCGGGCTTCCATGAGAGGAACCGCGCCACCACCGGCGCGAACATCGCGTCCGCCGCGTTGAAGGACGGGCCGAACAGATAGGGCCCGCCCGCGCCGAAGCGGGCGCGGGTTTCCGCCCACAGCGCCTCGATCCGCGCGATGTCGGCCAGCGCCCCCGGCGTGCGGCCGCGCCCGGCGAAATCGCGGCCCAGGTTCATCGGCATGGCGATGCGCAGCTCGCGGAACCCGGCATGCATCTCGGCGGCGATCACGCGGGCATGGACGCGGCCGGCGGGATCGAGCGGCCACAGGCGCGGCTCGATATCGGCGCAGTATTCGCAGATCGCCAGCGTCTCCCACACGCGGTGGCCCGCGTGCTCCAGATAGGGAACGAGGCCGCTCGGGGAGACCGCCTTCACCGCCTTCGTTCCGCCGCCGCCCTCAAGCGGAATGACGATCTCCTCGGGATCGAGCCCGGCGAGCTTCACCGCGAGCCAGCCGCGCAGCGACCACGACGAATAGCGACGGTTGCCGATGTAGAGCCTGCCGCGTTCCATGCTGCCTGCGATCCCTGCCGTTGCGGGCGCGGACGATGCCACGCGGCGCTCAATCCGCGAAGCCGAAGACCCTTCGCGGCGTGTCCCACAGCACGCGGCGCAGCGTTGCGGGATCGGGGATCAGGCGTTCGAGGTGAACCAGCAGCGGGCCGTAGTCGATCCGCTCGGCGGCGCGCAGGAAGGGCCAGTTCGATCCCCACACGCAGCCATCCGGCGTGAAGGCATCGAGCAGCGCGCGCTGATAGGGCCAGGCATCCTCGTGCGGGAAGGACAGGCGGGAGAACGTTGCCTCGCCGCCGAGCTTCACCACCGCGCGGCCCGCCGGGCCCAGGCGGCGGCCGAGATCGAGCAGCGCCTGAAAGCCGGGCTGGCCGAGCCCCTTCTCCGGCGCCGGGCGGCCGCAATGGTCGATCAGCAGCTTGACCGGCGCATCGCCGATCAGCGGCAGCAGCGCGGGAAGCTCGTCGTCCTGCACCTGGATTTCCAGGAACAGGTCGAGATCGGCGAGCAGCCGCGCGAGCGGCGCGATGTCGCGATAGGCCGCCACGCCGAACATCGGCGTGTTGATCGCAACGCCCACGACGCCCGCCGCCTTCAGCCGGCGCAGCGCCACCGCATCGGTATCGGGCGCAACCACCGCGCTGCCGCGCAGCCGGTCCGGATAGCGCGCCAACGTGTCCAGCATGCAGGCGTTGTCGGTGAAATAGCCGGAGTTCGGCTGCACGTACAGCGCCTGACCCACGCCGTAGGCGTCCATCACGGCAATGAGCTGCGCGGCGGTGCCGATCTCCTGCCCAGCGGGGCGGTACGGCGTGTCCTCGCGATACGGAAACCGCGCCGGATCGAAGACATGTACATGACAGTCGATCTTCGGCGCGTCGAAGACGGACACGCGCTGGGTCTCAGTCGGCCGCTTCGGCGGCGGCCGGCGCCGGGAAGAAGCGGTTCTCCGGCCGGGGCAGGCCCAGGTGATCGCGTAAGGTCACGCCCTCGTACTCGCGGCGGAACAGGCCGCGCCGCTGCAGCACCGGCACCACGCGATCGACGAAGTCGTCGAGCCCTTCCGGCACCGTGTGGAACATCACGTTGAACCCGTCCGCCGCGCCGGTGTGCAGCCATTCCGCCATCGCATCCGCGATGTCCTCGGCGGTGCCGACCATCTGCAATCCGCCGTAGCCGCCGACGATCTGCGCAAGCTGGCGCACCGTCAGGTTGTCGCGCCGCGCCAGCCGCACCAGCGCGTCGCGCCCGCTCTGGCTCTGGTTCGACTGCGGGATCTCCGGCAGCGGCGCATCGAGATCGAAGCCCGAGGCATCGACGCCGAGGCGGATCGAGAGGTTGGGAATGCTGCTGTCCGGGTGCACCAGGCTGTCGAGCAGGGCGCGCTTCGCCTCGGCTTCCTGGCGGGTTTCGCCCACGATCACCAGGACGCCGGGCAGGATCTTCACATGGTCGGGGTTGCGCCCGGCGGCGCGCACGCGCGCCTTCACGTCGGCGTAGTAGGCGCGCCCGTCCTCGATCGTGCGGGAGGAAGCGAAGATCGCCTCGGCGGTGGCGGCGGCGAAGCTGCGCCCGGCTTCGGACGCGCCTGCCTGCACGATCACCGGCCAGCCCTGCACCGGGCGGGCGATGTTCAGCGGCCCGCGCACCGACAGGCTCGGCCCCTTGTGGTTCAGCACATGCAGCTTTGCCGGATCGAAGAACAGGCCGCTTTCCTGGTCGCGCAGCCAGGCGTCGTCGGCCCAACTGTCCCAGAGCCCCGTCACGACCTGGTGGAATTCCTCCGCGCGCCGATACCGCTCGTCATGCTCCACATGCTCGGCGAGCCCGAAATTCAGCGCGGCGTCGGGATTGGAGGTGGTGACGACGTTCCAGCCCGCGCGCCCGTTGCTGATGTGATCCAGCGAGGCGAAGCGTCGCGCGATGTGGTACGGCGCATCGAAGGTGGTGGAGGCGGTGGCGATCAGCCCGATCCGTTCCGTGACCATCGCCAGCGCCGAAAGCAGCGTCAGCGGCTCGAAGCTCGTCGCGGTGCCGCTGCGGCGCAGCGCCGACATCGGCATGTTCAGCACCGCCAGGTGGTCGGCCATGAAGAAGGCGTCGAACTTGCCCGCCTCCAGCTTCCGGATGAAGCGGGTCAGGTGTTGCAGGTTGAAGTTGGCGTCCGGGTAGGCGCCGGGATAGCGCCACCAGGCGGTGTGGATGCCCACGGGGCGCATGAATGCGCCGAGGTGAAGCTGCTTGGCAGGCTGGGGCATCGGGGCTCCGCTCCGGTTCGCAACGGCGCGCGGCGGAACGCCAGGGCGCCTGCCGGCATCCCGCGATGTCGTGATCGCGGGAGCCGCGTGCAAGCCCGGTGAGGGCGGGCGGAGCGGTGGCCGCGCCGGCTATTTGGAGCGGACGACCAGCCCCACGATCACGTCGTTCTGATACCAGACCGCGGTTTCGAGCTTGTCCGGGCAGGAGCAGAACGCCGCCTGGACCGATGCCTGGACGCCATCGCTCGGGTTGTCGAGATGACGCCAGGTGCCCGCCACCTCCAGCCACAGGCTGCGGGCGCTGCCCGGCGGGTAGGCCAGCAATTCCAGCCAGTACTTGGTCGCGACCCCGCTTGCGACCGCCGCCGCCGCCGCTCTGGCGGCGTGGCGCGCGGCGCTTTCCTTGAGCAGGACGGGCGATGTCGCGGGATGGGCGGGCGCGGCTGCCATTGCAACCTCCTTCGTGGAAGGTGGCGTTCAACGCAGGCACGGCACATCAACCTAATAAAGCCGTTGCATACGATCCGAACGATGTCAATGACGGATCGGGGCACGTGTCCCACCCGGCATGGCCTGCCCGCGCCTGCCCCGGCGGCGCCACCATGCGACGCGCCTGCCCCGAGTCGCGGTTGCTTCGGCGTCACGGAAGCGGAGCCGTAACGCGATGTGGCGAGCGGTCTTCCCGCGCCGGCCCGGCGCCCTGAGCGATGGCCGCCGCCGGGTTTTGCCTGTCGCCCGCCGCCGCCGGGGCGGCTAGGATGCGCGGCCGTCGCAACCCTTCCCGCAGGACCTTCGCCGCATGGCCGATTACGTCATTCCGCCGCCCGCTGTCGCCGCCGTTCCGGTGGCCGGCGGGGGCGCCTTCCCCGTGCGCCGCGTCTTCTGCGTGGGCCGCAACTATGCCGAGCATGCGCGCGAAATGGGATCGGACCCCGACCGGGAGCCGCCCTTCTTCTTCATGAAGCCCGCCGACGCCCTGCTGACCGGCGGCGCCGACATGCCCTATCCACCGCAGACCGCCGACCTGCACCACGAGATGGAAATGGTCGTCGCCCTCGGCAAAGGCGGGACCGACATCGCCGAGGCCGATGCGCTGGCGCATGTCTGGGGCTACGCCGCCGGGCTCGACATGACCCGGCGCGACCTGCAGGGGCAGGCCAAGAAGGAAGGCAAGCCCTGGGACATGGGCAAGGGCTTCGACGCCTCCGCCCCGATCGGCCTGATGGTGCCGGCCGAGACGATCGGCCACCCGGCCAAGGGCGCGATCGTGCTGAAGGTGAACGGCGCGGTGCGGCAGAGCGCCGACCTGTCGCACCTGATCTGGAGCGTGCCGGAGATGATCGCCTATCTCTCGCGCCTCGTGGCGCTGGCGCCGGGCGACCTGATCTTCAGCGGCACGCCGGCGGGCGTGGCGGCGGTGGGACGCGGCGACCTGCTGGAAGGCGAAGTCGCCGGCGTCGGCACGGTGCGGACCCGCATCGTCTGATGGCGAAGGCGGCCGGGCGCTCGAAGGGGCGCAGCCTCAGGATCGCGACCTGGAACATCAACTCGCTGCGGCTGCGCCAGGGCCTGCTGCGGGGCCTCGTGGACGCGCTGGAGCCCGATGTCCTGTGCCTGCAGGAAACCAAGGTGCCGGACGAGCTGTTCCCGCACGAGGCGCCGGCGGCCCTCGGCTTCGGGCACGTCGCGTTCCGGGGGATGAAGGGATACAACGGCGTCGCGATCCTCTCGCGCATTCCCTTCGCCCGCCTGGACGATGCGCCGGACTGGTGCGGCAAGGGGGATTGCCGCCACGTCGCGGTCGCGCTCGACCTGCCGGGCGGGCCGGTGGAGCTGCACGATTTCTACGTCCCCGCCGGCGGCGACGTGCCGGACCGCGAGGCCAACCCGAAATACGGCCACAAGCTCGATTTCGTGGACGAGGCGCGCGCCTGGTTCGCCGCCCGCAAGGGGCTGAGCCGCGCCGTTCTGGTGGGCGATCTGAACATCGCGCCGCTGGAGAACGACGTCTGGAGCCACAAGCAGTTGCTGGACGTGGTCAGCCACACCCCGCCCGAGACCGAGCGCCTGACCGCCTGGCTGGATACCGGCTTCGTGGATGCCGTACGCCACTTCGTGCCGCCCGACGAGAAGCTGTACACGTGGTGGTCGTACCGCAACCGCGACTGGCGCCTGTCGGACCGCGGGCGGCGGCTCGACCATGTGTGGGTCACGCCGGACCTGCAGGGCGGTCTGGTCCGCCACGCCGTCCTGAAGGACGCGAGGGATTGGACGCAGGGCTCGGACCACGTGCCGGTCTGCGTCGAGATGCGTGTCTGACTGGACTGCTGCTGGCGGCCGGGACCGCCTGCTCACTACGATCCAGGCGGCCCGCGGGGGCGCCGCGCTCGCGGTGGTGTTCGCCCACGCGAGCACCATCCTGGGCTTTCGCCAGTATTTCGGCGAACTGCCGCTCCGGGGCGCACTCGGCGCGGGCATCGCGGGCGTCGATTTCTTTTTCGTCCTGAGCGGGTTCGTGATCGCGACCGTGCATTGGTCGGATATCGGACGCCCGGCAGCGTTGCGTGGTTACGTCCGGAAGCGCGTGATCCGGATCTATCCAATCTACTGGATTGCGGTCGCGCTCCTCCTGCTGATGCTGAGCTTTGGCCTGATAGGCAGCCTCGGCATCGCGGTCCGTGCCGGGCCGCTGCTGCGTTCGGTTCTGCTACTTCCGCAGCACGAGACGCCCCTCCTGTCCGTCGCCTGGACGCTGCAGCACGAGATGCTGTTCTACTTGGTGTTCGCTCTGCTGATCATGCACCGGCAGGCTGGGCTCGTGGTGTGCGGGATGTGGTTCCTATGGTCGGCCGCGACCGTCCTGCTGATTCCCAATGAGCCACCCTGGGCCCCCGGCAGCCTGCTGATCGGGTTTCTCGGATCGTCGTACCATCTTCAATTCGCCGCCGGCATTCTTGCGGCGATTGCCGTGGCGCGGGGCTGGGTTCCGTCTCCGCGGCGCCTGGCCGCGGGTGGCGGCGTGGCGGTCGCCGCCACGGCGTTAGCGCAAGACGTTGGATGGCTGACGCCGACCGGACAGGCCAGCCGGCTGTGTTTCGGGGTGTCGTCAGGGCTGCTGATCGCGGGACTCGCCGCTGCGGAACGGCAAGGGGCGATGCGCGCTCCGGCGGTCGCCGTCTTTCTTGGCGCGGCCTCTTATGCTGTCTACTTGGTGCATGTCCCGGCCATGGCGGCGCTGGCTTTTGTGGCGCCTCCGCTGATAGGGCTGCCCGAATGGGTGGCGGTCATGGCGTTGGCGGCCGGTGGCACGGCGGCGGGGATCGCGCTGCACGTTCTGGTGGAACGCCCGATGCTTCGCACGCTCCGCCGCAGGCTCCACGCAAGCGATCTTACGGCCCCGGCTGGTCCTCCGCGACCGCTCGGGGACGTGCGCGGCGGCCCCGCGGCGTGATGGTCGTCGCGATAGGGACCGGGGACGGGCTGCCGGACTACGCGACGGCCGCCGTCACCCCCGCCGGGTCCAGCCGGTAGCCGCCGCCTTCGGTCAGCAGCAGGCGGGCGTTGGCCGGATCGGGCTCGATCTTCTGGCGCAGGCGGTAGATGTGGGTCTCCAGCGTGTGCGTGGTGACCGCGGCGTTGTAGCCCCAGACCTCGTTCAGCAGGATCTGCCGCGCCACCGGCCGCGTGCCGGAGCGGTAGAGGAACTTCAGGATCGCGGCTTCCTTCTCGGTCAGCCGGATGCGGCGGTTGCGGGCCTGGTCCTGCAGCAGCTTGGCGGACGGGCGGAACAGGTAGGGGCCGACCACGAACACCGCATCCTCGCTGTTCTCGAAGATGCGAAGCTGCGCACGCAGGCGTGCGAGCAACTCGGCCAGCCTGAACGGCTTGGCGATGTAGTCGTTGGCGCCGGAATCGAGCCCGCGCACGACATCGGATTCGCTGTCGGAGCCGGTGAGCATGATGATCGGGATCTTCACCCCCTGCCGCCGCAGCCGCGCGCACAGGTCCCGTCCATCGCCGTCCGGCAGGCTGATGTCGAGGATGATGGCGTCGAACCGCGCATCGGCCTGGTTCAGGCGCTCCTCGGCTTCGGCCGCGGTCTCCGCCTCCTCGGCGACGAATTCGCCGTCAAAGGACAGCTGCTCCGCCAGCGTGGTGCGCAATGCGCGATCGTCGTCCACAATCAGGATGGGCCTCTCGGCCGACATGGGCATATCCTCTCAGCATTGCAGGCGTTGCATGGATCGTACGCGCTTTACCCACGCGCCCCTGCTTGCCGCCATCACAACCTACGTCATTTAGGCAGAGCGGTTGCATCTCGGTTCACATGGGCACTCAAACAAGCCGATTCACCACCCGGTGGATCACTCACAATTTAGCGAGCCGGTCGGTGGCGCCAGCACTGCCCGCCATGTGGGGTGTACGGGCGAGAAGTTGCAGTCTCCTTACGGATCAGCATTCCTACCCGGTGGATTGCAGTGTCAGCGTGAAACTTGACCGAAAAATGGCCGTTATGTCGTCGTTGTTTGCCGTGAAATGAACAGGTTGTCCGCCATCGGCCGGATCGCCGAGCCGCCCAAGGTCGCTGATCCGGCGGTCGCCAGACTGCGGGCCGTGCACCGCGCCAGCACCGATCTGCGGCGCGGCGCGCCGGTCCTGCTGACCGGCGCCGGCCCCGATCAGCCGGGCGTCACGGTGCTGTCGGCGGAAACCGCGGCCGCCGGCCTGTCGGATTTCCTCGCCCTGTCCGACGGCCCGCCCATGCTGGTGCTGGCCGCCGCGCGGGCCGCCGCGCTGCTGCACCGCCCGCTGGAGCAGGCCGAGCCGGTGTCGCTGCGGATCGGGCCAGCCCTGCTGGACCCCGGCCTGCTGCGGGCCATCGCGGACCCCACCGCCGAGCAGACGTTGCCCGAAATCCCGGAAGCCGCCGCCGTGGCCGCCCCGCAGGCCGGTCCCTCCTTCGCGCTCGCGAAGATCGCCCGCCTGTTGCCCGCCGTGCTGGTCGCCCCCTCCGCCGCCGATGCCGCCGCCGCGGCCGGAAGGATCGGCGTCGTGCCGGTTCCGGGCGCGGACGTGCTCGCCTATCCCGCCGAGGCGGCGGCAGGATTGCAGCGCGTCGCCGAGGCGGCGGTGCCGCTGGAGGATGCCCCCGACGCCCGCATCGTCGCCTTCCGCACGCCCGACGGCGCGCAGGAGCACCTCGCCATCGTCATCGGC
>JAFEFJ010000096.1 GCA_018240635.1 Pseudomonadota bacterium | reverse complement strand
CATTCCTGCGTCAAGGGCCGCTTCGCCTTCGGCTACGCCACCCACAAGGACCGCATCACGAAGCCGATGATCCGGGCCCGCATCACCGACCCGTGGCGGGAGGTTTCGTGGGAGGAGGCGATCGGCCATGCCGCCGCGGAATTCCGCCGCATCCAGGCGCGCTACGGGCGCGATTCGGTGGGCGGCATCACCTCCTCCCGCTGCACCAACGAGGAGACGTATCTGGTGCAGAAGCTGGTGCGCGCCGCCTTCGGCACCAACAACGTCGATACCTGCGCGCGGGTGTGCCACTCGCCGACCGGCTACGGGCTGAAGGCGACGCTGGGCACTTCGGCCGGCACGCAGGACTTCGCCTCGGTCGACCAGTCGGACGTGATCCTGGTGATCGGGGCGAACCCGACCGACGCCCATCCGGTATTCGCTTCGCGGATGAAGCGGCGGCTGCGGGAAGGCGCGCGGCTGATCGTGGCGGATCCGCGGCGCATCGACCTGGTCCAGACGCCGCATGTGCGGGCCGAGCATCACCTGCAACTGAAGCCCGGCACCAACGTCGCGCTGCTGAACGCGCTCGGGCATGTGGTGGTGACGGAGGGACTGGTCGCGCAGGACTTCGTGCGCGAACGCTGCGATCTGCCCGCCTTCGACGCCTGGGCGCGCTTCGCCGCCGAGCCGCGCAATTCGCCGGAGGCCAGCGAGGCCCTTACCGGGGTGCCGGCTGCGTCGGTGCGCGCGGCGGCGCGTCTCTACGCGACGGGCGGCGCAGCGGCGATCTATTACGGGCTGGGCGTCACCGAGCACAGCCAGGGCTCGACCTCCGTGATCGCGATGGCGAACCTGGCGATGGCGACAGGAAACATCGGCAAATCGGGTGCCGGCATTAACCCGCTGCGTGGGCAGAACAACGTGCAGGGCGCCTGCGACATGGGTTCGTTCCCGCACGAATTCTCGGGCTACCGCCATGTCGCCGACAGCGCCACGCGCGCGGCATTCGAAGCCGCATGGGGCGTCGCGCAATCCGGCGAGCCGGGCCTTCGTATCCCGAACATGCTGGACGAGGCGGCGGCCGGCCGTTTCAAGGGGATCTATATCCAGGGCGAGGACATCGCGCAGTCCGATCCCGACACGCAGCATGTCACGGACGGGTTGCGGGCGATGGAATGCGTGGTCGTGCAAGATCTGTTCCTAAACGAGACCGCGAAATACGCGCACGTGTTCCTGCCCGGATCGTCGTTCCTGGAAAAGGACGGCACGTTCACCAACGCCGAGCGGCGGATCAGCCGGGTGCGCCGGGTGATGGCGCCACTGGGCGGCAAGGCCGACTGGGAAGCGACGGTGGCGCTGTCGAACGCGCTGGGCTACCCGATGCATTACGCCCATCCCGGCGAGATTATGGACGAGATCGCGCGCCTGACACCGAGCTTCGCGGGCGTGTCCTACGCCAAGCTGGACGCCCTGGGGTCCGTGCAATGGCCGTGCAACGACCAGGCGCCGGAAGGCACGCCGGTGATGCACGAGAAGGGCTTCGTGCGCGGCAAGGGGCGCTTCCAGATCACCGACTTCGTGCCGACGGAGGAGCGCACCGGCCCGCGCTTCCCGCTGGTGCTGACGACCGGGCGCATCCTGACGCAGTACAACGTCGGCGCGCAGACGCTGCGCACCGACAACCGGCGCTGGCACCGCGAGGACCGGTTGGACATTCATCCGAGCGATGCGGAGAACCGGGGCATCGCCGACGGGGACCTTGTGCTGCTGTCGAGCCGTTCCGGTGAGATCACGCTGCGGGCCCATGTCACGGAACGGATGCAGCCCGGGGTCGTCTACACGACCTTCCATCACCCCGAGACCGGCGCGAACGTCGTCACGACCGAGCACGCGGACTGGGCCACCGGCTGCCCGGAATACAAGGTCACCGCCGTGCAGGTGCGGCGCACGAACCGGCCTTCGGCATGGCAGGAGCAGTTCGCCCGCGAACAGGACGAACTGACGCGAATCGCCGTGCCCGACGCCGCGGACTGAGCCGTGTCCGAGCACCCCGACGAGGATGCGAGCAAGCTCGCCGAGCAAGCCAATCAGATCGCCGCGTTCTTCCGGCCCTATCCGGAGCGGGAGGCGTGCGCCGGCATCGCCGGGCACATCGCCGAGTTCTGGCCGCCGGTGAAGCGCAGGGCGCTCGGCGCGTTGATCGCGCGCGGCGGCGGCGGACTTGATCCGCTGCTGGTGCGCGCCCTTTCCTCTCCGGTCGAGCAGCCCCAAGCGTGAGGGCCATCGGAGAACAATCTTCAAATCAACGATAAATAAAGGGACACGGACGGGATGGCTTCATTTCTCGACAGGGACCGCACGGTCGCGCGGCCCGGCTTCAGCCGCTGGATGGTGCCGCCGGCGGCGCTGTGCATCCATCTCTGCATCGGGCAGGTGTACGCGTTCAGCGTCTTCAACCTGCCGATGACGAAGCTGATCGGAATCACGCAGTCGGCAGCCGCCGACTGGAAACTGACCGATCTCGGCTGGATCTTCAGCATCGCGATCTTCTGCCTTGGCCTCTCCGCTGCGATCATGGGGCGGTGGGTGGAGGAAGGCGGCCCGCGCCGCGCGATGTTCACCGCCGCGTTGTGCTTCGGCGGCGGCTTCCTGGTTTCCGCTTTCGGAATTTCGAGCCATCAGCTCTGGCTCGTGTATCTGGGTTACGGCGTGCTGGGCGGAATCGGGCTCGGCCTCGGCTACATCTCGCCGGTGTCCACGCTGATCAAATGGTTTCCGGACCGGCCCGGAATGGCGACCGGCATGGCGATCATGGGCTTCGGCGGCGGCGCCTTCGTCGCCTCCCCGCTGTCGGTCTGGCTGATGAAGCATTTCTCGACGTCAACCCATGTCGGCGTCGCCGAGACATTCGTCGTCATGGGCGTGGTGTATCTCGCGTTCATGCTGGTGGGCTCGGCCATCGTGCGCGTGCCCGCGCCGGGCTGGCAGCCGGCGGGCTACGTTGCGCCGCTCACGCCGAAGAAACTGGTCACCACGCAGGATGTCTATGTCTACCAGGCCCTAAAGACGCCGCAGTTCTGGCTGATCTGGTGGGTGCTGTGCCTGAACGTGACCGCCGGCATCGGCGTGCTGGGCCAGGCATCGGCGATGAGCCAGGAGATGTTCCCGGGCCGCGTGACGCCCGTCGCCGCAGCCGGCTTCGTCGGGCTGATGAGTCTGTTCAACATGGCCGGGCGGTTCTTCTGGGCATCAACATCGGACTTCATCGGGCGGAAGAACACGTACTTCATCTTCTTCGCGCTCGGCACGGTGCTGTATGCGGCGGTGCCCTATACCGGCGCGGTCGGCAACCTGAGCTTGTTCGTGCTGTGCTTCCTGGTCATCATCAGCATGTACGGCGGCGGCTTCGCGACGGTACCCGCCTATCTGCGCGACATGTTCGGCACCCGCTATGTCGGCGCGATCCATGGCTGGCTGATCACCGCGTGGTCCGCAGCGGGCATCCTGGGGCCGGTGCTGGTGAACTACATCCGGCAGTATCAGATCGACAGCGGCGTTCCCAAGGCGCAAGCCTACAACGTCACCATGGACATCATGGCGGCGCTTCTGGTGGTTGGGTTCCTCTGCAACTTCATGATCCGCTCGGTCCATGAGCGGCACTACATGCGCGAGGAGCTGCTTGACGAGGTCGGCGTGGCCTGAGGGGGGGGAGAACGGACATGCGAGAACAAACGGCCGGCGGAACGACGGCGCTGCACCTGATCCTCGCCTGGGGGTTCGTCGGCATCCCCCTCGCCTGGGGCGTGATCGAGACGGTGCGAAACGCGCTTGCATTGTTCGGCTGAGGCGCCTCGCCCCGCCCCGCGCCTGACATCGCGGCGCGCGTATTTCGGCTAAGCTCCCCGGCATTCGCGGATGCCGGGGAGGGCAGGATGCGCGGCCTGAAGGACAAGGTGGTTCTCGTCACCGGCGGCGGGGGCGGCATCGGCGGCGCGACCTGCCTGCGCTTCGGGGAGGAAGGCGCCCGCGTCGCGGTGGTGGACAAGGACGGCGCGGCGGCCGAACGGGTCGCCTCCGAAATCGTCCACGCCGGCGGCGCGGCGCGGGCGTTCGCGTGCGACATCGTGGACCGGAGCGCGGTGCTGCGGACCGTGGAAGAGACCGAGGCGGCGCTGGGGCCAGTCGGCGTGCTGGTGAACAATGCGGGGTGGGACGTGTTCCGGCCCTTCCGGGACACCGTGCCCGAGGATTGGCGCAAGCTGATCGACGTGAACCTGATGGGCCCGCTGAACATGCACCATGCCGTGCTGCCAGGCATGACGGCGCGCGGCAGCGGGCGCATCGTCAACATCGCCTCCGACGCCGCGCGCGTGGGATCGTCGGGCGAAGCGGTCTACGCGGCCTGCAAGGGCGGCTTGATCAGCTTTTCAAAAACGCTGGCGCGCGAGCACGCGCGTCATGGGATCACCGTGAATGTCGTGTGCCCAGGCGCGACCAACACGAACCTGTTCGCCGAGTTCAAGAAGGGCGCCGCGAATCCGGCGAAGCTGGAGGAAGCGTTCCGGCGCGCCGTTCCGATGGGGCGCATCGGCGAACCGGAGGACCTGCCGGGGGCGATCCTTTTCTTCGCGAGCGCGGATGCGGCTTTCATCACCGGGCAGGTGCTCAGCGTGTCCGGCGGCCTGACGATGGCGGGCTGAACAAGGAGAACGACAATGGACTACGAGGATATTCTGTTCGAGGCCGCGGACGGCGTCGCGCGGATCACGATCAACCGGCCGAAGGTGCTGAACGCATTCCGCGGGCGAACCTGCGACGAGTTGATCCATGCGTTCAACCGCGCCGGCTGGGACCGGGACGTGGGCGTGATCGTGCTGACCGGCGCCGGCGACCGCGCGTTCTGCACCGGGGGCGACCAGTCCGCGCATGACGGCCAGTACGACGGGCGCGGCATGGTGGGGCTGCCGGTGGAGGAATTGCAGTCGGTCATCCGCGAGGTGCCAAAGCCCGTCATCGCGCGCGTGCAGGGATACGCGATCGGCGGCGGCAACGTTCTCGCCACGCTCTGCGATCTGACGATTGCATCGGAGAAGGCGCAGTTCGGCCAGGTCGGGCCGAAGATGGGATCGGTCGATCCGGGCTTCGGCACGGCGTATCTGGCGCGCATCGTCGGCGAGAAGAAGGCGCGCGAGATCTGGTACCTGTGCCGCCGCTATACCGCGGCCGAAGCGATGGCGATGGGCCTGGTGAACCGCGTCGTGCCGCACGAGGACCTGGATGCCGAGGTTGCGCTGTGGTGCGCCGAGATCATGGAGCGCAGCCCGACCGCCATCGCCATCGCGAAGCGCAGCTTCAACGCCGACAGCGACAACATCCGCGGGATCAGCGGCATGGGGATGCAGGCGTTGAAGATGTATTACGCGACCGATGAATCGAAGGAGGGCGTCCGGTCGTTCCTGGAGAAGCGCAAGCCGGACTTCCGGCGCTACCAGCCGTAGCGCCGGCGTGCGCTATTCCGCCGGCGGCGCCACCCGCGCCGCTGCGGCAAAGCCGTGACCCGCGGCATCGAGAACGATGTCGATGTCGTCGTCCGTGTGGGCGGCCGACAGGAACATGTTATGCCGGGGATGAAGGTAGGCGCCGTGCGCAAGGGCCGCGTTGCAGAACACCTCTGCGCGCTGGAACTGCGGATCGTCCTCGAACAGCAGCATGGGCATCTGCACCGGACCGGTCTGCCGGATGCGAAGGCCGTTCTGTTCCGCAAGGTTGGCAAGCTCCTGGCGCAGCCGCGTGCCGAGCCGCTCCATCAGCGGAATCGCCTCGCCCCGCCGCAGGACGTGCAGCGTCGCGACCGCCGCCGCCATCGGCACGGCGGCGGTCCAGAACGAGCCGGTCGAGAACACGGAGGCGGCGCCATCGCGGAAACGGTCGCAGCCGGTGACGGCGGCAAGCGGATAGCCGTTCGCGATCGCCTTGCTCCACGCGGACAGGTCGGGGCGAACGCCGTAGGGCTCCCAGCTGCCGCCGAGATGCAGGCGAAACCCTGCGCGAACATCGTCCAGGATCAGCGCCGCGCCGGTCGCGTCGCACAGCGCGCGGGCCGCGCGCGCAAACTCGGCGGTCGGCATTTCCTGATCGCGTGCGAGATCGTGGCGAAAGGCGCTGGCGACGATGCCCGCCAGATCGCCATCCGCCCAGTCGGCGGCGGCATGGAGGCTGGCGACATCATTGTATTCGTATTGGACGATGTGCGCCCGATCTTCCGCCATGCCGCCCGCGAGCGAGGGCAGGCACCACGGCGCGGCACCGTGATAGGCGCCGTTCGCGACCAGGATCTTGCGCCGCCCCGTAGCGGCGCGGGCGATCGTCACGGCAGCCGTCGTTGCATCCGTGCCGTTCTTCTGGAACTGGGCCCAGTCCGCATGGGGGATCGTGTCCACCAGTAGCTCGGCCAGCTCGACCATCGCCTCGCTGGGGCCGTTCATGCAGTCGCCCCTCTCGGATTGGAGCCGCACGGCCTCTTCGACCTCGGGCGCGTGATGGCCGAGGATGATCGGTCCCCAACTGCACATCAGATCGATATAGGCGTTGCCATCGACATCCCAGATTCGCGCGCCCTGCGCGCGCGCAAAGAACTGAGGATAAGCGCTGGGCAGGCGCGCGGCGTGCTGATGGCCCCACATGCCGCCGGGCACCACGCGCAGCGCACGCCGGCGGAGCGCGGCATCGGCTGAATTCGGAAGGTTCACGGGTTGGCTCCTTGTCCAGGCGGCCTGACTTGATCATGTCGTCCGAGGCCGCGGAAGAATGCGATCGGTGCGGGTCTCATCGGCAGTTCGGGACGAGATGGGGAACCTGAGTTGGGACGGCACGATGGGCCGGATGGCGCTTTCGTTGCAATGGCCGGGCACGCTTGCCAGATCTTACGCACGAATGGCCGCTGACACGCGGAGCATCTCTTATCGGACGATCAGCGGCTTGAGGGACCGGGCGACGGCGCGGAGGAAGGACGTGGCGTCGGGATACGGTTGCCGGACGCGCGGCCCGATCAGTTCGGCGCTCAGCGGACAGCCAGGCGGCAGCGCTTCGATCAATTCGCGCAGCGGCAATCCCCCCGCTCCGGGCAGCCGGCGGCTGTCCCGCGCCTCCCGCCAAGCCGCCTCCGGCGTGGGATCGGCGGGGATGGCCGGAACGTCGCAGATCTGCACGTAGGGCAGCATGGCGGCCGGCACAGCGCGAACATCCTGAGGCTGCCCGCCACTGCGGCTCAGATGGTGGCTGTCCACCAGGACCGCGCCCGCCGGATGGCCGGCATCATGCACGACCTGCACCGCATCGCGCAGCGTGGCGACGGGCCGGAACGGCATGAACTCCAGCGCGGCGCGCAGGCCGGCATCCCCTGCCATTGCCGCGATCTCGCGAAATTGCCGAACGGTTTCGGCACGGCCGGGATGATGGGCGACCACCAGAACGTTTGCCGTGCCGAGACGGCCGGCAATTCCGATAATCCGCGCGGCCGTGTGCAGGTCGGGTTCGGCGAGGATGCGCACCGCCTCGACATCCAGGATGCGGAGCCCCTGGTCGCCACAGAGCGCGCGGACGTCACGCACCAGAGGATCGGGCCAGGCATCCGGCTCGACGAAAAAACCGATCGCGCCGAAGCCCGCGTCCGCGACCGGCGCCACGCGGTCAAGCGGCGGCATGCCCTGGAGGGTCCGTGCCGCCACCGCGAGCAGTCGGGAGGGCGCGCCTTCCGGCGAGGCGCGCGCCATCGTCAGATGACCGAGGCGCTCCGTAACCGCGCGATTTCCTGGGCGTCGTAGCCCGCTTCCCTGAGGACCGCGCCGGTATCGGCGCCGAGCGCCGGAGGCGCGCGGTCGAGCCGTCCGCCGCCATGGGCGAGCAGGAACCCGCTGCCCATCAGGCGGAGCGGGCCGTGGGGCGTCTCGACGTGCTGCATGACGTGGCGTGCGGCGATCTGGGGATGATCGATCACTTCCTCGATCCGCCAGATGCTGGCGCAGGGCGCGCCGGCGGGGTTCAGGCGCGCTTCCCAGGTCTTGGAATCCTCGGCGGCCAGTGCTTCCTCGATGATCTCGCGCAGGGCGGCGGCGTTTTCGTTGCGAAGGAACCAGTCGGCGAAGCGCGGATCGTCCAGCACGTCGGCGCGGCCCAGTTCCGTCATCAGCGCGCGGTATTGCTGCTCGCTGTTGACCGCGAGGAGCAGGTACCCCTCGCCCGCCTTGAACAGATTGGCGGTCGTGCGTCGGCTGACCGCCTGGTTGCCGGACTGCACCTGACGGTGGCCGGCCACCGTGTAGTCGGCGATCTGGCCCGAAAGGAAGGCGAGCGTCGCTTCCAGCATCGAGACGTCGATGAACTGGCCCTTGCCCGTATGCGTGCGCTGATACAGCGCGCTGGAGACCGCGAATGCCGCCGTCATGCCGGAGAGCACGTCGCAGACAGCGAAGCCCGCGCGGGTCGGGCCGGTTTCGGGGTGGCCGGTGATCGACATGATGCCCGACATCGCCTGGATCTTTCCGTCGTATCCGGCGCTGAGGCGTTCCGGGCCGGTCTGGCCGAAGCCGCTGATGGCGCAGTAGATCAGGCGCGGGTTCACCTCGGCCAGCACCGCGTGGCCGATGCCGAGACGGTCCATGACGCCGGGGCGGAAGTTCTCCATCACGACATCGGCATCCCTGACGAGGCGGCGCACGATGCCGACCGCTTCCGGGTTCTGCAGATCGAGCGTGAGGCTTCTCTTGTTGCCGTTGACCGCCTGCCAGGCGGGCGCCATGCCGCGATCCGCCCATTCGCGGCTGAGCGGCGTGCGGCGCATGTCCTCGCCTTCCCGCCGTTCGACCTTGATGACCTCCGCGCCCAGCAACGCGAGCTGGTAGCTGGCGTATGGTCCCGCGAGGACCTGCGTGAAGTCGAGGATGCGGACGCCTTCGAACGGACGGCTCATGCCGCTTCCACGCGATTGCCGCGCGCGATTTCCTTCTGGCGATCGAACTCGGCACGGCGGCGGGCGAGTTCCTCGGCGCCCATCTTCTCCAGGTTCAGGTAGTCGAGCTTCCAGGAAGGATCGGCGGACCAGCGCAGCGGCGATTGCACGGTGGTGCGGGCGGCGGGCGCGGTCTCCAGCACGCGCAGGGCGAGTTCCAGCGTCGCTTCCTGCGAGGCCGCGTCGTGCGGCCGGCCGGCCGAGTTGCCGAGCGGGAAGTCGCTGAACAGGAAGCGCGGGACGCCGGCATGTTCGACGATGTCCTTGGCGCAGCCCATCACGACCGTTGCAATCCCGTTTTCCTCCAGGTGCCGCGCGACGAGGCTGACGGTCTGGTGGCAGACGGGACA
Organism: Pseudomonadota bacterium; assembly: GCA_018240635.1. Taxonomy (GTDB): domain Bacteria; phylum Pseudomonadota; class Alphaproteobacteria; order Acetobacterales; family Acetobacteraceae; genus JAFEFJ01. The sequence goes on along the minus strand of JAFEFJ010000096.1, from coordinate 4,190 downwards.
GTTCGGCACCAGGACCGCGGCATCCACCCCATCCTGTCGGCAGCGCGCGAGAATGTCGGGGGCGTCGGTTTCGATGGTCACGCGATGGCTGCGGTTGGTCGGCGCGCCGAAGAAGCGCGGGGCGACCGCGCCGATGCGGCCCGCCTCGGCGAAGCGCCGGAGCAACGGCAGGGGAAACCAGGTGTTGCTGTCGGTGGCGGTGGTGTGGACGCGGTCGTAGCCGATATGGGAGATGCGCAGATCGGGATCGGTCGCGCTGTCGCCATCGTAGACCTGGTAGAACTTCGCCGAGCCGTTGTACGGGGCGCCCGGTCCCTGATCGCCCTTCGACGGATCGAACCGCGCTGCCGTGGTGACGATGGCCACGCGCGCCTTCGAGAGCGGAATGGAGAGCGGCTGGAACGGCACGTCCACGTAGTGCGCCCAGCGGTACGGCACCTCGTAGCCGATCGCACGGTAGTAGTCGCGCGTTCGCTGCATGTAGGGGATCGGCGCGTCGAAATCCGGCGCGAAGCCCATCCGGTCTTCCACGACATCGTTCATGCGTGTCTCTCCATCATTGGCCGGTGAAGCGCGGCCGCCGCTTTTCCTTGTGCGCGGCGATCCCTTCCTTGAGGTCGGCGCTGTTGCGCACGCGGGCGAGATCGATGCCGGTGCGCGCCATCTGTTCGACCGGGCCGATCGGCAGGATCATCTCGTTGACGAAGCGCTTCAGCGTCGCCACCACCAGGGGCGCGGAATCGACCAGGGTTTCCGCCATCGCGAGCGCCTCGGCCTCGTGCATGCCGTCGGGCACCACCTTGTTGACGAAGCCGACCTCGTATGCTCGCTGCGCGCTGACCTTGGTGCCGAGCAGCATGACCTCCATCGCGAGCTTGTGCGGCATCCGCGTGACAAGCGAACTGATCATGCCGCCGGTGATGCCGAGCTTCGCCTCGGGATAGTAGAACTGGGTGCTTTCGGTGGAGACCATCAGGTCGCACATCATCACCACGACGATGCCGCCGCCCACGCACCAGCCGGTGGTCGCCGCGATGATCGGCTTGTCGGTGCGGAAGCCGACATTCGGGATGCAGCGCCACAGTTCCGGCAGATCGGTGACATCGGCCCCCGACGAGAAGGCGCGGTCACCCACGCTGCTCAGGACCGCCACGCGCTGCGAGGAGGCGGCATCGAAGGCCTGGAAAGCCTGCTGCAGCTCGACGGCGACGGCGGAGCTTATCGCGTTCAGCCGGTCCGGCCGGTTGATGCGGACGATCGAGACCGGGCCTTTTTCCTCGACCGTGACGACCGGCATTGCCGCGCTTCCTTCCCCGCCGCGCCGCCATCGGCGCCGCTTCCGCGCGAGCATGCGCCGAACGCGGCCCGCCGCCAACCGGCCGCTTGCCGCGGGGACGCGACGGTGCGGCGCTACTGCATCGCCTGCCAGACCTTCTGCGGCGTCAGCGGCATCTGAAGGGCGGCGGCGGCCTTGGCGAATCCGTTGCGCGCGAGGGCATCCACGACCGCGTTCACCACCGCCGGCGTCGCGCCGATGGTGCCGAGTTCGCCCACGCCCTTGACGCCCAGCGGATTGTTCCGGCACGGGGTGGACTGATCGAGCAGGTGCACGAAGTCGCGCACGATATCGGCGCGCGGCATGCAGTAGTCCATGAAGCTGGCCGCCATCGCCTGGCCGGAATCAGGGTCGTACGGCATGTATTCGCCGAGCGCCTGGCCGATGCCCTGCACGGCGCCGCCGTCGAGCTGGCCGCGCACGATCATCGGGTTCACCACGCGCCCAACATCGTTGACCGACTTGTAGGAAACGATCTCCACGGCGCCCGTGGCGGGATCGATCTCCACTTCGCAGACATGGCATCCGTTGGGCCAGCTCGGTCCATCCACTTTCGTCGTCGCATCGACATGGATGCGCTGCTCCGGCTGACGGGCGGCGAGGTCGAACAGCCCGATGGCGCGGTCGGTGCCCGCGACGCGGAAGACGCCGGCTTCGTATTCGATGTCGGCAACCGCCGCCTCCAGCGCTTCCGCCGCCAGCTCGCGGCCATTCTTCACGGCCTGCTCCGACGCATGGTTCAGCGCGGAGCCCGCGGTGAACAGCGAACGCGAGCCGGCGCTGCCGAAACCCTGGCCGCGGTCGGTGTCCCCCATCACCACGCGGATCTGCTCGATCGGGACGCCGAACACATCGACGACGAGCTGCGCGTAGGAGGTCGCGATCCCCTGCCCCATCGGCATCGTGGCGGCATAGACTTCGATCTCACCACTTCCTTTCACCGCGACGGTGACCCGCTCCTCCAGCGCGTTGCCGCCCGTCCATTCGAGGAAGGACGCAAGGCCGCGTCCGCGCAGCCGGCCGCTGGCCTTGCTCTGCGCCTCGCGGACAGCGAACCCGTCCCAGTCGGCGAGCGCGAGACCCTGCTCCAGAACGGACGGGAAATCGCCGCTGTCGTAGGTCTGCGTCATCGCGTTCGTGTAGGGCATCTGCTCGGGGCGGATGAGGTTGCGCCGGCGGATTTCGGCGGGGTCCATCCCGAGCTGCCGCGCCGCCTCGTCGAACAGGCGCTCGATCAGGAAAATCGCCTCGGGGCGGCCGGCGCCGCGATAGGCGCCGGTCGGCGTGGTGTTGGTCAGCACCGCGCTGAAGACGAAATCGATCGGCCGGATGTCGTAGATGCTGGTCGAAACCCACGGCCCGATGAGCAACTGGATCATCATGCCGCTGGTGCCGGCATAGGCGCCGACATTGGCGAGGGTGCGGATGCGGTAGGCGAGCACCTTGCCGTTTTCGTCCAGCGCCAGCTCGGCATGGGTTTCGATGTCGCGGCCCGCGCTGGCGGCCAGGAATTCGTCGATGCGCGCCGCCTTCCACTTCACCGGCCGGCGGAACTTGCGGGCGCCGTAGGCCACCACGATGTCCTCGGCGTAGAGGCCGGTCTTCATGCCGAACCCGCCGCCCACGTCGTCCACCACGACGCGGACCTTGTCGGTGGGGATGCCGAGCACGGCATTGCAGAGCGTGTCGCGCGCGCCCGAGGGCATCTGGCTGGACAGGCGAAGCGTGATGCGGTCGGTTGCGGGATCGTAGATCGCGAGACCCGCGCGCGGCTCCATCGGCGCGGGGATCAGGCGCTGGTTGACGATATCGACGGACACCACGTGCGCGGCCCTGGCGAAGGCGGCGTCGCTGGCCGCCGCATCGCCGTGGCGCATCTGGGCCGCGATGTTGCCCGCGGCCTCGGGCATGATGAGCGGCGCGCCCTCGGCGGTGGCCTGCGCGAGCGTGACGACGGTGGGGAGTTCCTCGTAATCGACCAGCACCGCCTCGGCCGCGTCGCGCGCCTGGTCGAGCGTTTCCGCGAACACCGCCACGACCGCCTCGCCCACGAAGCGCACGGCCTCGTGCGCCAGGGCGCGGCGCAGCGGCGTCGCGCCCGGCGAGCCGTCGAGACGCTTGAACACCGGCGCGACCGGAAGCGGCTTGACGCCATCGGCCACGAGATCGGCGCCGGTCAGCACGCCGACCACGCCCGGCATGGCGGACGCGGCGCTGGTGTCGATCGAGACGATCCGCGCATGCGCGACGGGCGAGCGCAGGAATGCCAGATGCACCTGCCCCGGCAGCGACACGTCATCCGTGAAGCGCCCCTTTCCGGCGAGAAGGCCCGCGTCCTCGATGCGCTTGACCTCGCGCCCGCTGCCAAAGCGCCGAAGCGATGTATCGTCCAACATGCGTGCCGTTCTTCTGCCTGCTAGGGGGGATAGGCGCCGACGAGCCGCGCCCGTGCGCGGACCAGCGCGACGAGAAGCGCGAGCGTCGGGGTGGGAACACCGGCGAGCGCCGCCATTTCCAGCGGCAACACGAACATGGGGTCGATTTCCATCGGACGACCCTTTTCCAGGTCCTGCACGATGCTCGACTTGTGTTTCTGGTGGCGGACCATCCGGATGATCTGGTCGCCCGTGAAATCGGTCCGGAACCCGAGAGCCTGCGCGATCGCCCCCACCTCGGCCACCACGGCGCGCACGCCGTCGGCGATAGCGGGGTCGTCGTAGCTTTCTCCCGGCGGCCGCGCGGTGAGGCAGCCGAACAGGCCGGTGGCGAGGTTGAGCTGCAGCTTCGCCCAGATCGCCTGGCGGATATCGGCGGTGACCTCGACCGCGAAATCCTCGGCGCGCAGCAGGGCGGC
>JAFEFJ010000095.1 GCA_018240635.1 Pseudomonadota bacterium | reverse complement strand
ACCCGAAGAACTCGTCGATCACGGTGCCGTTGATGCGCTCGACGAAGCCGTTGGTCTTGGGTGTGCGAATGCGGGTGCGCCGGTGCCCGATGTCGTTCAGCGCCAGGTAGAGTTCATAAGGGTGCTGCTCGGTGACGCAGAACTCGCGACCGTTATCGGTCAGCTCGGCATGAGTGGGCAGATCGCGCTGCGCGTAGAACGGAAGCACATCGTTGTGCAGCACCGCCACTGCTGCCTCGGGCTGCTTGGAGACGTGCAGGAAGCCGAACGGGTAACTGCCGTAGGTGTCGATGACGGCGTGCAGGTAGACTTTCCCCACCCCCTTGAGGCTCCCGACAAAGAGCGTGTCGGCGCACAGCAACTCACCCGGTGCGCTGCTCTCGACGTGGCGCTCGCGACAGCGCAGGTTCTGCTTATCAAGAAAGGCGACCTGCTCGCCGGTAAGCGCGATTGGCGTCTCGGCAACGAGATTGGCGGTCACGGCCACACGGAGCTCGACGAGCCCATCATCGTCAACGGGCGAACGCCGGTCGTGCAGACCGGGAAATATGGGGAAAACCTCGGCGAGTTGGTGATCACTCTCGACGGCAACAGCATCAAGGTCGACTCGTATAAGATATATCCGATCGACGACACCATCCTTGGTGATCGGAACATCGGCGACGAGATCGCCAGCTTGAAGAAGACGGTCACCGATGTGGTGTTCGCCTCGCGCGGCTTCAGCATCGACCAGCCGCTTGCGATTGCGCCCCGGGGTCTTCCGAACACCTTCTCGGACATCGGGGCGAGCACGATCCTCGCCAACCTGTGCACCGATGCGTTCCGGAGTGCCACGGGGGCGGACATCGGCTTCACCGCCAACGGGTTGATGCGTTCCGGCCTGACGCGTGGGAAGACCGGAATTCAGACTGTCTACGACGTCTTCGCCGTCGCGCCGCTTGGGGCGGGGGTCCTGGACCCCACGGCGGGCAACACGCTGGTCACCGCCTACTTCACCGGCCGCGACCTGAAGAACATCCTCGAATTCCTTCTGATCGATAATCCGGCCCACCCCGGAGAATACTTCCCGCGCACGTCCGGGATGCGGTTCACCTACGATCCGGCACGTCCGGAGCTGGACGTGGTGATCGGGATCGAAGTCGGCGATCTCGACCGTGGATATCGGAGCATCGATATCGGTGGAGATGGCGCGAGTCTATATAGTCTGACGTGTCCCCTGTATTTCGGGCTCATCCTGGTCGCGATCCCGAAAAACACGCGCGGGCGGCTGGCTTTCGTGCCCAAGAAAAAGAATGGCCAGCCCATGGCGTCGAAGATCGAGGCGTTGGCAGATCCACGCCACGAAACGCCGTATCTGTTGCCACCGGCGGGCACAGTCGACCCCTCCAGCGTCAACACCGTAAGGCAAAACGGGGCCATCACCGAGATCAAGGAGTGGCAGGCGATCATGGATCATCTTCGTGCACTGCCAGCGGCAGGACCAGGCGCCTTGCCGATTATTCCGATCGACGAGCGATCCTCTGAGGTTCGTGCCATCAGAGGCACCTGACGCCAGTCTTGAGAGGGCTAAACGTTCGAACCTTCAGAAACCACTCAAAAGCCAGCCGGACCCGTCGCCGTGCTGCCTACCCTCACGGGAATGCGCGCTCTTCACGACCTCGTCTCAAGGAATGGGCGGAGTTGACCTGGATCAATCGTCCTCGGCGGACGACCTCCTAATGTCTGTTTGGCCCTCCTCGCGCAATCGAGTTGGGCGGTTTGACACGCCCGATGCGATCGCCTAACGGGCGAATGAGGGATGGCATCCTCAACCGGGAAGAAACGTCATGATAAGCCGACGCCGCGCCGCGATGGCGACCGCCCTGTGCTTTTGGACGTTGCTGCTCAGTTCCGCGGTCGTCGCAGCGTTTGCACAGGACTCCGTGCTCCCTCACCCGCAGCCGCCATTCCAGGGCACGATCGGGCGGACCGCGGCCGACTCGACGCCCGACTTCCCGAAAGGCGTGGAGGCCCCGCAAGGGGCGCCGAACGTCCTTCTGATTCTGACCGATGATGTCGGCTTCGGCGCGAGCAGCCCGTTCGGCGGGCCGATCCAGACGCCCACATTCCAGCAGCTCGCCGATAGCGGCCTGCGCTACGACATGTTCCATACCACGGCGCTGTGCTCGCCGACGCGGTCGGCCCTCATTACGGGACGCAACCACCACACCAACGCAAGCGGCGTCATCACCGAGATGGCGACCGGTTTTCCCGGCTATAATTCCCTGATCCCCCGCAGCTCCGGCTCGGTCGGCGAAGGGCTGCGTGAGAACGGCTACAACACGTCCTGGTTCGGCAAGATGCACAACGTGCCGGACTGGATGTCGAGCCAGGCGGGGCCGTTCGATCTATGGCCGATGGGCCTCGGATTCGAGTACTTCTACGGCTTCATCGGCGGCGACTCCGATCAATGGGCGCCGGCGCTCTACGAGAATAATCGGCCCATCGAGCCGTATCTGGGCCACCCCGACTACATCCTCGACCATGACCTGGCCGACCAAGCCATCCGCTGGATGCGGATGCAGCACGCGCTCGCGCCCAGCAAGCCGTGGTTCCTCTATTACGCGACCGGCACCGCGCACGCGCCGCACCATGCCCCGAAGGACTGGATCGCCAAATACAGGGGCCAGTTCGACCAGGGATGGGACAAGGTCCGCGAGGAAACGCTCGCCCGTCAGATCAAGCTCGGCATCGTCCCGCCCGACACGAAACTGACCGCTCGACCGGCGGAAATTCCCGCGTGGGATACGCTATCGCCTGACCAGAAGCGCCTGTTCGCACGCATGATGGAGGTCTACGCCGGCGCGCTGTCCTATGCGGACAACCAGATTGGACGGGTGATTGACGCTGTCCGAGAGTCTGGTCAGCTCGAGAATACGCTGGTCATCTACATTATGGGCGACAACGGCGCGAGCGCCGAGGGCACCATGCAGGGCACCACGAACGAGGTGGCGACAGCAGCGAATGGAGTCACGGAGACCCTGCCCTTCCTATTGTCGATGATTGATCAGCTGGGTGGCCCACTAGCTTACAACCACTACCCTGTGGGCTGGGCGCACGCGATGGACTCGCCGATGCAGTGGACGAAGCAGGTGGCCTCGCATTTCGGCGGCACCCGCAACGGCATGGTGATCTCATGGCCTGCGCGGATAAAGGACAAGGGAACGATCAGGACGCAGTTTTCCCACGTCATCGACATCGTCCCGACAATCTACGAAGCCACCGGCATCACGCCTCCGACAGTTATGGATGGAGCCCAGCAGACACCGCTGGAGGGCACCAGCCTAGTCTATACGTTTGACAACGCCGCGGCGCCCACGCGGCACACCACACAGTATTTCGAGCTCCTGGGAAACCGGGCGATTTACAAGGACGGCTGGATGGCCAGCACGACGCCCTTGCGGCTGCCTTGGGTCACCTCGGGCTATGAACCAAGCCCTGACGACTTCAAGTGGGAACTCTACAATATCAACGTGGACTTCAGCCAAGCCAACAACCTTGCTGCGGCATATCCGGACAAGCTGAAGGAGCTACAGGCGGCGTTCGATGTCGAGGCGAAGAAATACAACGTCTTCCCTCTGGATTCCGCCTTTGCCTCGCGCGTCGATCCCGCGATCAGGCCAAGCCTGACGCGCGGCCGAAGCGAGTTCACCTACTATCCCGGGATGATCCGCATCCCCGAAGGGTCCGCGCCGAACTTCAAGAACAGGTCCTGGGTGATTGCGGCGGAGGTGACGGTTCCCGACAAGCCGCCGAGCGGTGTCTTGGCGACGATCGGTGGACGCTTTGGCGGGTGGGGCCTCCTGGTGCAGGACGGGCGCCCGGAATTCGCCTACGCCTTGTCGAATCAGCCCGAGCACAAGTTCCGCATTGCGGCACCGGATGCGATCCCGCCCGGGGATCACGTCATACGCTTCCGGTTCGGCTATGACGGCGGCGGCATCGGCAAGGGCGCGACGGGAACGTTGTTCGTGGACGGCAAGCAGGTCGCGGAAGGCCGCATTCCGCGGACGATCGCGAACCGCTTCTCGCTCGACGAGACCTTCGATGTCGGCGAAGACACCGGATCGCCCGTGATCGAGGACTATGCCGGCAAGATGCCCTTCGCGTTCACGGGCACGCTGAAGCGGTTCTCGGTCGTGCTCGAGCCGGAGAAGCTCACACCCGAAGAGCGAGCGGCGCTTCTCGAGCAAGAGGCACAGGGTTCGCTGGCCGCGCAATGACTTGCGGCTATTACAGGCGCTAACGAGGATGACCCCGTATGCTTTTGCCCTGGGTGTTCTCGCTTGCTCTTTTGGTGCCGGTCTCTTTGGGATGGTGCTGCATGTTAGACTGCCGGACCACCACTTGGATACGGAGTCCTGCGATGTCGTAAAGCTCGTTATGGGCCTGATTGCAACTATGGCAGCATTGGTATTAAGCCTACTCATTGCGTCGGCGAGCAGTTCCTACAATTCGCAGGCAAGCGAGCTAAATGGGATGTTGGCGAATATACAACTGCTGGACCGGACGCTTGCACTTTATGGCCCAGATGCCAAAGCTGCACGTGACCGGTTGCATGACGCTCTCCAAAGCACACACGATCGAATCTGGTCATCGGATGGTGTACGCCCGGAGGCGCTTAACTCGGCAGAAACGCAGAGGCTCGCAAGAGCAGATATCGAGGAGCTGCAAAATCTCTCTCCAAAAACTGACGCACAACGAATGATGCAGAGCCGGGCCGTGCAAGAAGCTGAGAGCATATCGCGATCGCGTTTGGTCATGTTTGGGCAGCTTGGGGACGCGATCCCGTGGCCGTTCCTTACCGTAATGGTTTTTTGGATATCGGTTATTTTTCTCGGTTTTGGTCTGTTTTCTCGCTTTAATCCAGTCGTTATAATTGCCATGTTTGTGGGTTCGCTGTCAGTTGCAGGCGCGCTCTTTCTGATTCTTGAGTTGAACCAACCGTATCGTGGCGTCATGCGTTTATCCGACATACATTTGCGTGACGTGATCGCGCAGATCGGCAAATAGCACCCGCGGTATGATTGCGATTTCCGAGTGGACGCCGGTCCAGGTTCTTCATCAAGCGCGAACCTCGTCGAATTCGTGTGGCATGGCTATCAGCGACGGTATTGACCGCCAATCCTTAAGGCATGAGCCGAACCATCGGCATTCCGGAGAATGCTCCTGTCGAGGGATAGTCAACGGTCTGAGAGCAAACCATCATTTCCGGGCCTCGGCTACTTGGCCGACATCTGGATGAAGCCGCGATGAAAAAAGAAAGAGACGGCGATAAGGACCGGTCAAAGTCTAAGGGCACGAGGTCTTCGCAGCCTTCGGCTCTAGAGAATGAGCCGCGCGCCGATCTGGCCGCGCCCAGCGAACGCCGCGCACTGGGTAAGGCGCTGCGGGATAAAGTGCCGCGCGAGTCGCACGCCGGCTGGAAGGCACCCCACGGCAGGCGCGATCCGATCAATCTTCTGCTCGAATCGGATGCGGGTCGGATTCCCCAGCTCGTCCCCATCCGCTTTGGCCGGATGATGCAGTCGCCTTTCAGCTTCTATCGGGGTTCGGCGTCGATCATGGCGGCGGACCTGGCGACGACACCGCAATCGGGATTGCGCGTGCAGGCCTGCGGCGATGCGCACTTGCTGAATTTCGGCGGTTTCGCGACGCCTGAACGTAATGTCGCCTTCGACATCAACGATCTTGACGAGACGTTGCCGGCTCCATGGGAGTGGGACGTCAAGCGGCTGACCGCGAGCATCGTGATTGCCGCCCGCTATCTGCGCCTGAGCGAGACCGATGCGGCCCGCGCGGCCCGAGCGACGGTCCGATCATACAGCGAGCACATGGCCGACTACTCGGCGAAGCGTGCGCTCGAGGTCTGGTATGAGTCGGTCGCCATCGAGGATGTGATGGAGGTGATGGGCGACGGTGCGCGCGACCGAGTGAAAAAAAGGGTCGAGACGGCTGAGGAAAAGAGTGCGCCGGAATTCGTGTTCCCGAAGCTGGTCGAGCATCGGGGAACAGAGCCGCGTCTGAAGGACGATCCGCCGCTGATCTTCCATCCATCCGAGGAACTCGCGCCGGGCATCACAACGGGGTTTCGCGAACCGCTCGCCCGTTACCGGGCGTCATTGCCCGATCACGTCAGGGTGCTGCTCGACCGGTATCGTCTCTGCGATGCGGCAGTGAAGGTTGTCGGCATCGGCAGCGTAGGAACACTGTGCTGCATCGGATTGTGGATCGCGGCGGACGACGATCCGCTGTTCCTGCAGATCAAGGAAGCCAGGCCCTCGGTCCTGGAACCCTACGCAGGCAAAAGCGTCTACCCGAACCATGGGCAGAGGGTCGTGAACGGCCATCGGCTGATGCAATCGGCAAGCGATATCTTCCTTGGCTGGACCACCGGAGTAAACGGCCGCGACCTCTATGTGCGGCAGCTTCGCGACATGAAGATGTCGGCGATCATCGAAGACTGGGACGAGGAGATGCTGCGCGAATACGGGAAACTGTGCGCGTGGGCGTTGGCCAAGGCCCATGCGCGCTCGGGAGACGCCGCCCAGATCGCAGGCTACATGGGATCGAGTTCGCGCTTCGACGACGCGATCACCGAGTTCGCGGTCGAGTATGCCGACCAGAACGAAAGAGACTACCGCGCCTTCATCAAGGCAGTTAGGGCAGGGCGCGTGCCCGCAACTCCTGACGTCTGATTCCCCCGGACCGATCGTCGTATGCCGCGGTCACGGATGCCGGACCTCCAGCGGTGGATCGCGTGTCATCGCGGCCAGGGCGGCCGAGCATTTCCACCAGGATGCGCCGCACCTCGAGCACGGCGAGTGGATTCGACTGGGTCGAGTGCCCCTGGTGCTCGATGACGAGTTCGGATTCAACCCCATCGATATGGGCGCTCTGATACCGGACAACACCGTCGCTGCGGGTGTCCAAAGGACCATCCTGCAGGGTGGGAATGATCGAGTGGGCATGGATGCCGGGGGCGACGGGAATCGCTCTGATCGTCTCCATTTCCGGGTTTCCGGGCGACATGTCGTTGATGCTGTCGAAGGTGCGCCGGTCCATGCCCAGTTTCAGCGCCCCGGCATCGGCTTTCAGGATATCGGCGGCGGCGCTGCCCACGCTCAGCGGCAGCGTCACGAGCTTGGCGAAAATGCCCGCCATGGTGAGGCTCGCCTGATAGCTGCCGCCGTGGGGCGTGGCGATGAATATCACCGTCTCGACGAACGGCAGCGGATGGACGAACAGCGATGCCTGAAGCAGCGCTTTGGTTTCAGGTTTCAGCGGTAGATCGGCGAGCGGCTTGTCGCTGATGGTGTCCCAGATCTTCGTGCCCGACTCGATCGTGACCATCTTCGCCAGCAAGCCGCCCTGGCTGTGGCCAATCACCACCATGCGGCCAAGTGCGGGGTCCGCCTGAACGCCGCCGAGGGATGAAACGGCTTGCACGAGCGACGTGCGCAGCAGGTTCGCAGAAATGGGAACCGGGTTGCCGGTGTTGTAGGTGAAGAACCAGAACTCGAAATGGTCGCGGATCTCCGGATCCTCCAGGAGATCGTTCACCATATCCCCCCAGCGGACCGGGCTTGAAGCGGTGCCATGCACCAGCACCACGGGGATTCGTCCCTGACGGTGCGGCTCAAGCCCGAACAGATGATCCTTGAGTGTGGGATCGTCCGGGTCGAGCACGGTGTTGTTCAGGAGGCCGGAAAGCTCACGCGACCAGCTTTTCACGTCTACAGCGAACAGCGCGCGGACTGCGGTCTGGTCGTATTCCAGCGGCACTTCCTGCGCGCCGATACGGATACTGCTGGTATCGTAGATCGTGTAAACTGCCAGATGGGCGTTCATCGTGGTGCCGGCGAGTTGGCCGCGCGGGTCGTCCATCTGGATCACTGCGGATGTCGGGATGCGCAAATAGCGGGAGAGCACCAGTCCCCCATCCGGCTGCGGCGCCGGAGCAAGGCCTGCCGCAAGAGGAACGCCGATTCCGCTGCTCCGGTAATCGTTCTTGAAACCGGTCACCGTCACGTTCATCGTCGGCACGAACGAGGTCATCGTCCGGCCTGCGAAGCGCAGGCTCGCCTGATCGACCGCTACGTCCACGGTCCCGAATGGCACGGGAAACTGTCCTCCCCGCAGCGCGGCCGAGTCTTCGGATTCATCGCGGCTCAGCACTTGCGTGAGCGCCAGGTTGTAGAAATCTGCTGCATGCGCGAATTGCGCGCTGTAGGGACTTGGCCTGTCGGCATTGCCTGCCGGGAAGAGCACGGCATAGGCATAAAGCGCCGCGGCGAGCAGCATCGGCTTCGATTTGGTGCGAACGCCCTGGTAGTAGCTCATTTCCGCGAGTGCGTAGAGGTCCGGCCACGCCATGCCGGTGGCGATCGCGCGCGCACGCAGCGCGGCAATCGCCTCATCCGGATCGGAGTCGAACACCTCCAGCAGCGCGGCGCGGCGCAGAACCGTTCTCGAATCTTCGCTGATTTCGTCGCTGGACAGCGCAGTGCGGTTGAGTTCCTCATAGGCGGAGCGAAGGCTCACTCGGTGAACCTCCACCGGCGGGCTGCATGCGGCGGGAAGAACAGCGGCAAGCAAGCCGATCCAGCCCAGGAGCCGCATCAGCGCGCGGGTCATCGGCAGCCCGCTTCAAGCCGTGACGGCGGCCGGATCACGGCAGATTCTCCCGAATCAGCAGGGAGAAGTCCTCGCCTGCGGACTCAACAGGCTGCGGAGCGATCAGGCTGCGGCGCTTGAGTTCGGGAAACGGCAAATTCCGGTCAAGCCGGCCGAGATCGTAGGCGTATGAGTCGGTGTATCCGCTCAACAGCAACTTCCAGCTGTAGGGCGGCCGCCCGTCGCTTCCGGCCGTGGTCTCGATCCGGCTGATCACGTTGCTTGTGCAGTTGTCATCGACCGTATTGTAAAACTCCGGCACATGCGCGAGCGCGTCGATCTTCTGAAGATAGCTCAGCAGAAGCTGCCTTGGGATGTGGGGCGCAACGTGCAGCCGGTATAGGTAGACGCGCTCCCCTCGCATGTTCGTCCGCACGCCAATCAGGTCGCTCTCGTCAGCGACAACATAGATCAGTTCGTAATTCCGGAAGAATCCCCCCAGCGTCGAGTAGTCTTGTCCCACGGCGCGGCGCGTTTCGGCCGAGATGGCCAGATGGCGTCCGTCCGCGAGACCGAAGCTGACGAAGACATGTGCGATCGCGTCGCCTGCCCAATAGGACATCACCAGATCCACGCTCTGCACGTCGCTCAGATTGAACGTGGCGTCGTGGTAGCCGGGGATTGCCGTCGTCGCGGAGGTCCATTTGAAGTTTCGGATGTTCGAAACATGCACCACGTCGCCGTCGCGCCTGAAGCTGGCTAGGACGGCATACTCCGTCTCCCAGGGGCGGTCGTTGATTGGCCGGAGCTGCAGAAACGCCACCAGCACCACGGCCGGTGCGAGCAGCGATACGAGGCCGGCCTGGATCAGGCGCAATCGAAGGAAAGCCAGAACCGTCGTCAGCAACAGAAGCGCGGCCAACCCATCGCCCCAGGGAGGGGCCACGAGCGGCGCGAAGTGCAGCGTCAGGGCAGCCCAGAGCGTTGCGGCCACCGCGACGATGACCAGCGCCGCGCGACCCAGGAACCGGCCGGCGCGTTTCACGATATGTCCAAAGGGAGAGGGGGGCGCCTGAGACGAAAGGAGCGGCGGCATCAGTCGGGGACAGGCCGCAGCAGCGGCCAATAAACCTGCATCACCCCGAAGATGTAAGCCGTGCTGATCCCGAACAGCAGCGCGCCATTGGCGGCCTCCATCACGCCCATCAACTGCCAGTGGCGTGGCAGCGTCAGGCCGGGGGCCCCGACCGTGGTCATCGAGCCGAGAGAAAAGAGCAATGCATCGGACGCCGAGCGGAGCGCCTCGACCTTCAGATAGGCGGCCGCCCAGATTGCGGCCTCCAGCCCATGAAGTATCGTAAGCACCAGACCGATCGTTGCGATGACGCCGATGGCGATCGCCATGACATACCGCAGGCCGAGATGCCGGACTTCCACCCGGTGGCGGATTCTGATCATCCCCAGCGCCATGCACACCACCCCGGTTGCGTGGATCGCCACGGTCGCGACGATAAGTGAGACGCCCCAGGCCCAGCTTGGACCTTCCGAATAGATTTCCATGCGTCCCCTGGCCGATGCGCGTTCTGCAATGAAGTCCTGCAGCAGCGGCCGCCGGATGACCGTGCCGCCGATTGCAGATACAACGATGTGGGCCCTTTATGAAGATGGTGCTTTCACTTGTGCGGCTTGGTCGGGCACGGCGCTTCCTCGCGCTGCTTGCGGGAGTGTCTTCCTGGTTCCTGCCAAGCCTGACGCTCGCGCAAGCGTCGGACATGGCGCGCTATGTCGGCGTTGCCGCCTGCGCCGGCTGCCATGCCGCCGAAACCGCGCTCTGGCGGGAATCCCACCATGCGCAGGCGATGCAGCCCGCGCAGGGCGCGGCGGTGCTCGGCAACTTCGACGGCGTCACGCTGTTGCACGAGGGCGTCTCGACCTCGTTCGCACATGCGCATGACGGATATTCCGTCCGCACGGAGGGCCCCGACGGCACCGAACAGACCTACCGCATCGCCTACACGTTCGGCGTCAGTCCGTTGCAGCAATATCTCGTCGCCTTTCCCGGTGGCCGATATCAGGCGCTTGGCGTCGCGTGGGATAGCCGGCCCAAGGATAGCGGGGGCCAGCGCTGGTTTCATCTGTATCCCGGTCAGAGGTTCGCGGCGGGCGATCGGCTGCACTGGACTGGACGGGAGCAGACCTGGAATCACCAGTGTGCCGCCTGCCACACCACGGATCTGCGCAAGAACTACGATCTGGCGACGAACACCTACGCTACCACCTGGTCGGAGCTCGGCGTGTCCTGCGAGGCGTGCCACGGGCCTGGCTCGGACCATGTCGCCTGGGCTCAGGGCCAACGCGGTGGGACCGCCAACGGCGCTCACTCCGATTTCGCCCGCATGGGCATCGTCGCGTGGCTGCGTGCGACGGATGGCGGCCGGTGGGAGATGAACCCGCAAACCGGCATCGCCCAGCGGAGCAAGCCGCTGGTATCGGCCGAGATCGACGCCTGCGCCGCCTGCCATGCGCGCCGTAAGGTGATCGCCCCCCGTCCGGTGCCCGGCGGGCCATACCTCGACAGCTATCTGCCCGTGCTGTTGGAGCCGGGCCTGTATCACGCCGACGGCCAGATCGACGGCGAGGTGTTCGAATACGGCTCTTTCGTGCAAAGCCGCATGTTCCACGCTGGCGTCACATGCTCGGATTGCCACGATCCGCATAGCGCGACGCTTCGTGCCACGGGCAACGCGCTCTGCGCCCAATGCCATCTGCCGGCGCGGTTCGACACCGAAGCGCACGCGCATCATCCGGCGGGCAGCGCCGGTGCGCAGTGCGTGAACTGCCATATGCCGACGAAGACCTACATGGTCGTGGACGCGCGGAGGGACCACAGCATCCGCGTGCCGCGGCCGGACCTGTCGCTGTCCCTCGGCACGCCAAACGCCTGCACCGGCTGCCACGCCGACCGCACCGCTGCCTGGGCGGCGCAGGCCGTGGCGGCATGGTTCCCGGGCGGGCGCCAGACGCGGCCGCATTATGGCGCCGCGCTTCATGCCGGCCGCCTCGGCGCGGCGAACGCCGAAGTGCTGCTCGATGCGCTGATCCTGGATGCGGATCAGCCACCGATCGCCCGCGCCAGCGCCTTGCCGCTGCTGCAAGGCGTCGCAACCGCCGCGTCGGACAAGGCGATGCTGGCGGCAATCGCCGATCCCGACCCGCTGGTGCGCGCTGCCGCCCCGCGCGCGCTGTCGCCGGCCTCCGCGCCCGCCATACTGCGCACAAGTCTGGACCTGCTTGCCGATCCGGTGCGGGCGGTGCGCATCGAAGCGGCGCGGGCGCTTGCCGGCATCGATCCGAACGCCCTGAGCCCCGGCCAGCGCGACGCCTATGAGGTCGCCTATCGCGAGCTGGTCGCGGCCGAGATGGTCGATGCCGATCGCCCGGAGGCGCATCTCAATCTCGGCCTGCTCGCCATGCGCCGCCGGCAGCCGGACATCGCCGAGGCGGAATACCGCACCGCGTTGCGCCTCGATCCGCGCTTCGTGCCGGCGCTGGTGGACCTGGCGGATCTCGATCGCGCACGCGGCCAAGACGCGGCGGGCGCGGCGTTGCTGCGCGAAGCGATGGCGATTGAGCCCGCCAACGCGGATGTTCGCCATGCGCTCGGCCTGCTGCTTGCCCGCCAGCACGATTACGCGGGTGCGCTCCCGCTATTGCGCCAAGCAACCGAGATGGCCCCGGCCAGTGCCCGCTATGCCTATGTCTACGCGATTGCATTGAACTCAGCGGGGCAGTCCAAGGAAGCCGTCGCGCTCCTTCGCCAGGCGCATCTGGCACATCCGGCCGACTGGGACCTGCTGGCCGGCCTCGCCCTGATCGCCCGCGACGCGGGTGACATCCCGACCGCCGTGCAGGCCGCCCGGGAGATGGCCACCAGCCGCCCCTCCGATCCTCGGATCCGGAACCTGCTGAAGTCGCTGGAGGCGGGGAACCCAGCGCAGCCGCGTTAACCGGGGGCCGCGATCCTGACGTGTAGGGTCTGCATAGCTCACCTGGGTTTTGGCGGGCCGGGGTCCCAACGGTAATGTTGGGGGCGGTCCCATTCGCGTTTGGGGTCGTAAGCGGCCTGGATCGCTTCGAGGGGCGGGATGGCGTGTTGGAGCTGCTCAAGTCGTTCCGAGGGCGTCTTGCCGCCCAGTGAGCTATGCGGGCGGTTGGTGTTGTAGAAGAGCTGCCAATCTGCGAACCGGTCTGCGACCTCAGAGTCATTGAGATCCGCAATGGCCCAGAACTCATCGAGGGCAGTGCGCTGCACGCGCTCGACCTTGCCATTCAGATGCGGTGACCGCGGGCGTGTCGGTCGGAACTTGATCTTCCAGTCGCGCAGCTTGTCTTGCACCTGGTAGGCGAAGAATTCCTGCCCGCGATCGGTCTGGATGCGCTGGATCGGGAACGGCATCGCCGCCCTCACCTTCGTAAGGAACGCGACGGTGCTGGCGGCCGTCTTGCGTGGGAAGATGCCGGCGACCTGCCAGCGCGAGCAGTCGTCGATGGCGGTGTATTGGTAGATGCCGCCCCTGATCTTGCAGACGTCGACCTGGACGCGATCGCCCGGCACGGGACGGCTATAGCGCTTGCGGCCCTTGCGGCGGAACGTCGGCTTCTCGAGGCGGTTCTCGCCATGGCGAACGAGAACCTTGTGGATTGTCGCCAAAGCGAGCTTCAGTCCGTGCTCGCGGATCAGTTCGTTGCGAAGCCGCTTGATGCCGAGCCTCCGGCTCCGGCGCATCTGGAGGATCAGCGCTTCCTCGCGGGCAAAGACCTTCTGCCTGGGCGACCGATGCGGGCGGAAGCTCAGGCTGACCAGCCCGGCCTCGCCGCGCT
>JAFEFJ010000094.1 GCA_018240635.1 Pseudomonadota bacterium | reverse complement strand
GCAGCACCGCGTCGGTCCAGGCGCGGGCGGGAGCGGCGAAATCCAGGTCGCAGTCCACCCGCTCCGCAAGGCGCGTGGCGCCAAGCGTAGCCAGCCGCTCGTCGATGCGCCGTCCGGTCTCGCAGAAATTCACGTAGGCGCGGTCGCCCAGCGCCAGCACCGCGAAGGACAGGCCTTCCAGCCGCGGCGCGTCCTCGGCCATCAGCGCGGTGTAGAACGGCTCGGCGCGCTGCGGCGGGTCGCCCTCGCCCCAGGTGCTGGCGATCACCAGCAGATTGCCTGCCTTGCGCAGCAGGCCGGGCTCGGCGTCGGCCATGTCCAGCAGGCGCACCGCGAAACCCTGGCGGGCGGCGGCCTTGCGCGCGGCGCCGGCCAGCGCCTCGGCGTTGCCGGATTCGGTCGCGTAGAGAATGGTCAGCGCCGGGCGCACTGCCGGCGGCGCGGCGGGAATCGCGGCCGGGAGCGGCGCGGCGGCCACCGGCGCCAGCGCGTCCTGGAAGCCCGTCACATAGCCCGCCAGGAACTGCCGCTGCGCCGGACTTGCCTCGGCCAGCATGCGCCGCAGCAGGGCCAGCCGATCCTCGGGAATCGGGCCGCCGGAGGCGCCGAAGGCCGCGGGAGCGGTGACCGGGGCGCTCAGCGCCGCGGCGGCGGGCAGGCTGGACATGGCTTTCTCCTCGCCGGCGCGCCGGACGTTCCGGCGGCTGCACGGCGGAGAAAGAAAGTTTTTTCTAAAGGTCGCAATATCACCGGCAAAGAAAGCAAAAACTTCCCCCACATGGGCCTATGCGCAGCGTCGCTATCCCAAAACCCCTGCTTCCGGCAGAGACGAATTCGCCGCTTCAACGCCGTGCGAGCAGCCCTCCGGCGTCGGCCGGACGCGGGCAGGCGCGGGTAGCGCGCCTCGCGGGCCATCTGTATGTTCCGCTCGCCCGGACTCGGCGGTAGCGGCTATCGCGGTGGTTTCCCGGCGTGCGCCTGAACTCGGGAGACCAGCCTATTGATCCGCATTCGCGCGGCCCTGCTCGCCCTCGCATGCCTCATGTCCGTTCTCGGCGTTCCAGCCGCTTTCGGTCAGTTGCCCAGCGCGGCGCCCGACCAGGCCGGCCCTCCCGACGCCGCGGCGCCCCCCGGGCGGTCCTCGCCGCCGGCCGCGCCGCTGCCGGCTGAGGCGCAGCGCGCCGGCGCTGCGCGCACGCGCAACGCGGCGCCGGTCGCCACCATGCCCATCGGCCGCGGCGCCACCCCCGCGGCGGGCACGATCCAGTCGATCCAGGTGACCGGCAACCAGCGGATCGAGACCGGGACGATCCTGTCCTACATGCTGGTTTCGCCCGGCGATCCGTTCGACGCCGACCGGCTCGACCGCTCGCTCAAGACGCTCTACGCGACCGGCCTGTTCCAGGACGTCAGCCTGCAGCGCCAGGGCGACGTGCTCGTGGTGAAGGTGGTCGAGAACCCGATCATCAACCGCGTGGCGTTCGAGGGGAACCACAAGCTGAACGACGACCAGCTGCGCGCCGTGGTGCAGCTGCGCGCGCGCGGCGTCTACACCCCCGCCGCCGCCGAGCAGGACCGCCAGCGGATGCTGGAGCTGTACGCCAAGCGCGGCCGCTACGACACGCGCATCGATCCGCAGATCATCCGGCTCGAACAGAACCGCGTCGATGTCGTCTACGAGATCACCGAAGGCCCGGCCACGCTCACCAGCCGCATCGCCTTCGTCGGCAACAAGGCGTTCAGCGAAAGCCGCCTGCTGGACGTGATCAACTCCCGCGAATCGGCGTGGTGGCGGCTGCTGTCCACCTCCGACGAGTACGACCCCGAGAAGGTCAATTACGACAAGGAGCTGCTGCGCCGCTTCTACCTGAAGGAAGGCTATGCCGACTTCCAGGTGAAGGATGCCACCGCCGAGCTTTCGCCCGACCGCAAGTCGTTCTTCCTGACCTTCACGATCTTCGAGGGCGAGCGGTACAAGGTCGGCAAGGTCTCGATCGACTCGCGCCTGCCGAAGGTGCCGTCCGACTCGCTGACCGACGCGCTCGGGTTCCAGGCGGGCGACTGGTATGACGGCGACCTCGTCGGCCGCACCACCGACGACATCACCACCGAGGTGCGCAACCGCGGCTATGCGTTCGTGCAGGTCACGCCGCGCATCACGCGCAACCAGGAAAAGCACACCGTCGATATCGTCTTCGAGGTGGGCGAGGGGCCGCGCGTCTATGTCGAGCGCATCGACATCAGCGGCAACACGCGCACCGAGGACAAGGTGATCCGCCGCGAGTTCCGCCTCGCCGAAGGCGATCCGTTCAACGAGGACGCGGTGCGCCTGTCGCGCCAGCGGCTGACCGATCTCGGGTTCTTCTCCAACGTCACCGTGCAGCCCACGCCGGGCTCGGCGCCGGACCGCACCATCCTGAACACCCAGGTGCAGGAAAAGGCCACCGGCGAACTGTCCTTCGGCGGCGGCTATTCGACCGACGTGGGCTTCCTGCTCGATGTCGGCCTGCGCGAGCGCAACCTCGTCGGCACCGGCATCAGCGCCGGCATCAACGGCGTGCTCGCGCAGCGGCAGAGCTCGATCAACCTGAACGTCACCGACCCGTATTTCCTCGACCGCAACCTGGTGGCCTCGACCAACGCGTTCCTGGTGCAGACCAACAACATCAGCGTGTCGCAGTACCAGGAGAAGCGGGCCGGCTTCACCGTGGGCATGGGCTACGCCTTCAACGAGCACCTGCGGCAGAACTGGCTCTACACCCTGGTCGGACGAACCGTGTACGACGTGCAGCCCGGCGCCAGCTTCTACATCCTGGACCAGCAGGGCTACACCGTGCTGTCCGGCCTCGGCCAGGTGTTCACGATCGACTACCGGGACAGCGCGATCGCGCCGCATACCGGCTTCGTGGTGCGCGGCGGGGCGGACTATGCCGGCATCGGCGGCAACGCGAACTTCTTCCGCGTGCGCGCCGATGGCACCTATTACCTCCCGCTCGACCGTTTCACCGGCAACAGCGACTGGGGCTTCGCGATCTCGGGCAGCGCGGGATACCTGTTCAATCTCGGTCAGCAGGAACAGATCATCGACCGCTTCTTCATGGGCGGTGACAACCTGCGCGGCTTCGAGGCCGGCGGCGCCGGCCCGCACGATCCGGTCAGCGGCGACAGCCTCGGCGGGCGCCTGCTGGTCACGCAGTCCACCGAATTGCGCTTCCCGCTGCCGGTCTCGAAGGATCTCGGCCTGTCCGGGCGCGCCTTCGTCGATGTCGGCCGCCTGATCGACGCGAACTTCGAGTCGAACTATTGCCCCACCGCTCCCGGTGGCGTATGCCCCCCGATCTTCGCATCGCCGGCATTCCGCGTCGGCGCTGGTTTCGGCGTGTCGTGGCAGACGCCGTTCGGCCTGATCAATGTCGATCTGACGCCGTTCGTGGTGAAACAGGCGCACGATCAGACGCAAATCTTCCGGTTCGGATTCGGCACGAGGTTCTAGTGTTCTCAGCTCGCTCTTCCATGGCCGCCCTGATGGCGGCCGGGTTCCTGTTCGGTGCCGCACCCGGCGGCGTGACTGCCGCCTTCGCGCAGCAGTCGCCAGGCTATTTCATCCCGCCGAGCGCGCGTCCGGCGCCGCAGCAGCGGCCCACGCAGCGTGTCGCGCCGCGCCCGGCGCAGGTCCCGGCGGCCGAACCGGTGCCCGGCCCCGGCGCCGAGGCCGAGGCGCCGCCGCCGCCGTTGAACGTCGAACTGCCGCCGTCGCCGCCGCTGCCGCCCCTGGAGAAGGGTGTCCCGCCCCCGGCGGCGGTGATGGGCGTGCTGGACGTGCCGCAGGTGCTGCATGCCTCCACCGCCTATCAGGAGGTGGAGAAGGTGATCGGCGCGCGGCGGCAGAAGCTGAATGAAGACGCGCAGGCCGAGCAGACAAGCTGGCGCGACCTGCAGCAGCAGCTCTCCAACGGCCGCGGCAACCTCTCCGCCGAGCAGGTCCGCACCAAGGAAAAGGACCTGCAGGAGCGCATCACCGAAGCGCAGCGCAAGTTCCGTGACCGCAACCGGATCATCCAGGAAGCCGGCCAGTACGCGCTCGCCCAGATCGACCGCGCGCTGAACCAGGTGGTCCAGCAGGTCGCCCTCGGCCGCGGCATGAACCTCGTGTTGCACCGCGCCCAGGTCGCGCTGAACATGCCGGAGTTCGACATCTCCGATCAGGTCGCGGCGCAGCTCAACAAGATGCTGCCGTCGGTCATCATCCCGCCCGACGGCGTGTCGGTCTCGGCGATGAAGCCCGGCACCAACGGCCTCGCCGCCGGCGTCCCGCCCGTGGGCACCCCCCAGCAGGCCGAGCCCGCCAAGGCGGCGGCTCCGGGCGCGCCCAAGAGCAAATGATGCGCGGCAAATGACGCACGGAGGGATGGGCGCGCATGGCCGGTGATCCGCGCTTCTTCGCGCGCACCGGCCCGCACACCCTTGCCGCCGTGGTGGACGCCGCCGAGGCCAAGGCGCCGCCGCGCCGCCTGATGCTGTCGGGCGTCGCGCCGCTGCAGACCGCGACGCCCGAGGAGGTGAGCTTCCTCGACAACCGCAAATACCTCCCCGCGCTGGCGGAAACGCAGGCGGGCGCGGTGATCGTGCGGCCGGAGCTGGCCGAGCGGGTGCCGGAAACCGCGGTCGCCATTGTCACCGACGAGCCCTATGGCGCATGGGCGCGCGTCGCCGCGCTGTTCCACCCTGTGCCGCCCTCCGCGCCCGGCATCCATCCAACCGCCTTCGTCGATGCCGAGGCGCGCGTCGATCCGTCGGCCGAGATCGGGCCGTTCGTCTTCGTCGCCGCGCGCGCCGAGATCGGACCGCGCTGCCGCATCGGCGCGCATGCCGCGATCGGCGAAGGCGTGACGATCGGGCGCGATTGCCGCATCGGCGCGCATGTCACGCTCAGCCACGCCGTGCTCGGCGACCGCGTGGCCGTGCTGCCCGGCGCGCGCATCGGGCAGGAAGGCTTCGGCTTCGCCATCACCCCGGCGGGGATGGTGTCGGTGCCGCAGATCGGCCGCGTGCTGCTGGAGAACGATGTCGAGATCGGCGCCAACACCACGATCGACCGCGGATCGTTGCAGGACACGGTGATCGGCGCCGGTTCCCGGCTCGACAATCTGATCCAGATTGCGCACAACGTGCGCCTTGGTCGGGGCTGCGTGCTGACCGCGCAGGTCGGCATATCCGGTTCCGTGATACTTGAGGATCACGTCATGATCGGCGGCCAGGCCGGGCTGGCCGGCCATTTGCGGGTCGGCCGCGGGGCGCGGATCGGCGCGCAGTCGGGCGTGATGGGCGACTTGCCGGCGGGCGCGGAGGTTGTCGGCAGCCCGGCGCAGCCGGTGAAGGAGACGTTCCGCCAGATCGCCGTGCTGCGGAAACTCGCGCGGCCGCGGCGCAAGGAAAGCCAGGACTGACACGCCCCCGGCGCGGCGCGCGCTGGGCGAAGGGGACGAAGCGGACTCAAGCCAATGGATGCAACACCGACCAAGGCCGCGGCGGCGGCTTCCGGCGCAGCGGCAGGCGACACCGTCGATATCGCCCGCATCATGCACGCCATCCCGCACCGCTACCCGTTCCTGCTGATCGACCGGGTGACGAAACTGGTGCGCAACCAGTCCTGCGTCGGCGTGAAGAACGTCTCGGTCAACGAGTCGTTCTTCCAGGGCCATTTTCCGAACCACCCGGTGATGCCGGGCGTCCTCATCATCGAAAGCATGGCGCAGACCGCAGCAGTGCTCGTGGTGGAAACGCTTGGCCCCGAATCGGCGGGCAAGGTGGTTTATTTCATGTCCATCGAAGGCGCCAAGTTCCGCCGTCCCGTGGTGCCCGGCGACCAGATGCTGGTGGAATGCACGAAGGAACGGAACCGCGGCAACGTCTGGAAGTTCCATGCCGTGGCGCGCGTCGATGGCGCGCCCTGCGCCGAGGCGACGTTCGCGGCGATGATCATGGACCGTGCCGAGCCGACCGGGTGAGGCGCATCTCGCGAAGGCGTGCGGCCGGCTGCCTCACTTGCGTCAAAATTGTGTGGAATCAATTAATTGCGGCCGGTTTGAGGAAATATGCGGCAACAATCATTGAGTGGTCCGGCGCGGTTGCGCCGGTTACGGTTCCAGCATGGATGAGCACCGCATGGCGCAGCGCGTGATCGACCGGTCGCCGCTGCAGCCCGCGGCCGCGCCGCGCCGCGGCGTCCACATCCATCCCACCGCCACCATCGCCGAAGGCGCCGAGATCGGAACGGATGTAACCATCGGGCCGTTCTGCACGATCGGCCCCGATGCGGTCGTCGAGGATCGTGTGAAGCTCGTGTCGCACGTCGTCGTCGATGGCCATTCGCGAATCGGCCCCGAAGCGGTGCTGTTCCCGTTCTGCACCGTGGGCCTGCCGCCGCAGGACCTGAAATACAAGGGCGAGCCGACGCGCTGCGAAATCGGCGCGCGCACCCAGATCCGCGAGCACTGCACGATCCACCGCGGCACCGTCACCGGCACCGGCACGACGCGCGTGGGCGCGGACTGCCTGCTGATGGCGGTGGTGCATGTCGCGCACGATTGTCAGCTCGGCGATCACGTCATCATCGCCAACAACGCCGTCATGGGCGGCCATGTCCGCATCGGCGACCATGCGGTGATCGGCGGCGCCGCCGCGCTGCATCAATACGTGCGCATCGGCCGGGCGGCGATGGTGGGCGGCGTCTCGGGCGTCGAGGGCGACGTGATTCCGTTCGGCAGCGTGATCGGCAACCGGGCGCGCCTCGCCGGCCTGAACGTCATCGGGCTGAAGCGCCGCGGCTTCGACCGCGCGCAAATCCAGACCCTGCGCGCCGCCTTCAAGGTGTTGTTCCGCGATGCCGGGGTGTTCTCCGCCCGGCTGGCCGAGGCGCGGCGCCTGCACGGCGCCGATCCGCTGGTGGCCGAGGTGCTGGCCTTCATCGACGCGCCGAGCCATCGCGGCCTGATCCGCGCCGGCCGCGCCGCCGCCGCGGCGGCCGAGGGCTGATCCGCCGGCCCGACGGCCGGCGTGCCGCTCAGTGGTGGGCGCGTCCGCCCGAGGCGGCGGTCGCCCGCAGGTCGCTGCACAGCCCGGCGGGCAGGTCGTTCACTTCCGCCGCCACCACCTTCGCCGCCATCCGCAGGGCCTCGACGCTGCGCAGCAGATTGAGCGACATTGCTTCCTCCGCCAGCATGTGCAGGCAAAGCAGGATGCCATTCGCGGTCGGCTGGCAGTCGGGTGCGTCGTTGTCGTTGTCGTTCGTCATGGCGACGGACTCCCTTTCTGAACGCCGATCGTCACGTTCATGATGCGCAAGCTCTCGTTTCCCCTATGCGTTGCCGCCCCGCGGACAGGCAACTACGTAAAAATACAGTTACGGTATGTTGCGGGAACGCCAGCGCGTGTAACCGCCGGGTTCCCTCGGTGAGCGGCGTGCCGGACTCCGCGCCGCCGGCGCTGGGCATCCTGGCCGGCGGCGGCACCCTGCCGGCGCAGGTCGCGGATGCGGCGCGCGCCGCCGGGCGGGCGGTTTTCATCGTCGGGTTGCAGGGCTTCGCCGATCCCGCGGTGATCGCGCCCCATCCGCATGTGGTGCTGCGCATGGGCGCGGGGGCCCAGATCCTTGCCGCGCTGCGCGCCAATGGCTGCCGCGACGTGGTGATGATCGGGCCGGTGCGGCGTCCCTCGTTCCTCGATCTCCGGCCGGACGCCGCCGGGCTCCGCCTGCTCGCGCGGATCGGCCAAGCCGCCTTCGCGGGCGACGATGGGCTGCTCGCCGCCGTCGCGCGCGTGCTGCAGGAGGAAGGCTTCCGGGTGGTGGGCGCGCACGAGATCCTGCACGAGGCGCTCGGCCCCGCGGGGCTGCTCACCCGCACCGCGCCCGACGCGCTCGCGCTGTCGGACATCGCGCGCGGCATCGCGGTGGCCCGCGCGCTCGGCGGCGTCGATGTCGGCCAGGGCTGCGTCGTGCAGCAGGGCATCGTGCTGGCGGTGGAGGCGGCGGAGGGCACCGATGCGATGCTCGCCCGGTCGGGACCGCTCCGCCTGCCGGGCGCGGGCGGCGTGCTGGTCAAGCTGGTCAAGCCCGGCCAGGACCGCCGCGCCGACCTGCCCACCATCGGCCCCGCCACGATCCGCGCCGCCGCCGAGGCCGGCTTGCGCGGCATCGCCTACGAGGGGAATGGCACCATTCTCGCCGACCGCGCCGCGACCGTGGCGCTCGCCGACAGTGCGGGGCTTTTCCTGCTCGGCCTGGACCCCGATACTCCGGACATGTCTTCCAAGGAACCGGGAGGGTTCGCA
Source organism: Pseudomonadota bacterium (assembly GCA_018240635.1). Taxonomy (GTDB): domain Bacteria; phylum Pseudomonadota; class Alphaproteobacteria; order Acetobacterales; family Acetobacteraceae; genus JAFEFJ01. The sequence continues at coordinate 5,220 of JAFEFJ010000094.1, read as the reverse complement.
TGAGCCGCTTTCTGCACACGATGATCCGCGTTGGCGACCTTGATCGCAGCGTGAAATTCTACACGGAACTCCTTGGAATGAAGGAAATCCGCCGCCGCGACGTGCCGGAGGGCAAATACACGCTCGCCTTCCTCGGCTACGGGCCGGAGGAAACCAACGCGCTGATCGAGCTGACCTACAACTACGGCGTCACCTCCTACGACCAGGGCACCGCCTTCGGCCATCTGGCGGTCGGCGTGCCGGACGTCGCGGCGGCATGCGAGAAGGTGCGCGCCGCCGGGGGCAAGGTGACGCGCGAGGCGGGGCCGGTGAAGTTCGGCACCACCATCATCGCCTTCGTCGAGGACCCGGACGGCTACAAGATCGAGCTGATCCAGCGGGCCTGATCCGTCGCCCTGGTGGCGGGCTCCGCGCCCGGCACGCTCGCGCAGATCGCCGAACTGCCCGTCACCCGCCGCGTGCGGGTGGGCGTGACCGGGCTGGCGCGCGCCGGCAAGACCGCCTTCCTGACCTCCGTCGCCGCCAATCTGCTGGCGGCGGGGGCCGGAATGGCGGCGCTTCCCGCGCTCGCCGCCCGGGCCGGGGCTCGGCCCTTTTCGGTCGCGCTCGCGCCAGCGGGCGCCTCCGACATGCCGCGCTTCGACTATGCCGCGCACCTCGCGGCGCTGGCCGCCGACCCGCCGCGCTGGCCGGCGCGCACCGACGCCGTCTCGCTGCTCGCGCTCGATCTGCGCGTCGGGTGGACCGGACTGCTCGCGCCGCTGCCCGCCCGCAGGATCGTCCTCGAATTCCTTGATTATCCGGGAGAGTGGCTGCTCGATCTGCCGCTTCTCGGCCAGGATTTCCGGGCCTGGTCCCAGGCCGTCCTGCGCCGCCTGGAACGGCCGGAGGCCGCGTCCATCGCGCGCGAGTTCCTCGGCTTCCTGCGTGGCCTGCCGGCGGGCGCGGCAGCGGACGAGGCGCTTGCGTCCGCCGGCCACGCGCTCTACCGCGCCGCGCTGCTTCGCCTGCGGGATGAGGCGGGCCTGAGTTTCCTGCAGCCCGGCCGCTTCCTGATGCCCGCGCCGGGGCCGGAGCCGCCCTGGATGGGCTTCTTCCCGCACACCGGCGAGGGCGGCCTCGCGGGCCTGCTGCGCGAACGCTACGAGGCGTACCGCGCCTCGGTCCGCGCCGCCATGCAGGCGCCTGCCTTCGGCCGTGTCGATCGGCTGGTGGTGCTGGCCGACGTGCTGGCCGCGCTGCATGCCGGTCCCGCCGCTTTCGCCGACACCGAGGCCGCGCTCGGCGCCGTCGCGCGCGCGCTGCGCTGGCGCGGCTCTTGGCTGGGCGCGCTGGCGGACCAACTTCCCTCCTGGCTCGCGAGCGGGCTGGGCGTGGGCGGCATCGCGCGCGTCGCCTTCGCCGCCAGCAAGTCCGACCACGTGGCCGAGCGGCAGCGCGGCAACCTCGCCGCGCTGGTCCGCGCGCTGACCGAGGTGCCGGATCAGGCGGCCGCCGGCGCCTTCGCCATCGCCTCGGTGCGCTGCACCGAGGATTTCGTCTGGTCGCTGGAGGGGCGCAACATCTCGGCGGTGCGCGGACGGGTGCTGGGCGAGGCGCGGCTGACGCGCTCCTATCCGGGCGAGGTGCCGGACCGGCCGCCGGGGCCGGAGTTCTGGACGCACGCCTTTCTCGCGCCCCCGGTGTTCGAGCCGATGCGGCTGCCCGACGGGGGCAGGGCAGGGGTGCCGCAGATCGGCCTCGATGCGCTGCTCGCCTTCCTGCTGGAGGACGTGCTGTGACCCCCGAGCTGAAACAGGATGTGCTGGAAAAGGTCGCGCCCCTTCCGCTGCCGCGAATCGAGGCGGAGGCCGATCCCGCGCCCCGGCTCGACGCCCCGCTGCCGGTACCGCTGCCTTCCGCCGCGCCGGCTGCCACGCGCGGCACGCTCGGCCTCGCGCTGTCCGGGGCAGGGGTTCTGGCGCTCGGCTTCGCGTTGCTGGGCTCGGCCAATTTCGTCGCCGCGCAGTTCGACCGCGCCTCCTGGCTCGGCTGGCTCACTCTCGCCGTCGCCGTCGCGGGCTTCGGCCTGATCGGTGCGGGCCTCTGGCGGGAGCTGCGCGGCCTGTTCGCGCTGCGCGCCGTCGATCGCATCCGCCAGGCGGCGGCCGGCGGCGATGCGGCTTCGCTCAAGCGCGCGCTTCGCCCGTGGCTCGCCCGCCAGCCCGAGGGCGCGGCGCTGATCGAGGCGCTGGAGCCGCTTTCCGACCGCGCGGCGGTGCTGGCGCTGCTGCGCGCCGGGCCGCTCGCCGCGCTCGGCGCGCGGGCCGACGCGCTCGGCCGCGCCGCCGCGGTGCAGATCTTCGCCGCCACCGCGGCGCTGCCCTCGCCCGTGTTCGACGGGCTGCTGACCGGCTGGCGCGGCGCACGCCTGGTCCGCCAGGTCGCGGAGCTGCACGGGATGCGGCCCGGGATGCTGGCCACGCTGTCGCTGCTGCGCCGCACCGCCCTTTCGGCGGCCGGGGTGGTGGCGACCGACCTCGCCGCCAACACGCTCGCGCAGGCGGTGCTGTCCAGCCCGCTGCTGCGCCACGCGGCGGGCGACGTGGCGGGCGCTGGCGTGGCCGCGCGGCGCATGATCGTGCTGGCCCGCGCCGCCGCCGCCGCGTGCAGTCCGCTGCCGCCCGCCTGAACGCCCTTACGCGCCGTTAAGCGCCGCCGCGCCATGCTGCGCGCGGAGGTGCCGGCGGATGAGCAAGACGCTCCTGATGGCCAAGCGCGTGCGCATCCTGGCGCGCGACGAGGCGCGGCGGCAGGCCGCCGAGGCGCTCGCCGCCGAGGCGGAGGCCGAGCGCGCCGCCGCCGCGCTGCGCGCCGAGATCGCCCGGGAAGCCGAAGCCGAAGCCGTGTCCGGCGCGGTGCCGCCCGGCTGCGCCACCTTCGCGGCGTGGCGCGCGCGGATGCAGGACCGCGTTGCCGCCGCCGATATCGCCGCCGAGGCCGCGCGCGACCGCGTCGCCCGGGCCCGCGAGATGATGGTGGAGGCCGATCTCCACGTCGAACAGGTCGAACACCTCCTCCGCCGCAAGGCCGCCGAGGCGGCCCGTGCCGAAGCCAAGCGCGCGCTGGAGGAACTGAATGAATTCGTTATCTTCCGGACCATGGTCTCGCAGGCCGAGTAGCCGCAGCGCCCGCCCCTCTCGCCCGCATGTGATCGGACCAATCCCGCGCTCGGTTTTCCCGGACGCCGTCTTTATCGCCGCCCATCCACGCGCGAACCTCGCGCAACGCGGCTTCGGCCTGGCGGCCAGCATATCGTGGGCTTGGGACTTCCGCGCCGACTGGCTTGCGGAGGATCTGCGCCGCACCGCCAATGTCGCGCCCATCCCGCCGAAGCACCGCCGCTTTCCGCGCCGCTCGGCCCGGGCGCGGTGGAGATCGTGCGCCGCACCGAAGGTCCGCCGATCACCATGCGGATGGCGTCGGCCCGTATCGCCGCGACGGCGCCCCGTATCGCGATCGAATCGCTCTCTCCGTCGGTCGATGGCGGCCGCTTCCCGGTGAAGCGCCTGGTCGGCGACTGGGTGGACGTGACCGTCGATCTGATCGCCGACGGCCACGAAACGCTCGCCGGCCTGCTGTTGTGGCGTCCGGCGGACTCCAACGCCTGGCGCAACGCCGAACTCAAGCCGCTCGGCAACGACCGCTGGACCGAGCGCTTTCAGCTCGCGCGGATGGGGCGCTACCTGTTCACCGTCGCGGCCTGGCTCGACGAATTCGGCACGTTCCAGGACGATCTGCGCAAGAAGATCGATGCCGGGCGGGACGTTGCGCAGCAAATCGCCGAGGGGCGCCTGCTCGTCGAACGCCTCGCCCCCCGCGCGTTCGCATCGTTCGACCGCGATCCGGTCGGCGTGCTGCTCGACCCACGCACCGCGGCCGAGGTGCGCCGCGCCGGGCATCGCCCCTTCCTCGTGCGGCACGAAACGCCCATTCCCGTCGATGCGGGCCGCACCGCCGAAGGCTTCGCCGCCTGGTACGAGCTGTTCCCGCGCTCGCAAATCGGCGACGAGAGCCGCCACGGCACGTTCGATGATTCCGCCCGCCTGATCGCGGCGGCGGCCGAGCACGGGATGGAGGTAGCGCTCGATTTCGCGATCCAGTGCTCGCCCGACCATCCCTGGCTGCGCAACCACCCCGAATGGTTCGCCTGGCGGCCCGACGGCTCGATCAAATACGCCGAAAACCCGCCGAAGAAATACGAGGACATCGTCAACGTCGATTTCTACGCAGCGGGCGCGGTGCCGTCGCTGTGGCTCGCGCTGCGCGACGTGGTGCGGTTCTGGGTGGAGCGTGGCGTGCGCATCTTCCGCGTGGACAACCCCCACACCAATCCGCTGCCGTTCTGGGAGTGGATGATCGCCGATATCCGCGCCCGCGATCCCGACGCGATCTTTCTGTCGGACGCGTTCACCCGGCCGCGCATGATATACCGGCTGGCGAAGGCCGTGTTCTCGCAGTCCTCACCTATTTCACCTGGCGCGACACGGCGGCGGAGATGCAGGCATATATCGAAGACCTGGCCAAGCCGCCGGTGCGCGCGGCCGGGACTTCCCGCAGGATTTGTTCGACCTCTGCCCTCTGCTGAAGGCTGCATCCGAAATCACCTAGGAGGCCGCCAACCGCCCCGCCTGGATCGCGATCCCGCTGCGCGGCCTGACGGCGCTGGCGAAGCGCCGCCATGCCGCGCGGCAGAGCGAAGCGGCACCCTTGCTGATCTGCGAAGTGCATGCGCCGTCCTGGATCCGCGTCGATGCCATGCGCCGCACTGGCACGATCTGACGGATCGGTTGATTCCCTATGTGCTGGACATGGGATTCTCCCATATCGAACTGCTGCCCATCATGACGCATCCGTTCGGGGGCTCATGGGGTTACCAGCCGCTCGGACAGTTCGCGCCGCAGGGCGCGATGGGGCCCCCCGCCGATTTCGCCCGCTTCGTGGACCGCTGCCACGAAGCCGGCCTCGGCGTCATCCTCGACTGGGTGCCCGCGCATTTCCCGACCGACGCGCATGGCCCCGCGCGGTTCGACGGCACCGCGCCCTACGAGCATGCCGCCCCCCGCGAGAGGTTCGATCACGACTGGAACACGCTGATCTACAACCACGGGCGCAACGAGGTGCGCGGCTTCCTGATCGCCAGCGCGCTGTTCTGGCTGGAGCGGTTCCACGTCGACGGAC
>JAFEFJ010000093.1 GCA_018240635.1 Pseudomonadota bacterium | reverse complement strand
CAGGACCGTGCGGCCGATTTCGCGCGTGTCGTTCAGGCTCGCGATGCCGCTGACGATGGTGCAGAACACGATCGGCGCGATCATCATGCGCACCAGCTTGACGAAGGCGTCGCCGAGCGGCTTGAGCGATGCGCCGAGATCGGGCTACGCCGCGCCGAGCGCAAGACCGAGCGCGAGCCCGATCAGGACCTGGACATAGAGCGCGTGATAGAACGGCTTTCGCCGGACGGGACCGCCAGCTTCGTGGCCTGCGTCGATCCGCATGACATTTCCCCCTGGTGCGCGTTGCTGGTGACCGGCGTCGCATCCGTCGCCGCGCATCGGCGGCTTGGCGCGGACCATCGGCGCGCCGGGGCGATTTGATAAGTGCAAAGATTCGCGGCTTTATTCCGCGATGCGGAATAGTGTGGGGGCCGCCGATGAACTTTGAGCTGGTGGACCTGAAGGCGTTCGTGGCGGTGGCCGATCTGGGCAGCTTCGTGCGCGCCGCGCAGGCGCTGAACCTGTCGCAGCCGGCGCTGAGCCGCCGGATCCGCAAGTTGGAGGACAGCCTGGGCGCGCCGCTGCTGGAGCGCACCACGCGGCACGTGGCGCTGACGATGGTGGGGCGCGACTTCGTCCCGAAGGTGCGACGTTTCCTGTGCGAGTTCGAAACCTCGGTTTTCGGCATCGGCGATATCCGCGCGCGCAGCGGCGGGTTGGTCTCGATCGCCGCCGTGCCGACGGCGGTGTTCTATTTCCTGCCCCGCGCGATCCGGCGGTTCAGCGAGATCTATCCGCGCATCCGCGTGCGCGTGCTGGATATCGGCGCGAACGAAGGGCTGGAGGCGGTGGCGCGCGGCGAGGCGGAGTTCGGCATCAACTTCCTTGGCGCGTCATGTCCGGAGCTGGATTTCGCGCCGCTGGCCGAGGACCCCTTCGTGATCGCCTGCCGGCGCGACCATCCGCTGGCCGCGCGCAAGCGGCTGGCGTGGGATCAGCTCGCCGGCCACCGCGTGATCACCGTCGGGCGCAACAGCGGCAACCGCACGCTGATCGACAACGCGCTGGCGCAAAGCGGGCGGACGCTGACCTGGGCCTACGAGGTCACGCACCTTTCGGGCGCGCTGGGACTGGTGGAGGCGGGGCTGGGTGTGGCGGTCCTGCCGCGCCTGGCGACGCCCGCACCCGGCCATTCGACGATCCGCACGATCCCGCTGACCGCGCCGATGGTGACGCGAACGATCGGCGTGGTGCGTCGCAAGGGCGCGGTGCTCGCGCCGTCCGCCGCCGCGCTGCACGCGATCCTGCTGGAGACGTGGGCGGCCTGACCGGCGCTACAGCGCCTTCGCCGAATCGCGCAGGACGAATTTCTGGATCTTGCCGGTGGAGGTCTTGGGCACCGGGCCGAACACCACGGCTTTCGGCACCTTGAAGTGCGCCAACCGCTCGCGGCAGAAGTCGATGATCTCGGCCTCGGTCGGCTGCGCGGCGCCGTCCTTCAGTTCCAGGAAGGCGCAGGGCGTTTCGCCCCAGCGCGGATCGGGCCGCGCCACGACCGCGGCGATCAGCACCGCGGGATGCTGGGACAGCACTTCCTCCACCTCCAGGCTGGAGATGTTCTCCCCGCCCGAGATGATGATGTCCTTCGAGCGGTCCTTGACCTCGATGTATCCGTCCGGGTGCCAGACCGCGAGATCGCCCGATCGATACCAGCCGCCGCCCAGCGTCTTCTCCGTTGCCTCGGGATTGCGCAGATAGCCCTTCATCACCGTGTTGCCGCGCTGCATGACCTCGCCGACCGTCTGCCCATCCTTCGGCACGGCGCGCAACGTGGCGGGGTCGCCCACCATCATGTCTTCCAGCGTGGGATACAGCACGCCCTGCCGCGCCATCAGCGCGTAGCGGCGTTCCGGCGGAAGATCGTTCCATTCGGGCTGAAAGGCGCAGTAGGTGGACGGGCCGTAGGTTTCGCTCGCGCCGTACAGGTGCAACACGCGGAATCCCGCCGCCTCCATCTCGCGCAGGACCGTGGAGGGCGGCGCGGCGCCGCCGGTGGCGCATTTCACGGCATGGGAGAAGGCGGTGCGCTGCGCGGCGGGGGCCTGCGCGATCATCGTCAGCACGATGGGCGCGCCGCACATATGCGTGACCTTGTGCGCCGCGATCAGCCGGTAGATCGCGGCCGGCTCCACCCGGCGCAGGCAGACCTGCGTGCCGCCCACGGTGGCGACGGCCCACAGATAGGACCAGCCGCTGCAATGGAACATCGGCAGCGTCCACAGGTACACGCTGTCGAACGCAAGGCCGAACATCAGTGCGTTGCCCATCGCCTGCAGATAGGCGCCGCGATGGTGATAGACCGCGCCCTTCGGATCGCCCGTGGTGCCCGAGGTGTAGATCAGGCACAGCGATTGCCACTCGTCGTCCGGTCCGGGCCAGGCGAAATCGGGATCGCCTTCCGCCAGCAGCGCGTCGTAGCCCAGCGCGTCGAGTTGCGGGCCGGCGGCAGCCTCGGGGTTCGCGATTTCCACCACCAGGATCGGGCGGGTCACCATCGCCAGCGCCGCGCGGATCAGCGGCGCGTAGTCGGCGTCCGCCAGCAGCACGCGCGCATTGCCGTGCTCCAGCGAGAAGGCAATGGTGCGCGCATCGAGGCGCGTGTTCAGCGGATTGAGCACCGCGCCCAGCATCGGCACGGCGTAATGCGCCTCGATCATCTCGGGGATGTTGGAGGCCAGGATCGCCACGGTGTCGAGCCGCCCGACACCACGCCCTGCGAGCGCGGAGGCGAGCCGCGTGCAGCGGCGCAGCAAGTCGGCGTAGGTGAAGCGCCGTTCGCCGTCGATCACCGCGACCTTGTCGGCGAACGACCGCGCGGCGCCGGTAAGGAAGCTTACCGGGGAGAGGGGGACGTGGTTCGCCGGGCGCCGGTCGAGGTCGGTTTCGAACGGGTGCGGTGCGGTCGCCTGATCCATGCGTTCCTCCGTTCCGGCCGGGCTACAGGCCCGAGACCAGATGCCCGCCATCGGCGGCGAGCACGCTGCCGGTCATGTACGATCCGGCGTCGGAGGCCAGCAGCAGCAGCGGGCCGTCGAGTTCGTGCGCCTCGCCCAGGCGGCGCTGCGGGATGCGCTTGATCAGCGCCTGGCCCGGCGGGCTGTCGAAGAAATCGGCGTTGATGTCGGTGCGGATATAGCCGGGGGCGAGCGCGTTGACGCGGATGCGGTGGCGCGCCCATTCCAGCGCGAGCGCCTTGGTCATCTGCACGAGGCCCGCCTTGGAGACGGCATAGGCGATCACGCCGCCGCCGACGCGGATGCCGAGGATCGAGGCGATGTTGACGATGCTGCCAGGAGTTCCGTGGCGCACCATGCGCCGTGCGGTGCGCTGGGCCATCAGCCACGCGCCGCGCAGGTTGGTGTCCATCACGCGGTCCCAGCCGTCCTCCTCCACTTCCAGCGCGGGACGGGTTTCGGTGACGCCCGCGTTGTTGATCAGCACCGCGACCGGGCCGAACGCCGCCTCCGCGGCATCGAGCGCGGCTTCCACTCCGGCGGCGTCCGCCACGTCGAGCGCGGTGGCGGCTGCCTCCCCGCCCGCCGCGCGGATCGCGGCGACGCTTTCCTCCAGCGGCTGCGTCCGCCGCGCCGCCAGCGTGATGCGCCCGCCCGCTTCGGCAAGCCGCCGCGCGAAATGCCGCCCGAGTCCGGAGGAGGCGCCGGTGACCAGCACGTGCCTGCCGTGCAGCCCGAAGATGTCCGCCATCGCGCGCCGTTTCCCCGTGCCGGTTGCGGGGGCATTGGTACCAGACGGGGAGGGAGGTTCAAGTCGCGGGGACCCACGGAAGCCGGGGCTCTACCCCATCGGCATGTGCCGGTCCGCCGGGTGGCCGTCGCGGCGGATGCGGATGCCCCGGTCCTTCAGGTCGCGCAACTTCAGGTACATCATCGCCGTCATCAGCGCGTCGTTGAAGGCGTCGTGCCGATCCAGCGCGGGGATGTCGAGGTCGCGCAGGATCGCCGCGAAGGACAGGTCGATCGTCGCGCCGGCCGGGGCGTCGCCGTATTTGCGGTCGTAGTAGAGCGCCGAGACCTCGACGCAAGGATTGGGCAGGCCGATGCCCAGCAGCGGGCGCAGCGTCTTGTCGATCATGCGTACGTCGAATTCCAGGTAGTAGCCCACCAGCGTCCGGCCGCCGACGAAGCGCAGGAACTCCGGGACCACGTCCTCGATCCGCCGACCTTCCACCACGTCCGCCTCGCGCAGCCCGTGCACGCGGATCGCCTGGCGCGCCATCGCCGCCTGCGGGCGTACCACCGCCTGGAAGCGCTCGCTGGTCAGCAGCCGGTTGCCGCGGATGCGCAGCGCGGCCAGCGCCACGATATCGTCGCGGCGGGGATCGAGACCGGTGGTTTCACAATCGAACGACACGGCCTCGTTCTCCGGCCCCGGCTCGAACAGGAAGCCGTAGGCGGGATCGCGCAGCCGCGCGCGGCCGAGCCGCCGCCGGAGGCCGGCGGGCAGCAGCCGGGCCGGAATTCCTGCCGCCATCGTCAGAACATGCCGAGGTTGAAGTGCCGGCGCACGATTTCGCGGAACTGCTTGACCACATGGAATGCCTCGCGCAGCAGGTCGCGCTCCACGCTCGACAGATCGGCGGGGCGCACCAGCGCGCCCTTGATCGCGCCGAGCTGCGCATCGAGCCGCATCGTCATCAGGAGGAACAGCGACTGCGTCAGGTCGCGCGCGAAGGCGGGGCTGAAGGCGCCGCGCTCGGCCAGCCGCTCGATGCGCGCGGCAGTCCCGGTCTCGGTCAGGCCGCGTTCCAGCGCCAGACTGCGCACGCCGTGCACGATGGGGAAGATGCCGCCTTTCTTTAGATCGACCGCGTCGCCCTGGCCGTCCGGCGTCAGAAGGTTGTTGAAAAACCCGATCGGCATCGGAAACGCCTCGGTCGCGCGGGCGAAATGCGCCATGTAGGCGCTGCCGCGCCCGGCCTCGCCGCCGATACCAAGATCCTCCGCCAGCGCCGCCTTCGCCGCGTCCAGCAGCGACGCGTCGCCCGCCACCGCCGAGGCGTCGTAGAAGATCGCGACGTTCATGTGCGCGGTTTCGTCCGGGATCGCCGCCCATTGGCGGAACGCGGCGCGGTACTCCTCCAGCGTCCTCGACCAGACCGGGTTGCGCACCATCACCTCGCCGGGGCAGGGCGGGAAGCCGAACCCCTCCAGCGCCGCGGTGAAGTCGCGGCGGAACGCATCGAGCGCGGCGGGATCGGCCGGCGCGCGCAGGATCAGCGCGTTGTCCTGGTCGGTGCGCATGGTCTGTTCGCCGCGTCCCTCGCTGCCCATCACGATCAGGCAGCCCTGCGTCTGGATCTCGGCCGGCGCGGTCAGCGCGAAGGTGCGCGCGAACAGGCGGCGGTTGAGGTCGGACACGATCTCGGCGATCACCTCCACCTTCACGCCCTGCCGGCGCAGCAGGCGCACCTGCTCCTCGATCTGCCGGGCGGCGGCGGCAAGGTCGGGCAGCCCGGCGGCGCGGTCGATGCGTCCAGCGACGAGCTGTGCGTTGCCCGACAGGAAGCTCAAGAGCTCGATGTCTTCCAGGAAGCCCACATAATCCGAGCCGTCATGCACCGCGACGCGCCGCTTGTTGGTCTTGGTCATCAGGATCAGCGCGGCATAGACGAAATCGTCGGGCCGGACGGATACGACGTCGTAATGCGCGAGACGGCCGACCGGCGCGCTGATCGGCTGACGGGTCAGCACCACCGCCTTCGACAGGTTCATGCCGGTGATCACGCCGGTGCGGGCGCCGTCGCGGACGAACAGCGCATTGCTGTCGATCGCGCGCATCAGATGTCCCGCCTGCTCGATGGTCGCGTCGGAGCCGATGAATGACGCGGGATGCAGACGCAGATCGGACACCCGCGCCTGCATCAGCGTCCCCGCGCTGCCGGCTTCGTCCTCGCGCGCGATCGCATCCAGCTTCTGCGACAGCGCGAGGTAGAAGAAGGCGGCGAAGCGCGGATTGTCGCGGATCAGGCGCAGCGCGATTTCTCGCGGCAGCATGTGGCACAGCGTCTCCTCGCGCGCGACGAAGCCGTGCGCCGCCTCGCCCTGCACCAATGCGCGGCTGTCGAAGCAGTCCTTGGGGCCGAGCAGGGCGACGGTCTCGTCGCCGTCGCGCTCCTCGACCGCGCCCTTGATGACGATGCAGAGCGCCTCGGCGGGCCTGCCTTGCGCGATCACGATTTCGCCGGGCCGGAAATAGCCGATGTCGAGCGCGGCCTCGAGCGCCGCGGCTTCGTCGTCGGTCAGCCTGTCGAAGGGCGGATCGCTGCGGTCGAAGATGCCTGCCATGCCGGGACGCCTCGGGGTGTCCGGGGGACCGGGTGCCCGTGGCGCGTGCGCCCGATCCGCCCGCCCGTCAGTGCGCCGAGGCTCCGCTCGCGCCGATGCCGGTCTGGCAGCGGACGAACTGCGCGTCGAACCCGTCGCGATCGGTCCGAGCGCGGGCGCTGCTGTCGGTGACCGAGAACAGCCAGATGCCGACGAAGGCGATCGTCATGGAGAACAGCGCCGGGTTTTCGTAGGGGAACGGCGCCGAGCCCTTCGGATTGCCCATCGTCACTTCCCACACCGACGGCGACAGCACCACCATCACGACGGCCGAGATCAGCCCGAGGAAGCCGCCGATCAGCGCCCCCCTTGTGGTGAGGCCGCGCCAGAACATCGACAGCAGCAGCACCGGGAAGTTGCAGGAGGCGGCGATGCAGAACGCGAGCCCCACCATGAACGCGACGTTCTGCTTCTGGAACACGATGCCCAGGATGATCGCCAGGATGCCCAGGAAGATCGTGGAGATCTTCGAGACCCGCATCTCGTCCTGCTCGTTGGCGTTGCCGTGGCGAAACACCGTCGCATACAGGTCGTGGCTGATGGCCGAGGCGCCGGCCAGCGTGAGCCCAGAGACCACCGCGAGGATGGTCGCGAACGCCACCGCCGAGATGAAGCCCAGGAACAGGTTGCCGCCGACGGCATTGGCGAGATGAATCGCCGCCATGTTCGACCCGCCCTTGATCGCGGCGAGCGGGCCCTTGGCGGCGGCGATCGCGGGATCGAGGAACTCGGGGTTGGTGGCGACCAGCGTGATCGCGCCGAAGCCGATGATGAAGGTGAGGATATAGAAGTAGCCGATCAGGCCGGTCGCGTAGAACACGGATTTGCGTGCCGCCTGCGCGTCGGCCACGGTGAAGAAGCGCATCAGGATGTGCGGCAGGCCGGCCGTTCCGAAGATCAGCGCGAGCCCGAGGGAGATCGCCGAAACCGGGTTCGACACGAGCGTGCCCGGCGCCATGATGGCGTCGTGCTTGGGATGCACCTGCACCGCCTTGGCGAACAGCGCCTCGGGGCTGAAGCCGAAGTTCCACAGCACCGCCAGCGCCATGAACGTCGCTCCCGACAGCAGAAGCACGGCCTTGATGATCTGCACCCAGGTGGTGGCCAGCATGCCGCCGAAGGTGACGTAGACGATCATCAGCACGCCGACGATGACCACGGCGATCCAGTAATCCAGCCCGAACAGGATCTGGATCAGCGCACCCGCGCCCACCATCTGGGCGATCAGGTAGAACGCCACCGTCACCAGCGTGCCGCAGGCCGCAAGCACTCGGATTTCGGTCTGCTTGAGGCGGAACGACGCGACGTCGGCGAAGGTGTATTTGCCAAGATTGCGCAACGGCTCGGCGATCAGGAAGGTCACGATCGGCCAGCCCACCAGGAAGCCCACCGAGTAGATCAGACCGTCATAGCCCGAAAGGTACACCAGGCCGGAAATTCCCAGAAACGAGGCGGCGGACATGTAGTCGCCTGCGATCGCCATCCCGTTCTGGAAGCCGGTGATGCCGCCACCCGCCGAATAGAATTGCGCGGCGGACTTGGTGCGGCTTGCCGCCCAGTAGGTGATGCCGAGCGTCAGGAACACGAACACGACGAACATCGAGATCGCGGACCAGTTGGTGGCCTGCTTCGGGCCGCCTTCGACAGCGCCGGCGGCGAAGCTCAGCGCGGGAGCGAGTGCCAGCGGCGCCGAAAGCGCGAGGGCGCGAAGCCCCTTGATCGGGCGGCGCATCAGCGGGACTCCCGCACGATGTCGCGGATCAGCGAGTCGTAGGTTGCGTTGGCGCGCACGACGTAGATGCCCACGAGCACGAACGCCGAGACGATCACCAGGATTCCGACCGGGATCCCGACGGTCATCACCCCGTCGCCCATCCTTGCTCCGAGCAGGCCCGGTGCGTATCCGATCACCAGGATGAAGCCCAAATAGATGACCAGCATGACGATCGAGAGGGTCCACCCAAAGGTCAGCCGTTCATGCACAAGCTGCTGGTATTTCGGGTTCTTCTCGATGTCCTGGTAGCGCGGAGTGGCCATCCCGCGGATCCTTCCCTATCGTTTTCATATCCGTCGGCACGCAGTCGGGCCTGGCGACTTTTCCTGTCGGCAGACGTTTCGCATCGATTCGCGACAAAACAGCTTTCTCGTGCGGGTGACCTTGACGTGAATCAACGCGATCGGCGGATGAGTCCTCCGATAAATCTCCTGGCGCTGCGGGGTGCGGAATCGGGGGCGGACTCGCCCAGGGGTTGCCCGCGCGTGGCCACATACTGCAATGCGGCCCCGGAGAGGGTCCCGAACGGCGCCGGGCCGGGAGCGGGCGGGGCACGTGACGTCGAGCGGTCCGCTCGATCGAACGGTTTGGCGCGGCATTGCGTGCGCCGTTGAACGACCGGCCAGTTGCGATGCGGGACCCGACGCGCGACGCCGCCTTCGCTCTGCTGTCTTCCGTGCTGGACGCCGGGCGCAGCCTCGACGATGCGTTGCAGGCGCTTCCCCCGGCCGCGCAGCGCGACCGCGCGGCGGCGCAGACCGCGGTGGAGGCGCGCAAGGCGGAGGCTGGCGGCAACGCCGATCCGGTGTTCGCCGATCCGGCACTCGACCACCGCCTGTTCATGATCGCCCGCCGGCTGATCGGGCTGATGGCGCGCATCCAGTTGCGCCTCAGGAGCGCGCGGGGCAGGGCGCGGGCGAACGCGCCGGGGGCGGTCGAGAAGCGCCGCGAGGCCGCGCTGCGGCGCGCCGAGGCGAAGGCGGCGTTCGTGCGCGAGACCAACCTCGATCCCCGCTACATGCCGCTCAAGCGCCCGCTCGGCCAGGAGCCGCCGCCGCGGCGGAGCAGGGGCTGGCAGACGCTGCAGGAACTCGCCGCCGTCATCGACGGCGTGGACGACCGCACCGTGCTGCGCGAGGCGTGGACGGAGCTGGCGGGGCTGGCGCGGCGGATGCAGGCGCTGCGGATCGGCGACGCGATCGAGGCGGTGGCGCGGAAGGTGCTGGCGCTGTTCGACGCCGCGCCGAGCCCGGAGGCGCCGGGCGCGCCGCCGAGGCCCGCGCCGCCCGGGACGCTCGTGCCCGCGGTGTTCGGCACGGGATAGGCGTTGCGGCGTGCCTGGGGCGTTTTCGTGCGGACCGCCGGGGCGCGGGGCCGCCGGTTGGTGCTGTACGGTCGGTTGCCCTCACCCTCCCAGCCCTGCGGGCTGGGCCCCTCCCTCTCCCGCGGTGCGGGAGAGGGGCTGACGCGGAGGGGTTAGGCCGCCACGCCGAAGTCGATGAGCTGGCGCAGCACCTCGCCGCCCTTCAGCTTGGCGTAGCCTTCGTTGATGTCCTCGAGCTTGATGTTGCTGGACACCAGGTGATCGAGCTTCAGGTTGCCCTTCTTCCAGTGGTTCAGCAGCCGCGGCATGTCGACGCGGAAGCGGTTGCTGCCCATCGACGAGCCCTGGATCTTGCGCTCGCGCAGGAAGTCGAAGCCGTGCAGCTCGATCTTCATGCCGTACGGCACCATGCCGATGATCGTCGCCGTGCCGCCGGGGCGCAGGCACTCGAAGCTCTGCTCGGCGGTGCGCTTCAGCCCGACCGCTTCGAACGAGAATTCCGCGCCGCCGCCGGTGAGTTCCTTGATCGCCTCGACCGGATCGACGTTGCTCGCGTTGATCACGTCGGTCGCGCCCATCTCCTTCGCGACGTCGAGCTTCGACGACAGCGTATCGACCGCGATGATCCGCTCGGCGCCCGCGATCGCCGCGCCGTTCACCGCCGACAGGCCGATGCCGCCGCAGCCGAACACCACGACCGACGATCCCGCCGGCACCTTGGCGGTGTTGATGACCGCGCCCGCGCCGGTGATGACGCCGCAGCCCACGAGCGCCGCGATACCCATCGGAATCTCGTCGGGGATCTTCACCACCGCGTTCTCGTGCACCAGAAGCTGTTCGGCGAACGAGGAGAGATTGAAGCACTGCGCGATCGGCTGGCCCTTCAGGGACAGCCGCTTGGCCACGCCCGGCGCCATCTTCACGTTCGGGTTGTCGCACAGGTTCGGCCGGCCCGTGGTGCAGTAGGCGCAGGTGCCGCAGAACACCGACAGGCAGGTGATCACGTGATCGCCGGGCTTGACGTAGGTGACCTCGCTGCCGACCGCCTCGACCACCGCCGATGACTCATGCCCCAGCACGCAGGGCGTCACCATCGGATAGAGGCCTTCCATGAAGTGCAGGTCGCTGTGGCACAGGCCGGCATAGGCGGTGCGCAGCAGCACCTCGTGCGCCCCCGGCTTGGCGACGTCGAGATTTTCGATCACCAGCGGCTGCTTGGCCTCGTACATGACGGCGGCGCGCATCGTGTTCCTCCCCCAACTGAACGGTTGCGCGGATGCTAGGAGCCGCCCCTGGGAGCGTCAAACCGCCCCGCCCGCCCCCCAGGCTTCCCGCCCGCGCCGGATCGCGCGCAGCCGCCATGCGCGCGTCCCGTTTGTCGACACATGACGAATCGGTCGAGTGTGTCTCCCGAAACGCCGAAACGAATGGGGGGATCGCGCGGCATGGATCGGCCTTTGCTGGGCGTCGTGCTGTTCCTGGCATCCTCCGTGCTGTTCTCGGCCTCCGACACGGCGGCGAAGTTCCTCACCGGCACGATGCCGCCGATCGAGATCGCGTGGCTGCGCTACATCGTCTTCGCCGGGCTGGCGTCCACGCCGATGCTGCGGAGCGGCCCGGCCGCCGTGCGGACGCGGCGGCACGGGGTGCAGGTGCTGCGCGGATTGCTGGTGGTGGGATCGGCGGTTTTCTTCATCGCGTCCCTGAGCAGCCTGCCGCTGGCGGAAGCCGCGACGATCAACTTCGTCTCGCCGTTGCTGGTCACCGCGCTGTCGGTTCCGATGCTGGGCGAGCGGGTGGGGCTGGGCGGCTGGATCGCGGTGGGCATCGGCTTCGCGGGCGTGCTGATCGTGGTGCAGCCGGGCACCGCGGGATTGCAGGCGGGCGCCATTCCGGCGCTGCTGGCCGCGGCCTGCTGGGTGATGGCGACGATCATGACGCGGCGGATGGCCGCGAGCGAGCGGGCGACGGCGACGCTGTTCTGGACGGCGGTGTCGGGCCTGGTGGTGCTGACGCTGCTGCTGCCCTTCGTGTGGCGCGCGCCGACCCTGCCCGAGCTGCTTCTGGCGGTGGGCATCGGCTTCATCTCGTCGTCCGGCCAGTGGCTGACCGTGCTGGCGTACCGCTACGCCGCCGCGTCGCTGATCGCGCCGCTGGCGTATCTGCAACTGATCTTCGCCTCGGTCTTCGGCTACATCGTGTTCGGCGCGGTGCCGTCGCAATCGACGCTGATCGGCGCGGTCATCATCGCGGGCAGCGGCGTCTATGCGGTGCAGGCGGCGCGGATGCAGCGGCGGCGGATGGCCGAAGCGGCGGTCAATCCGTAAGCAGCACGATCTTGCCGAAGTGGCGGTTGGCCTTCATGCGGGCCAGCGCCTCGGCGGCGTCCGCCAGCGGATAGGTGCGGTCGATCGGCAGGCGCAGCGTGCCGGCTTCGATGGCCGCGCCGAGGTCGGCGCGCATCCGCCGCGTGATTTCCCGCACCTCGTCCAGCGAGCGGGTGCGGAAGGTGACGCCGATATAGGAGATGCGGCGAAGGGCGTGCAGGTCGAAGTCGAACTCGCCTTTCGCGCCGCCGAGGCGGCCGACATTGACGATGCGGCCGAGGATCTTCGCCGCGCGCAGGTTGCCGTTGGCGACGCTGGCCGAGACCTGATCGACGATCAGATCGACGCCCTTCCCGTCGGTCGCCGCCAGCACCGCGTCGGGCCATGCCGGATCGGACGTGTCGATGGCGAGATCGGCGCCGAATTCCGCCAGCCGCGCGCGCCGTCCGGCATCCGACGAACTGCCGAAGACGCGCGCCGCCCCCATGAACTTCGCGATCTGCATTCCCATCAGCCCGACGCCGGAGCTGGCGCCCTGGATCAGCACGGTTTCGCCCGCAACGAGGCGGCCGTTGGTCACCAGGGCGTCGTGCATCGTCTGCAGCGCGACCGGCAGGGTCGCGGCCACCGTGTCGCTGGTGTTGCCGCCCGGCACGGGGGCGACGCGCCCCCAGTCGGCGACCGCGTATTCGGCGTAGCCGCCGGCGCCCGAGGCCATCACGCGCTGGCCCACCGCGATGTCGCCCGGCACGTCCGCGCCCTTGGCGACGACCTCGCCCGCGAACTCCATGCCGACGATGGTGCCGGGGCCGCCGATGGCGCCGTGGCGCTGGCCGGAGGCCACCGCGAGATCGGCGCGGTTCAGCGCGGCGGCGCGCACGCGGACCAGCACCTCGTTCGGCTTGGGCGAAGGCTCCGGCACGTCGCGGACGGCCACCCCTGTCTCGGTGACGACGGCTGCCTTCATCGGCTTGTCTCCTGTGTGCGCGCGTTCAGCCGGGCATGGCGATGCGCCGGCCCACGTCGGGCGGCGGCGGGGCGTCGCCGCGCTGGGCCGCGTAGGCGCGGAGTGGCGCGAGCTTCTCCTCCGGCAGGTTGGCGACGCGGCGGGTGGCGAGGTCGATGTGCAGCGACATCAGCTCCTGCACCGCCGCGCGGTAGCCGTCGCGGGCGTGGAACATCTCGTGGAAATAGTGCACCCGCTTGCCGTCCACCCCGAGCAGGTGGGTGAAGATCGCGAGCGGATCGCCGAGCTTCACTTCCGCGAGGTAGCGGGTGTGGCTTTCGGCGGCGAAGGTGGTCATCCCCGCGCGGTGCGAGGACGACATGCCGATGCCGATATGGTCGAACATCACGTCCGTCGCCTCGTCGAACACGACGACGTAGTAGGCGAGGTTCATGTGCCCGTTGTAGTCGATCCATTCGGGCCGCACGACGGTTTCGTGCCGCGTCAGGTAGCCGGGATAGGGTTGCATGGGGCGCAGCTTGTTGGCCGTCCCCGATGCGGTCAAGCTGCCGCCCTCGCACGGGACGACACGCGACCATGAACGGGACGGACGGGCTGCCGGCGCCGGCGCGGCGCCGCGCGCTGATCACGCTCGGCATCGCGGTGGCGATGGCGGTGCTGGATACGGCGATCGCCAACATCGCGCTGCCGACCATCGCCCGCACGCTGCTGGTCGATCCCGCGAATTCGATCTGGGTGGTGAACGGCTATCAGCTCGCGGTGACGGTCGCGCTGCTGCCGCTCGCCTCGCTCGGCGACATCTACGGCTACAAGAAGGT
>JAFEFJ010000092.1 GCA_018240635.1 Pseudomonadota bacterium | reverse complement strand
TGCATCCCTGGCACCGAGGCCGGACTTGACCCATTCGACCTGCGCTAAAGCAGGCGCCCGGTAGAGACTGACAAATCCCTCTGTGGTCGGTTTAAACCCCGCGAGCGGCCGATTGCTTTTGGCAAGCATAGCGCCCTTCGACTTTCGGCGAACGGCGGCGGCCACTTTTGCCGTTGCCGTTTGCTTGGTCTTTTTTCGTGTTGCGTGCACGGGTTCGGTGGCGGGCAACCGGCTCGGGGATCCAGATCGGCAGACGGCGTGAGCTCGGGACATTGTCTGCTCCATTGAGCCTCTTATATGCTTTAATGAGCAGCAAACTCAAGACAGACCGTTCGCCGCCTCACCCCCGCATCGCCGCGACGAAGAGCGGGACGTTGTGGCGGAAGATCGACAGGTACGTGGGCGCCGGGCCGTCCGGCGGGGACAGCGCGTCCGAATAGACCGGCTCCCCCACCGCAGCGCCCGCTTCCTTTGCCAACGCCCGGGCGATGCGCGGATCGGTCATGTTCTCCAGGAACACCGCCCGGACATGCTCGCGCTTCACCTGCGCGACAAGGCGGGCGATCCCCTTGGCGGACGGCTCGGCGTCGGTCGAGATGCCCTCGGCGGCCAGCACGCGGATGCCGTAGCGCGCGCCGAAATAGCCGAACGCATCGTGCGTGGTGACGATCACGCGCCGCGCCTGCGGGATCGGCGCGAATTGCTGCGCCACCCAGGCGTCGGTCTCCAGGATCGCGGCGGCGTAGCGTTCGCCCGCGGCACGGTAGGCGTCCGAGCGGGCGGGATCGGCCTTCGCCAGCGCGGCGGCGATGTTGCGGGCATAGAGCGCGCCGTTGCGCGGGTCCTGCCAGGCATGGGGATCTGTGACCGTCGCGCCGCCGTCTTCGGTCATGGTGCGCGGCTTCACCCCCTGGCTCGCGACGCAGACCGGCCCGCGGAAGCCCGAGGAATCCGCCAGCCGGGTCATCCGGCCTTCCAGCCCCAACCCGTTCACCACCAGAAGTCCCGCGGCGGCCAGCGTGCGCAGGTCGCTCGGCTTCGGCTCGTACTCGTGCGGGTCGCCGTCGGGCGGCACCAGAGATGTCACCGCCACGCCCGGCCCGCCGACCTCGCGCACCATGTCGGCCAGGATCGAGAAGCTCGCGACCACGGGCAGCGGCGGCGTGTCCGCCCGCGCCGCCGTCGCGCGCGCGGCCGCCAGCGTGAGCAGCCCGGTCATCAGGTCGCGGCGTCGCATAATCCGATCTCCGTTACGTTATAACATGCCGATATCGCTCCGTGCCGGGCGGCGCAAGGACAGCGCAGTTGACGAATCGGGCCGGCTCCGGCCCATCTGGGACAATGGAGACGCCCGAATCGGAGACCATCGCGCTGCCGACCGGACCGGCGCGCGTGGAGTGGCGGCGCAGCCAGCGGGCCCGGCGCGTCAGCCTGCGCATCGATCCGCGCGTCGGCGCAGTGGTGGTCACCTTGCCGATGCGTGCCGGGCGGCGGGCGGGGCTCGCGCTGCTCACCACCCATGCCGACTGGGTCGCCGACCGCCTCGCCGCCCTGCCGCAGGCCGTGACCCTAGCCGACGGCGCGCAGGTGCGTATCGGCGGCATCCCCCACCTGATCCGCCATTGCCCCGGCGCGCGCGGCGGTGCCTGGCTCGCCGACGGCGTGCTGCATGTCAGCGGACATCCCGAATTCCTCGCCCGCCGCGTGGGCGACTTCCTGCGCGCCGAGGCGCGGCGGCGCTTATCCGTCCTTGTCGTCGACAAGGCGCGCCGCGCCGGGCTCACGCACACCCGCCTCACCATCAAGGACACCCGCACCCGCTGGGGAAGCTGCGCCGCCGACGGCGCGCTGGCGTTCAGCTGGCGGCTGGTGATGGCGCCCGATTTCGCGCTCGACTACGTCGCGGCGCACGAAGTCGCGCATCTGCGCCACATGAACCACGGCCCGCGCTTCTGGGCGCTGGTGGACAAGCTGACGGTCCACCGCGCGCAGGCAATCGCCTGGCTGAACGAGGAAGGCCCCGCGCTGCTGCGCGTCGGCTGACCGGTTACTCGGCCGCGGGCACCGGTGCCGCCCCCGCCTCGGACTGCGCGGCGGAACGCGCGGTGCCAGCGCAGAGCAGGCTCGCCAGCAGGATCGCCGCGACCAGCACCAGCACCAGTTCCGGATGGCCGCGGTCGATCAGGAAGCCGAACGGCACCGGCGTGATCGCCTGCCCGAGCGGCAGGCCCGCCGAGATGAAGCCGAACACCTTGCCGATCTGCCCCGGCGGCGCTGCGTCCTTCACCATCACGTCGCGCGGCGTGCGGCTCGCGCCCAGCGTCGCGCCGGCGGCGAACATCGTCAGCGCCGCAACCACGCTGCCCATCGAGACGACGCCGACCGCCAGCATCAGCGCGGCCGAGGTCACGGTCAGCAGCACCGCGAAGGCCAGGATGTGCTTCTTGTAGGTATCGGCGAACCAGCCGCCCACCAGCACGCCCGCGGTCGATCCCGCCATGTAGGCGGTCAGCACCGTCGCGGCGGCGGCCAGGTCCATGCCGCGCACCGTGTGCAGCACGGTGATCAGCCAGGACTGCACGCCCGCGCCCGCCATCGCGCTCAGCATGAAGAAGGCGAAGAACAGCAGCATCGGCCGCGTCAGCAGCAACTGCCGCCCGGTCGGCCCGGCGGCGGCCTGCGCGGCGTGCGGCTTGCTCTGGTCGGTCAGGATGCGGCTTTGCAGCAGGATGGCGGCCACGGCGGGCACGCCCAGTAGCCCGACCAGGATCAGCGCCGACCGCCAGCCGATCGTCGCCATCAGGAACGCGATCGCGGGCGGCGCCAGCGCGAATCCCAGGTTGCCGTTGAAGGTGTGGAAGGCGAAGGATCGGCCCATGCGGTCCTTGTCCACCGAGCCCGCCAGGATCGCGTAGTCGGCCGGATGGATCACCGAGTTGCCGACGCCCGACAGCGCGGCGAGGGCCAGGATCTGCCAGAAGGCGGTTGCGAACCCCATCGCCGCCACCGACAGCGACATCAGCAGCGTGCCGCCCACCAGGAAGCGGCGCGCGCCGTGCCGGTCCACCAGGAAGCCGACCGGCGTCTGCAGCAGCGCCGTGGTGCCCGACATCAGCGCGACCGCCAGGCCGACATGGGCAAACGAGACGTCGAACGCCGCCGCCCAGGCCAGGAACATCGGCGGCAGGCACAGCACGTAGAAGTGCGACAGGAAATGCGCCGTGCCGATCAGCAGGTTGACGCGCGTGGTCCGGCTCAGCGCCATCGGATGGTCCCCTCGTCGGCGGATTCGCCCGGCCTTGCGGCGGCGATCCGCGCCGCAGCGGCCGAAGATTGACGAACAAGAATGAATTCACCCGCCGGAGTGGTCAAACCTGCGTGCGGAGCGGTGCGCCGGGGCCCCCTGTGGTGTATTCGCTACACTGTGGCATCAGTGTCAAGAACCCGTGGGAACGGCGTTGTCGCAATGGCGTGAATGTGTTCTAAGCGGTCAGTGCGTACCGCTGCATGGCGAGAGCAACCGGGGCCGGCCCGCCCGCGGGACATGGCGCCTGGACGGGAACGCGACCAACAAAAGGACCGACCAAATGGATGCAAAGAAGCTTCTGACTGGGGTGGCCGCCGCGGCGCTGCTGGCGATCGGCGGAATCTCGGTGGCGAACGCCCAGGGCGGCCAGGCCATCGCGCCCGGCACGGTCTACGCGCTGCACAGCGCCGCTGCCGGCGGTTGCCCGGCGCTCGACTGGCACCTCGTCGCCGGTGAGGGCAACACGATCTCCGGCATGGTCGCCTGGAACAACATGAAGTCGATGGCGCACGTCGAAGGCAAGATCGGCGCGGATCGCACCTTCAGCATGATGGCGAAGGAAGTCTCCGGTCCGAAGGTCGGCGCCACCGCGAAGGTCACTGGCACCGCGCAGACCGATGGCTGGCTGGTCGCCAACATCAACGGCGAAGGCGTGAAGTGCGAAGGGGTCAAGATCCCCATCTGGCGCGCCTCGGGCGGCACCCAGCAGTAACCGTTCCCAACGGAACGGCCTGAACGAAAGACGCCTGCCGGCCCCGCCGGCAGGCGTTTTCCGTTCCAGGACGGTCTCGGTCCCGGCGGGATCTCGGTCCCGGCGGGCGGCAGCCTACCGCCACACCTCGTGCGCGATCTCCTCGATCAGCCGCAGCTTCGCCCACTGCTCGTCCTCGGCGAGCACGTTGCCCTCCTCGGTCGAGGCGAACCCGCATTGCGGCGACAGGCAGAGCTGATCCAGCGGCGCGAACTTCGCCGCCTCGTCGATGCGGCGCTCGACGTCCTTCTTGTCCTCGAGCGTCCCGGTCTTGGACGTGACCAGCCCCAGCACGACCATCTTGTCCTTCGGCAGGAAGCGCAGCGGCTCGAACCCGCCGGCGCGGTCGGTGTCCCACTCCATGAAGTAGCCGTCGGAATCGATGCCGTTGAACAGCAGCTCCGCCACCGGCTCGTAGCCGCCGGAGGCGACGAAGGTGGAGCGGAAATTGCCCCGGCACAGATGCATGGTGATCGTCAGATCCTTTGGCCGGTCCTTGATCGCGTGGTTGATCATGTCGGCGTAGATCTGCGGCTGCTTCGCCGGGTCGTCGCCGCGCTCGGCCAGCATCCGCCGCTGCTCGGGATCGCAGAAATAGGCGAAGCTCACGTCGTCGAGCTGCAGGTAGCGGCAGCCCGCGTCGTACAGCGCCATGATGCCCTTGCGGTAGGCTTCCGCCAGGTCGTGGTAGAACTCCGCCATGTCGGGATAGACCGACGTGCTGATCAGCTTCCGCCCGCCGCGGTAATGCAGCATCGACGGGCTCGGGATGGTGAACTTGGGCACGCGGGCCGTGTTCTCCTTCACGAAGCGGAAATGCTCGACGAAGGGGTGCGCGCCGAAATCGATCCTGCCCGTGACGTGCGGGGCCACCGCCTTGGTCTGCACGCCGGCGAACTGGATGCCCTGCTCGACCGCCCTCATCTCGATGCCGACCAGATGCTCGAAGAAGTCGTAGTGCCACCAGGCGCGGCGGAACTCGCCGTCGGTCACGGCCTCCAGCCCGATCGCCTCCTCCTTGCGGATCAGGGCGGTGATTTCCTCGTCCTCCACGGCGCGCAACTGCTCGGCCGTGATGGCGCCGGCGGCGCGCTGGGCGCGCGCCTCCTTCAGCCGCTGGGTCCGCAGCAGGCTGCCGACCATGTCGGCCCGGAACGGTGGAAACTGCGCCATGGATGGGGCCCTCGATGGTTGAACGTGGCCGCACGTAAGCCCCAAACCAAACCAGCGACAAGCGGTATCAAGTGGACCGTCAGGGACGGGTTCCAGCCGCTTCCGCGGGGCGACGCGCCTTGCCGCCGGGCGGACTGCCTACAGGATTTTCCAGCCTTCCGGGGTCTTGCACCAATTCAGCCGGGTCTGGCGCGACGCGCGCTTTTCGTCCGGAACGGACGAGTACAACAGCGCGTGGCAGGCGTATCCGCGTGCGGTAAAGTTGCGCGTCACGGTGATCGTGCCGCCCGCGCCCGTCGCTGGATTGCGCCACGCCTCGGTCGCGCCGACTTCCAGATGCTCCCGGTTCAGCAGCGCGTTGCTGGCGTCCGACAGGCGCTGGAAGTCGTCGTCGCCCAGGCCGTTGGCGAAGGAGCTTCGGAACGGATTGATCTGCGCTGCGGCGGGCTGCGCCAGCGCGCACCCCAGCGCCAGGGCGGTCACGGCCGCGAAGGCGGCGCGGCGGAGCATCGTCCCGCCTCCCCTCATGCCGTCCGGTCCGAGCCGACGCCGAGTGCCGCCTGCGCGGCGGCGAGCTTGGCCACCGGCACGCGGTACGGGCTGCACGAGACGTAATCGAGGCCCACGCTTTCGCAGAACAGGATCGACGCCGGATCGCCGCCATGCTCGCCGCAGATGCCGAGCTTGAGGTCGTTCTTCGTCTTGCGCCCCTTCTCCGCGCCGAGCCGCACCATCGCGCCCACGCCCTCCACATCCAGCGAGACGAACGGGTCCTTCGGCAGGATGCCGGCCTCGACGTAGCGCGGCAGGAACTTGCCCGCGTCGTCGCGCGACAGACCGAACACGGTCTGCGTCAGGTCGTTGGTGCCGAAGCTGAAGAAGTCGGCGCATTCGGCGATCTTGTCGGCGGTGATCACCGCGCGCGGCAGTTCGATCATCGTGCCGACGCTGTATTCGATCTCCCGCCCCGCCTCGGCGAAGACCTCCTTCGCCACCTTGTCCACCTGCGCGCGGGTGATCTCCAGCTCGCGCTTCATGCCGACCAGCGGGATCATGATCTCCGGCACCGGCGCCTTGCCGGTTTCCTTCGCAACCATCAGCGCGCCCTCGAAGATCGCGCGCGCCTGCATCTCGTAGATTTCCGGATACGAGATGCCGAGCCGGCAGCCGCGGTGGCCCAGCATCGGGTTGGCTTCCGCGAGTTCCGAGGCGCGGCGGCGCATCGACTCCAGGTCGGTGCCGAGCGCCTGCGCGACCTCCTCAAGCTCGGCGTCCGCGTGCGGCAGGAACTCGTGCAGCGGCGGATCGAGCAGCCGCACCGTGACGGGCAGGCCCGCCATGATGGTGAACAGGTCGTGGAAGTCCTGCCGCTGGAAGGGCAGCAGGCGCGCGAGCGCAGCGCGGCGGCCTTCCTCGTCGCTCGCCATGATCATCTGCCGTACGGCGCCGATGCGCTCCGGGTTGAAGAACATGTGCTCGGTGCGGCAGAGCCCGATGCCCTCGGCGCCGAACTTGCGCGCGGTCTCGGCGTCCAGCGGCGTCTCGGCGTTGGTGCGCACCCTCAGGCGGCGCACGCCGTCGGCCCATTCCATCAGCGTCGCGAAATCGCCCGACAGCAGCGGCTCGATCATCGCGACCGACCCCACGAACACCTCGCCCGTCGCACCGTCCAGCGTGACGGTCTCGCCCGCCTGCACGGTACGCCCGCCCGCGCTCAGCGTCTGTGCGTTGTAATCGACCGCGATGCCGCCCGCGCCCGCGACGCAGGGCCGGCCCATGCCGCGCGCCACCACCGCCGCGTGGCTGGTCATGCCGCCGCGCGTGGTGACGATGCCCTTGGCCGCGTGCATCCCGTGGATGTCCTCGGGGCTGGTCTCGACGCGCACCAGGATGACCGCCTCGCCCTTCGCCGCGCGCGCCTCCGC
This sequence comes from Pseudomonadota bacterium, assembly GCA_018240635.1. GTDB lineage: Bacteria > Pseudomonadota > Alphaproteobacteria > Acetobacterales > Acetobacteraceae > JAFEFJ01. The sequence continues at coordinate 6,499 of JAFEFJ010000092.1, read as the reverse complement.
CTCGTCGGAGTTGAACACCACGATGCCGCTCGCGGCCCCCGGACTCGCGGGCAGGCCCTTCGCCAGCAGCGTGCGCGGCGCCTTCGGATCGAGCATCGGGTGCAGCAGCTGGTCGAGCGAGGCGGGGTTGACGCGCCGCACCGCCTCGTGCCGGTCGATCAGGCCCTGCTGCGCCATCTCCACCGCGACGCGCAGGCTGGCCGCTGCGGTGCGCTTTCCGTTGCGCGTCTGCAGCATGTACAGCTTGTTCTGCTGCACCGTGAACTCGATGTCCTGCATGTCCTTGTAGTGCTGCTCAAGCCGCTCGCGCACCGCGAGCAGCTCGGCATAGGCGGCGGGCATCGCCTCCTCCATGGAGACTTCGCCCGGCTTGGCGCGCGCCTTGGACATCGGCTGCGGCGTGCGGATGCCGGCCACAACGTCCTCGCCCTGCGCGTTCACCAGGTACTCGCCGTAGAAGACGTTCTCGCCGGTGGACGGGTCGCGGGTGAAGCACACGCCGGTGGCGCAGTCGTTGCCCATGTTGCCGAACACCATCGCCTGCACGTTCACCGCCGTGCCCCAGGCTTCCGGAATGTCGTGCAGCTTGCGGTAGGTGATGGCGCGGTGGTTCATCCAGCTTCCGAACACCGCGCCGATTGCGCCCCAGAGCTGTTCCTCGGGGTCCTGCGGGAAGGGCTTGCCGGTCTCCTGATGGACCATGTCCTTGTAGCCGGCGACCACGCGGTGCCAGTCCTGCGCGGTCATCGCGGTGTCCTCCACGATGCCGGCATCGATCTTGGCGTGCTCGATGATCTCCTCGAACCGGTGGTGATCGACGTCCAGCACCACCGAGCCGTACATCTGGATGAAGCGGCGGTAGCTGTCCCAGGCGAAGCGGGCATCGTTGGACGCGTCGGCCAGCCCCTCGACCGTCGCGTCGTTGAGGCCGAGGTTCAGCACTGTGTCCATCATCCCAGGCATCGAGACCCGCGCGCCCGAGCGCACGGAGACCAGCAGCGGCTTGTGCTTGTCGCCGAATTTGAGGCCAACGGCCTTCTCGACCATGCCAAGCGCCTCGCGCACCTGGCCCGCGAGTTCGGCGGGGTATTGCCGCCCGTTCTCGTAGAAGGCGGTGCAGACCTCGGTCGTGATGGTGAAGCCGGGCGGCACCGGCAGCCCGATCGCCGCCATTTCCGCGAGGTTCGCGCCCTTCCCCCCGAGCAGGTTGCGCATTTCGGCGCTGCCTTCATTGGCGCCGGCACCGAAGCTGTACACCCACTTGGTCATGCGTAACTCCGTCAGCCTTCGATCTGCGAAAAGTCGGCGATGCGGTCCATCGTGCTACGGACGCCGTTCAGGAGAAACAGCCGGTTGCGCCGCAACGCAGCATTGTCGCCGATGTTAACGGTCACTTGGTCGAAAAAAGCATCGAGCGGCGCGCGCAGCCGGGCCAGCACCGCCATCGCGCCGGCGAAATCCTCCCGGGCGAGCAGGTCGAGCGCGGCTGGACCGATCTCGGCCAGCACCTCGGCCAGCACCCGCTCGGCGGGTTCTGTCAGCAGACCGGCCTCCACCGCGCCCTCGAACGGCCCGTCCTTGCGGCCTTCGATGCGCAGGATGTTGGCCGCGCGGCGGTGCCCGGCCAGCAGGTCGCGCCCGTCCTGGGTGCCGAGGAAGGCGGTCACGGCGTCGGTGCGCGCCAGCAGCCGCACGATGTCGCCATCGGGCGCGGCCTTGAAGATCGCGGCCAGCACGTCGTGCCGGGCGCCCTCGGCGCGCATCTGCACGCGCAGCCGTTCGACGATGAAGTCGCGCAGGTCGGCGGCGGGAACCGGCGCGGGCTGGCCCTCGGCGGCGGCCTCGATCAGCGCGTCGAGCGAGAGGCGCAGTCCGTTCTCCCGGACGATGCGGATCACGCCGAGCGCGGCGCGGCGCAGCGCGTAGGGATCGCCCGAGCCGGTCGGCCGCTCGCCGATGGCGAAGAAGCCGGCGAGAAGATCCAGCTTGTCCGCCAGCGCGGCGGCGATGGAGACGGGGGCCGCGGGCGGCGCCTCGTTCGGCCCCTTGGGCGCGTAGTGGTCGCGCACGGCGTCGGCCACTTCCGGCGCCTCGCCATCGTGAAGCGCGTAGTAGCGGCCCATCACGCCCTGCAATTCGGGGAACTCGCCCACCATGCCGGTCGTGAGGTCCGCCTTGCAGAGCAGCGCGGCGCGCTCGGCCAGCGCCGGATCGGCGCCCACCATCGGCGCGATCCGCGCGGCAAGCCGGCGCAGGCGGACAACCCGCGCGCCCTGCGTGCCGATCCTGGCGTGGAACGTCACGCTGTCCAGCGCCGGGACGCGGCTTTCCAGCCGGGCCGAGCGGTCCAGGTCCCAGAAATATCGCGCATCGGCGAAGCGGGCGCGCAGCACACGCTCGTTGCCCGCGATCATCGTAGCGCCGCCGTCCTCGGGCTCGATATTGGCGACGAAGGCGAACCAGGGCGCGGCACCCCCCTGCGGTTCGCGGAAGGCGAAATAGCGCTGGTTCACCCGCATCGAGACCTGCATCACCTCGGGCGGCAGGTCCATGTAGGCGGCGTCGATCCGTCCCATCCGAACGACCGGCCATTCCACGAGGCCGGTCACTTCGTCCAGCAGCCCGGCATCGGGCACCCAGACGACGCCGTGGCGGTCGGAAAGCGGGCCGAGATCGTTCTCGATCGCCTCGGAGCGGTGCCCGGCATCGACCACCACGTAGCGGGTCCGCAGCTTCGCCTGCCAGTCGGCGCAGGACTCGACTGCGAAGGCGCCGGGCGCGTGAAAGCGGTGGCCTTCCGTCAGGTTGCCCGACGCGAGGCCGTGGCCGTCGTCGTCCCCGTCGCGCAGGGCGAACGGCACCACCGTGCCATCCAGCAGGCACACGATACGGCGCAGCGGACGGACCCAGGTGAAGTCGCTCGTGCCGCCCCAGCGCATCGACTTGGGCCAGGGGAACTGGCGCAAGAGCGGCGGCATCGCGGCGGCGATCACCGATGCGGCGGGCTGCGCTTCGCTGATGCGCTCCAGCATCCAGTAATCGCCGTCCGGGCGCAGGTCGTCGCGCGTCGCGCCGTGCTTGCGCAGGAACCCGGCCAGCGCCTGCTCGGGCGCCGACAGGCGCGGCCCGCGCTCCACCGTGGCGGCGGCGGCGACCGCGCCCGCCACCTGCGCCACCAGCGCGATGCGGCGCGGGCCGTGGAAGGTGCGGACATCCTCGGGCGACAGCGCGGCCAGCGCCTCGGTCAGCAGGCGGCGCAGGTCCTCGGCCGCCCGCGCCTGCATCCGCGCGGGGATTTCCTCGCTGAACAGTTCGACGAACAGTTCCGGCATGTCTCAGTCCCGGCGCGTCGGGACCGGCATCAGCGGACTGCGCCCCCCGACACGCCGCCGGGCATGCTGCACCAGCCATAGGACGGCACGCGGTCCAGGTGCCGCCCCTCGCGGTCGGCGTTGATCCGGATGGCGCGCGCCAAGCTGCGCGCGTCCTGCGCGTCGCGGGCCTGCTCCGCGCGGGCGAGGCGCTCGTTCAGGGCGCCGACGACGCTGGCGGTCAGGCTCTCGCCGGTCAGGCGGGAGAGCGCGGCGGCGAGGCGGGCGGCGTCTTCGCTGTCGATGACGAGCGGCGTGTCCATGACGGCTCCGTGGAAATTCCGTGCGGTGGCGTTATTGCGCGGGACACATACGGGGGACGGCGGTTTCTGTCACCTTACCGGGCTATCCCGCCTCGCCCGCCACCCAGGCCTCGGCGCAGCCCTTCGCCAGCGTCCGCACGCGGGCGATGTAGGCGGCGCGCTCGGCCACGCTGATCACGCCGCGCGCGTCCAGCAGGTTGAACAGGTGGCTCGCCTTGATGCACTGGTCGTAGGCCGGCAGCGCGAGGCCGTGGCCGAGCAGGCCAGCGCATTCCCGCTCGGCGTCCTCGAAGTGGCGGGTCAGCATCGCCGTGTCGGCGTGCTCGAAGTTGTGCGCGCTGTATTCCCGCTCGGCGCGCAGGAACACGTCGCCGTAGGACGTTCCCGCGCCGTTGAAATCCAGGTCGTAGACGTTCTCCACGTCCTGCACATACATCGCGAGCCGTTCCAGCCCGTAGGTCATCTCGAAGCTCGGCAGCACCACAGGGATGCCGCCGACCTGCTGGAAATAGGTGAACTGGCCGACCTCCATCCCGTCGCACCAGACCTCCCACCCCAGGCCCCAGGCGCCCAGCGTGGGGCTTTCCCAGTCGTCCTCCACGAAGCGGAAATCGTGGCGCAGCGGATCGAGCCCCATCGCCGCGTAGCTGCCCAGCAGCAGGTCCTGCGCATCGGCCGGCGAGGGCTTCATGATGACCTGGTACTGGTAGTAGTGCTGCAGCCGGTTCGGGTTCTCCCCGTACCGCCCGTCCGACGGGCGGCGGGAGGGCTGCACGTAGGCGGCGCGCCAGGGCTTCGGGCCCAGCGCGCGCAGCGTGGTGGCCGGATGGAAGGTGCCGGCGCCCATCTCCATGTCGTAGGGCTGCAGGATCACGCAGCCCTGCGCCGCCCAGTAGCGGTGCAGGGTCAGGATCAGGTCCTGGAAGGACAGCGGATTTTCGGCGGCCTGGGCGGTGTCCGGCATGGCGCGGTGCTTAGCCGCCGCAACGAACGGCGGCAAGGCGGACGACGCTACGGCGCGCCCCGAAGCGTGGGCGCGCAAGGCCGCGCTACGAAGCCCGGCGGCAACGGGAGGAGGCACCGATGGTCAGCATGGCGGCGCTCGCCGAAACCGCGTCCCTGGTGGGCGATCCAGCACGGGCGAACATGCTCGCCGCGCTGATGGACGGGCGGGCGCTCACCGCCTCGGAACTCGCGCGCGCCGCCTCGGTCGCGCCGCAGACGGCAAGCGGTCATCTGGCGCGGCTGACCGAGGCCGGGCTGCTGGCGATGGAGCGGCAGGGACGCCACCGCTACCACCGCCTCGCCTCGCCTGCGGTCGCGCGGATGCTGGAGGGCATCATGGCGGTCGCCGCCGAGGGGCGCGCCGTGGCGTCGCCGCGCCCAGTGGTGACCGGTCCGCGGGACCGGGCGCTGCGGGCGGCGCGCACCTGCTACGACCACCTGGCCGGCAGGCTCGCCGTGGACCTCGCGGACGCGCTGACGGCGCGCGGCCATCTGGAGATGTCGGCCGACGGCGGCAGCCTGACGCCCGAGGGGCTGGACTTCCTGCGCGGCCTGGGCATCGCGCTGGAGCACGGCCGGGCGGGCCGCAACGGAAGGGTGTTCTGCCGCCCCTGCCTCGACTGGAGCGAGCGGCGCCCACACGTCGCCGGCGCGGTGGGCGCCGCGCTGTGCGCGCATTGCTTCGCCCAGGGCTGGGTCCGGCGGATCGACGGCAGCCGCGCCTTGCAGGTGACGCAGGGCGGACGGCGGGACCTGCGAGCGTTGTTCGGGATTGAGGCCGGATAACCGCTAATAGCGCGTCCCGAACCCGCGCGGCGGGCGGAGGCTGGTCCGTCGGCCCGGGTCACGGGGTCGCGGGACCGAATCCCCATCCGCCGGGCGTGTCCGCGCATCGGTTGATGGGGCCGGTTTCACGGGTGAAGGTTTCGCTGCGGCCGAACAGCGGAATCAGGACATAGTCCCGGACCACGAGCGTATTCGGCCCGGCGAGCGACATGACCGATGCGTAGGTCTTCCCGCTTTCCGGATCGTAGATCCAGCCGCCGTCCCATTTCCCGCCGCCGTCCGTGGCTGGCTTGAAGCCACCCAGCACCGTCAGGCCGCACAAGGGCCGGCCGCGCATCGCCGGGTCGGGATTGTGCGCATCCATGCGCAGCGCGTTCGGCCGATGGCTTCGTCTTAGCCCGACCAGCCGGCCGCAGAGCGCGGCGGCGCAGGGCTCGATTTCGACCACCCAATCGCCTTCGCTCGGAAGCCAGACGCAAACCACGGAGGCGGTGTCGGTCGCGCTCCGCGGCGCGGCGGAGCCGCGGCTTGCGGCCGGCGGGGCAAGGATCGCACCCGCCAGCAAAAGAATGAGACCGACATGCTCGCGCCCGGCAGGCGGCACCACGGCGGCTCCCGGCCAAGGACACCACGACGAGAAGGCCCGGCAGGCGCCCCTGCCGACACGGCGGTTTCCTATGAAATATTACGCCGGCTCAGGCCGCTCTGCCACAGCGGGAACCGCAGCCGTCCAAGCGAACGGCAGGCAGGCGGCGAAGGAGTCACGGACGTGGCGGCCGCGCGCCCTCACTCCTGCCAGGCTTACGGGCCCGGCTCGGCCTTTTCGGCGGAATTCGTCAGCGCGTTGCCTGTCGCGCTGACGTCCTTGCCGACGCCTGCGGTCGTGTTGCAGGCGCCGAGGACGGCCAGCGATCCTGCCAGCAACGCGATGGCAAGCGCCGAACGCAGCATCCTCGATTGTGAGAGGTTCGGTCTTTGCGTGATGAAGTCTTTTGTTCGATGCCAGACGCCGAGGAATAAGCGAGGCCGGCGCGAGGATTTCTATTGATACCCTTACGAGAAAACCAGAATCCC
>JAFEFJ010000091.1 GCA_018240635.1 Pseudomonadota bacterium | reverse complement strand
CCGAGACCCAGTATTCCGCACTCATCGTCATCTCCTAGCCGCTTTCACGGCTTGAATCAGACGATGCCTCCGATTCCTATATCTGATTGGGTTTCGACCCTAGGCGCATAAGGAGAGATTGAATGCTGCGCGATCCCAAGGTCGTCGAGCACCTGAACATCCAGCTCACCAACGAGCTGACCGCGATCAATCAGTATTTCCTGCACGCCCGCACCCTGCGGCACTGGGGCGTGACGAAGCTCGGCAAGCACGAATACGACGAGTCGATCGATGAGATGCGACATGCCGACTGGCTGATCGAGCGCATCCTGTTCCTCGACGGCCTGCCCAACGTGCAGCGGCTCAATCAGATCATGGTTGGGCAGACGGTGGAGGAGGTGCTGCGCGCCGACCTGAAGCTGGAGGAGAAGGCGATGGCCGACCTGCGCGAGGGCATCGCCTACTGCGAGAGCGTGCGCGACTTCGTCTCCCGCGACCTGCTGCGCCGCATTCTCGACAGCGAGGAGGAGCATGTCGATTTCCTGGAGCGGCAGTTCGACCTGATCAAGCTGATCGGGGTGGAGCGCTACATCCAGCTGAACAGCGCGGCCGCGCCTGATCAGGAGTAGGGGCGGGGTGGAAGTCCCCGGTCAGGCTTCGCCGGCTTCCAGGTCCGGAAGCTGGCCGGGCTGGCGTTTGAAGCCTGCCTTGCGCCGGCTGCGGATGGCGAGCACGAACACCGTGTCGAGGCCGGGGACGAAACGGTACAGCGCGACATAGCCGCGTGCGCCCCGACCGATGATGAGTTCCCACATGCCGCCCTGAGCGGGACGGCCGATCAGGGGACTGGTTTGCAGGATGTCCAGCGCCTGCACGATCGCCATGATCCGCGCGGGAGCATCGGGGACCGCGTAGGCGGCGAGGTGGGCGAGAATTCGGTCGAAATCGTCCAGGACCTCCGGCGCGAGCGCGATCCGCGCCACGGCGAGCGGTCAGCCCGGAGGCGTCTTGCGCGCCGGCCCGATCGCCGGGGGGCGCGGCGGGGTCGCCCCGGCCGTGCGGGCTTCGAGCCATGTCCTGGTGTCTTCCCAGGCGACCGCGGGACCGCCCGCTGCGATCGCCGTCCAGCGCGCTTCGGCGACGGTGTGCAGCGCCGCGTCCGCCTCCGACTCCGCGACGGTCTGGGCGATGGCATCCAGCATGAAGGCATGGGCCGATTTGCCGGCACGCGCCGCGGCCGCGGCGATCCGCGCCTTCAGCGCGTCCTCGAGCCGAATCGTGGTGGTGCCGGTGGTGCTCACTGGAGAACCGTAGCAGCAGGTGCCGGCATAGCGCAATCGTGCTACATTTGCCAGCTTCCTGTCACGCCGCTCAGGCGGCAGGGGCGGGAAGGGGCCAGCGAAGGTCAGGGCGGCCGTGGAATTCGTGCGGGCCGACATGGTGCAGGGCCCCTTGAGTGTCGAGCCAGATGGTTCCGCCCGCTTCCCGCCAGCGGCGGCAGAACGTGTAGTCCTCGCTGAGGTAGTGGCCGGTTTCGGGTTCGATCATGCAGTCGAACAGCGCGAACTGGTTGTTGGTGGGCCGCGTCTGGCCGGTGTGGATCGCGGTGTAGCGGGTGTGGGCGTACGCGCGGACCATGGTTTCCAGCGCCGCCCGGCGCAGCAGCATGAAGCCCGTGCCCGCATAGAGGCCGGTGACGAAGCCGTCCCTTTCGCGCCGGTCGGCGCCTTCGCAGGGCGTGCCGACATAGCGGATCGGCGCGGTTTCCACCGGCTCCCCGCCATAGGCGCGGGCGAGCGCGCTGGGGTCCCAGTCGATCAGCTTGAGCGGATACATGCCGGCGACGAGGTCTTCGCCGAGTTGCAGCATCCGCGCGACCTGGGCGACCTCGAACCCGATATCGGCATCGACGAACAGCAGGTGCGAGGCGCCGGGCGTGTCGAGGAAGCGGGCGACCAGCGTGTTGCGGCTGCGGGTGATGAGCGAATCGTAGCCCAGCAGCTCGATCTGCACGGTGAAGCCGCAGGCGGTCCCCGCCTGCATCAGCGCGAGCGTGGACTGCATGTAGCGCTGCGTCACCACGCCGCCGTAGCAGGGAGTGGCGACGATCAGGTGCAGGTCTTCGATGTTCATGGGCGAACCCTAGGGCCGCCCGGCTTGCCCACCCGCTAACGCGCGTCTCGCCCGCCGGGACTCGGCGGAGCGTGCGAGTGCGCCGGTGCGGCGATCAGGCGGGCGCGGCGGCGGCGCGCAGCGGCGCCGCTTCGCCGCCGCCGGCGGCCAGCGGATCGAAGGCGCGGATCGTCATGCCCTGGCCCGGCGCATCGGTCAGCAGGCTGCCCGGCGGCAGCGCGTGCCAGTCGGCGGCGGCGTCGTCCGTGGGTTCCGAGACCACCACGAGCCCATCCGCCACCCGGCGGTAGTAGAGCGAGGGCGGGCGCTCGTCCGACGACCAGCGGAAGGCCCAGAGCGTGCGCCCATCCGTCAGCGCGGCGGTGAACCGCAGCGCCTGGGCGATGCCGGCGCGGTCCATCTCGGCGCGCACCGCGGCGAGCACCGCGGCGACGGCGCCCGGCGGATCGCGTTCCAGCCCGTGGCCGAGGCAGGCGAGGAAGATCGCCTCCGAGTCGGTGGTGCCGCCGCGCAGCGGGTAGGCCTCGTCGGGGATCAGCGCCTCCACGCGCCTGCGGATCGCCTGGAACCCGCCGACCTGGCCGTTGTGCATGAACATGAAGCGCCCGGCGGCGAACGGGTGGCAGTTGGCGCGCGTCGTCGCAGTGCCGGTGGCGGCTCGGACATGGGCGAAGAACAGCCGCGAGCGCATCTGCGAGCAGATCGATTGCAGGTTCTCGTCCGACCAGGCGGGGCGCAGGTCGCGGAACAGGCCGGGATGCTCGCGTTCGCCATACCAGCCAAGGCCGAATCCGTCGCCGTTGATCTCCGTCTTGCCCTCGGTCGCGTGCAGCGACTGCGCGATCAGACTGTGGCTGGGGGAGGCGACCATGTCCTCGAGGTAGATCGGCGCGCCGTGATAGGCGAGGAAACGGCACATGTCCGGGGCGGCCTCCTGATGTCGCTGCTCGGCCCGGCGGCGCGCGCGGACCGGTCATCATCGCCGCACTGCAACAACACGAATGTGGCGGGAGATTGACAGTATGGTAACCCGGGGCTACGCCGCGCCGCCATCCGTGCTGCGCTGCGCCGACCGGCCTGCCGTGCTGCCGCGCGAACGATGTCGAGGGGCCCTCAAGCGATGACCGCGCACGCCTTCATTTTCCCCGGCCAGGGGAGCCAGAGCGTCGGCATGGGCCGCGACCTTGCCGCGGCGTTCGCCGCCGCGCGCGAGGTGTTCGAGGAAGTCGACGAGGTCCTGAAGCAGAAGCTGTCCAAGCTGATGTTCGAGGGCCCGGCCGACGAGCTGACGCTGACCGAGAACACGCAGCCCGCGCTGATGGCGGTCTCGCTCGCCGTGCTGCGGGTGCTGGAGGCCGAGGGCGGGTTCCGGCTGGCCGACAAGGCGGCGCTGGTGGCGGGGCATTCGCTGGGCGAGTATTCGGCGCTGGCCGCCGCGGGGTCCTTCCAGGTGGCCGATGCGGCGCGGCTCTTGCGCCTGCGCGGGCGGTCGATGCAGCAGGCGGTGCCCGCCGGCACCGGCGCGATGGCGGCGCTGATCGGCGTGGAGATGGAAGACGCGCTGGCGATTTGCGAGGAAGCCGCCCCGGTGCCCGAAAGCGAAACCGGCGCGCGCGAGGTGGTCGAGCCCGCGAACGACAACGGCGGCGGGCAGGTGGTGATTTCCGGCCACCGCGCCGCGGTGGACCGGGCGGTGGAGGTGGCGAAGGCGCGCGGCGTGAAGCGTGCGATGCTGCTGCCGGTCTCCGCCCCGTTCCATTGCGCGCTGATGGCGCCGGTCGCCGACGTGATGGCCGAGGCTTTGGAGAAGACCGCGCCCGCCGCGCCGGCCGTGGCGCTGATCGCCAATGTCTCGGCGGCGAAGGAAACCGATCCCGAGCGCATCCGCGCGCTGCTGGTGGAGCAGGTGACCGCGACGGTGCGCTGGCGCGAGAGCGTCGCCGCGATGACCGCGATGGGCGTGACGCGCTTCGTCGAGCTGGGCGCGGGCAAGGTGCTGTCGGGCCTGGTGCGCCGCATCGCGCCTGACGCGGCCGCGCTTTCGGCCGGCTCGCCCGCCGAGATCGAGGCGGTGCTGAAGCAGCTCTGATCCGAAACCGCCCGCCGGCCTTCATGGCGGGCCGAACACAAGGCGCGGCAATGTTTCGTCTGGATGGCAAGACGGCACTCGTCACCGGCGCGTCGGGCGGTATCGGCGCCGCGATCGCGCGGGCGTTGCACGCGCAGGGCGCCGCGGTGGTGCTTTCCGGCACGCGCGCGGGCGTGCTGGAGGAGCTGGCCGTCGCGCTCGGCGAGCGCGCCTTCGTCTGTCCCGCCGATCTCGGCCAGCCGGAGGCGGCCGATGCGCTGATCGCCGCCGCCGAAGCCGCCGCCGGGCCGCTTTCGATCCTGGTGAACAATGCCGGGCTGACCCGCGACATGCTGGCGCTCCGGATGCAGGACGCCGACTGGCAGGCGGTGATCGACGTGGACCTGACCGCGCCGTTCCGGCTGTGCCGCGCCGCGCTGCGCGGGATGCTGCGCAGGCGCACGGGCCGGATCGTCAACATCTCCAGCATCGTGGGTGCCACCGGCAATGCGGGCCAGGCGAACTATGCCGCCGCCAAGGCCGGGCTGATCGGGCTGACCAAGGCGCTGGCGCAGGAGGTCGCGCCGCGCGGCGTGACGGTGAACGCCGTCGCGCCCGGCTTCATCGACACCGCGATGACCGAGGTGCTGCCCGCCGCGGTGCGCGAGAAGATGATGGCGGCGATCCCGCTGGGCCGGCTCGGCCAGCCGGAGGACGTGGCGGCCGCGGTCGCTTATCTGTGCGCCGACGAGGCGGGCTGGATCACCGGCGAGACGCTGCACGTCAACGGCGGCATGGCTATGCGCTAGACGAGGGTCACGGCGTTGTCGCGCGTGGGCGGTCCGGTTGGCCTCTGTCACAAAACCATGCTATCGGGCCGAGGCTTCGTCCGGAGCTGGCTGGCGGCGACCATGGACGCGCGATTCGCGCGGCTGGGACGATCCGGCGCAACGCCACTGGCCCACGGACCACGAAACGGATAGAGCAAAACGGACGGGACGGACGCTGGCCCTTTCGGGGTAGGCGACAGACAGACCAGGAAACACCGCCCCCCGGGATGACACGGTCCCTGCGGGACATCACACACACAGCGACCAGCACTGTCAGGAGTTGCAGAGCCGATGAGCGAGATCGCGGACAAGGTAAAGAAGATCGTCGTTGAGCACCTGGGCGTCGAGGAAGCCAAGGTGACGCCGGAAGCGTCGTTCATCGACGACCTGGGCGCCGACAGCCTCGACACGGTCGAACTCGTGATGGCCTTCGAGGAAGCCTTCGGCGTGGAGATTCCCGAGGACGCGGCCGAGAAGATCAGCACGGTGAAGGATGCGATCGACTACATCGAGAAGCAGAAAGCCGCCTGAGCCGGACCGGCAGCGGTAGGAGCGGCGGCCATGCGGCGCGTTGTGGTCACGGGAATGGGCATTGTCTGCCCGCTCGGCATCGGGCTGCAGCATGTCTGGAAGCGCCTGATCAACGGCGAGTCGGGGATCGGCGCGATCCAGGCGTTCGATACCAAGGACGTGCCCTGCAAGATCGCCGGGCAGGTGCCGCAGGGCGCCAAGGCCGACGGCAATCTCGACATCTCCGAATGGATCCCGATCAAGGACCAGAAGAAGATGGACCGCTTCATCGCGCTCGCGCTGGTCGCGGCGAGCGAGGCGGTCGAGGATTCCGGCTGGCTGCCCGAGGCCGACGAGGATCGCTGGGCGACCGGGGTGATGATCGGCTCGGGCATCGGCGGGCTGCAGACGATCTACGAGGGCGCGCAGCTCGTCAGCCAGGGCAAGGCGCGGCGCCTGTCGCCGTTCTTCATCCCTTCGGCGCTGATCAACCTCGCTTCCGGCCACGTCTCCATCAAGTACGGCTTCAAGGGTCCGAACCATTCGGTGGTGACGGCCTGCGCCACCGGCGTGCACGCGATCGGCGACGCGGCGCGGCTGATCATGCTGGGCGATGCCGACGTGATGGTGGCGGGCGGCGCGGAGGCGACGGTGTGCGAGATCGGCATCGCCGGCTTCTGCGCGTCGCGCGCGCTGTCCACCGGCTTCAACGACGAACCCGGACGCGCCTCGCGCCCGTGGGACAAGGATCGTGACGGCTTCGTGATGGGCGAGGGCGCGGCGGTCCTGGTGCTTGAGGAATACGAGCACGCGAAGAAGCGCGGCGCGAAGATCTACGCCGAGGTCGCGGGCTACGGCATGTCGGGCGACGCGCATCACATCACCGCACCCGCCGAAGGGCACGAGGGCGCCTACCGCGCCATGGCGGCGGCGCTGCGCAACGGCAAGCTGTCGCCGTCGGACGTGCAGTACGTGAATGCGCACGGCACCTCCACCCCGCTCGGCGACGACCTGGAGCTGGAGGCGGTGGAGCGGCTGTTCGGCGACGCCGCGCGCGGCGTTGCGATGTCGTCCACCAAATCGGCGACCGGGCATCTGCTGGGCGCCGCCGGGGCGGTGGAGGCGGTGTTCTCGATCATGGCGGTGCGCGATGGCATCGCACCGCCGACGCTGAACCTGGACGAGCCGAGCCGCGAGAGCGTCATCGACCGCGTGGCCCACGCCGCGCAGGAACGGCGGATCAAGGTCGCGCTGTCGAACAGCTTCGGCTTCGGCGGCACCAACGCCAGCATCCTGTTCAGCGCCGCCGCCTGACCGCATGGCGCGCCTGGTTCGCGCGCTGCGCTCGCTGATCCCGCTGGTTGTCCTGACCGCCGCCGCGGTCGCATCCCTGCCGTTCGCATGGCGCCACATGATGGACAGCCCCGGCCCGCTGCCGGCCGCGCGCAACGTCGTGGTGCCGCATGGCACGGTGCCGGAACTGGCGCAGGCGCTGACCGCCGAGGGGCTGATCGCCCCCGGCTGGGCGCCCGATTGGGGCGACAGCGCATGGCCCTTCCGCCTGGCCGTCTACCTGACGCGCGGCGCGGGCGAACTGCACGCCGGGGAATTCGCCTTCCCTGCGCATGCGAGCCTGCGCACCGTGCTCGCGGTGCTGCGCACGGCGCAGCCGGTGCGCCACAAGATAACGATCCCCGAGGGCCTGACCGCGCCGCAGATCATGGCGCTGCTCGCCCGCGCCGAGGCGCTGAGCGGGCCCGATGTTCCGGTGGCCGAGGGCAGCGTGCTGCCGCAGACCTACGACTACACCTACGGCACGCCGCGCGCAGCGATCGTCGCGCGCGCCGCCGCGGCGCTGGACCGGGTGCTGGCGCAGGCCTGGGCGGGGCGGGCGTCCAATCTGCCGCTCGCCAATCCGCGCGAGGCGCTGATCCTGGCGAGCATCGTCGAGCGCGAGACGGCGCTGCCGGCCGAGCGGCCGATGGTGGCGGCGGTGTTCCTCAACCGGCTGCGGGCGGGGATGAGGCTGCAATCCGATCCCACAACCATCTATGCGGCGAGCGAGGGGATGGGCGTTCTGGATCACCCGCTGACCCGCGCGGAGCTGGACCGCGACGACCCCTTCAATACCTACCGCGCGCCCGGGCTGCCGCCGGGACCGATCTGCGCGCCGGGGCTGGCGACCATCACCGCGGTGCTGCACCCGGCGGACACGGATGCGCTCTATTTCGTCGCCGACGGATCGGGCGGGCATGCCTTTTCCCGCACGCTGGCGGAGCACAACCGGAACGTCCAGCATGCTCGCGCGCAGGCGCAGCTTCCGCTGCCTCCCGCCCCTCCCGCGCCGCCGCGCGTGACGCGGTAGGCCGCGCCCGCCTCCGTCAGTGCAGCTTCACCTTCGGCTCGGCGCCGCGGGAGAAGCTGCGGGAGAGGGTGTTCAGCACCATCCGCCAGCCGCCGTGCAGCGCGTGCTCGTGCATCTTGTAGAGCGAGCGGTACATCAACCGGGCGAAGTAGCCTTCGATGAACATCGACTTGCCGACCAGGAAGCCCATCAGGCTGCCGACGGTGCTGTAGTCGCCGAGGGAGACGAGCGAGCCGAAATCCTTGTAGCGGAAATCCGCGAGCGGCCGCCCTTCGAGCCGGGCGCGGAGCTGCCTGAGCATGTGCGACGCCTGCTGGTGCGCCGCCTGGGCGCGCGGCGGCACCGGCAACTCGTGGCCGGGGCGCGGGCAGGCCGCGCAGTCGCCGAGCGCGAAGATGTCGGGATCGCGCGTGGTCTGCAGCGTGGGCTTCACGACGAGCTGGTTGTTGCGCGTCGTTTCCAGCCCGTCGATCTCGCGCAGGAAATCCGGCCCCTTCACCCCCGCCGCCCAGACCACGAGTTCGGAGGCGATGAAGCCGCCATCGGCGAGGCGCACGCCATCCGCCGTGACCTCGGCGACGCGCGCGCCGGCGCGGACATCGACGCCGAGTTCGGCGAGCAGCGCGGCGGTGGCGGCCGAGATGCGCTCGGGCAGCGCCGGCAGAATGCGCGGCGCGGCCTCGATCAGCACGATCTTGATGTCCTTGGCGGGGTCGATGCGGTCGAGGCCGAAGGCGACGACCTGGCGCGACGTGTGATGAAGCTCGGCCGCGAGCTCGGTGCCGGTGGCGCCCGCGCCGATGATGGCGACGTGCAGCTGTCCCGGATGGATCGGCGCTTGCTGGGTATGCGCGCGGATGCAGGCGTTGATCAGGCGGCGGTTGAAGCGGACGGCCTGCGCCGGGGTTTCCAGCGGCACCGCGAAACGGGCGGCGCCGGGCGTGCCGAAATCGTTGGTGACGCTGCCGACCGCGATGACCAGCGTGTCGTACGGTACGCGCGACGGCGGCGTGATCTCGCGGCCTTCCTCGTCGGTGACGCCGGCGATCAGCACTTCCTTGCCGGCGCGGTCGAGCCCGTTCATCTCGCCGAGGCGGTAGCGGAAATGGTGCCAGTGCGCCTGCGCGAGCAGGTTCGTCTCGTGCTCGCCCGGGTCCATGCTGCCGGCGGCGACGGCGTGCAGCAGCGGCTTCCAGACATGCGTGCGGCTGCGGTCGATCAGCGTGATCGCGGCGCGCCCGCGGCGGCCGAGCGTGTCGCCGAGGCGGGTTGCGAGTTCGAGGCCGCCGGCACCGCCGCCCACCACCACGATGCGGTGCAGCCCTGCCGCGGGGCGCGCGGCCTCGTCGTCTTTCGCGCTGCTCGCGCCTGCGGTTGTCGGAGTTTCTGCGTCCATGCGCGCGAGCCTAGACCGCTGCCACAGCGAAACGCCACCGCATCCGTGGGCTGCGGTGGCGTTTTGCGGCGTGGCCGGAAGCGGGGGGAGCGGAAGCCTAGCTCTGCGCCTCGGGCGACAGCACGATGCAGCTGGTGTGCGCGCGGCTGATCTTCTGGCAGGCCTCCACGGCGGACTCGCGTGACAGCCCGATGAGGCGGGCGCGGTAGAGCGTGCCGCGCGGCTGCCTGACGCTGGCGACCGAGACGCGGGCGGAGCCGAGCGAGCCGCGGGCTTCCGCGCGCGCCGTGTTGACCGCCGCGTGCGCCTGGGACTCGGCGGCGAAGGCGCCGACCTGGATCGCCCACTGGCCGGAGGTGGCGGCGCCGCGGCGCATCGGGATCGGCTCGGCGTTCGCCGCCGGGATCAGGCGGAAGCCGCCGCGCTGCGGGGGCGGCGGAGGCGGCGGCGGAACGTAGGCCGCAAGCTGGGCGCGCGGCTGCGCCTCTTCCTCACGCGGCGGGGACGGAAGCTGCGCCACCTGCACCGGCCCGCGCGACGGCGCGCGTCCGCCTGGCGAGCGGCTGCTGGCGAGCTGGATGGTCCGTCCGTAGCGCGGCCCCGGCGGGATATTGGTCGGCAGCGCGTTCATCGCGTATTCCTGCGCCGGCGACGGCACCGCCGGGGTCGCGCCCTGAATGCGCGGCCCGATCATCGCGACGTAGCGGCGGGTTTCGTCGGGCAGGGCGCGATTGTTGCTGAGGTAATCGTCGAGCCGCTTCGGACCGGCGTTGTACGCGGCGAGGAAGCCGGGCGAGCCGTAGATGTCGTACATCTCGCGGATATAGGCGGTGCCGGCGAGGATGTTGTTGTGCGGATCGTAGGGATCGTCACTGAGATCGTAGCGCGCCTGGAGTTCCTGATAGGTCTCCGGCATCACCTGCATCAGGCCCATCGCGCCGACCGGCGAGGTCATGAGCGAGCCGTTGCTCATGTATTCCTTGCCGCCTGATTCGACGCGCATCACCTCGCGGATCCAGCGCTGCGGCACGTCGAAGCGGTTCGACGCCTCGACAATGTAGGGGCCCCAGGGGTCCGAGGGCGGGCCGGGCGGGGCGTAGCTGCCGCGCGCGCGGGCGGCGTAGCGGGCGGCTTCCTGGGAGGCGTTGACGTTGGGCTGCTGGCCTGCGCAGGCGGCGAGGATGCCGAGGAGGCAGAAACTGGCGAGCAGGCGCGCCGACACCGCGGGATTGCGCCGGACCGAGCAATACAACGCAAGAATTGCCTGCCGGGGCCGGCGGTAAAGGCGATGCATCGGCAGGCATCCTCCGTCGTGGCGCGGCCCAAACGGACGGCCGCATTGCACGACGGCAACAGGGCCGTCGCTCAGGTGGTCGGACAAGAACAACCTCTAAGGCCTTATCTTGCGGCTCCGATTCAGGCAAGCATTGCCGGCGGGTTACGGCAAAAAAATGTCGGGTGCGGCGCATCCGACACAGCGGGGCGATTCACGAGGCGTTCCACGCGGTAAGAATTGGTAAAGAAACGGCCGCGAGGAAGAACAATAGGCGAACCTGTTGCTGCGCTCGACTTGCCGCGCGGGGCGTTTCGCGCGGTTCCGCTGGCGGTTTTGCATCGCCGCGCGCTAGTTCTTTCCATCTGGACATGAAACGGGGCCACCCCGGGAGGCGCCGATGCGGCAGGCATGGATCGGATCGGTTGCGCTGGCGGCGCTGGTGGCGGCCTCCTGCGCGCCGGCGACGCCGCCGGCGGGAACCTCCGCCGCCGCCGGGCCGCCGGCGGTCGCGGGCAGCGGGACGGTGCTGGTGGTGCGCCGCGTGGCGGCGGTGGCCGGGGCCGACGCGGCGTGGCGGGAGCGGCTGCTGCGCGAGGCGGTGGCCGTGCCCGACGTGGCGACGGACGCGGCTCCCGACACGGCCCCCGCCCCCGACAAGGCCCCCGATATGGCCTTTGGGGCCGGCCCGCTCGCCGAGATCATCGTGCGGATGGATGCGGGCGGCTTGATCTCCGTCGTGCAGCCCGCCACTACGGCGTTCGCGCCCGGCCAGCGCGTGGCGATCGGCGGCGCATCCGGCGCGGCGTCGCTCTCGCGGCTGTAGCGCCGGCGCTCGGCGAAGGAGAACGGCATGGACCGGGCGGTGCCCCGCTCTGTGGAGGCGGTGGACGAGGCGCGGCAATGGGGCCGCCTGATGGAACTGGCGCGGATCGGCGCGATCCCGGGCGACGGCGTGAACCGCCAGGCGCTGACGGCGCTGGACCGCGAGGCGCGCCGCCTGCTGATCGGCTGGGCCGAGGCGGCCGGCGCGACCGTGACGGTGGATGCCGCCGCGAATCTGTGGCTGCGCCGCGAGGGCACCGATCCCGGCGCGGCGCCGGTGCTGACCGGCAGCCACATGGACAGCCAGCCCGCGGGCGGGCGATTCGACGGCATCTACGGCGTCGTCGCGGGGCTGGAGGTGCTGAGCGCGCTGCACCAGTCCGGCACCGTCACGCGCCGCCCGATCGAGGTGGTGGCCTGGACCAACGAGGAAGGCTCCCGCTTCGCGCCCGGCTGCATGGGCAGCATGGCCTGGAGCGGCTTCCGCCCGGTGGAGAGTTTCGCCGGAATCGCCGATGCCGACGGCGTGCGCTTCGGCGACGCGCTGGCCGAGCATCTGGCGGCGGAGGCCGACATTCCGCGCCGCCCGCTGGGCTTCGCGCCGGGCGCTGCGCCGCACGCCTATATCGAGGCGCATATCGAGCAGGGGCCGAGGCTGGAGGCCGAGGGCCTGGAGATCGGCGTGGTGACCGGCATCCAAGGCAGCCGGTGGTTCGAGGTGACGGTCTCGGGCGACAGCGCGCATGCGGGCACGACGCCCGTCTCGCTCCGACGCGACGCGGTGCAGGACGCGCTGCGCGCGCTGAACGCCCTGAACGACGCGATGCACGATCCCGCCGACGTGCTGCGCTTCACGGTGGGGCGGATCGCGGTCTCGCCCAACTCGTCCAACAGCGTGGCGGATATGGTGCGGTTCAGCATCGACCTGCGCCACCCCGACGCGGCGGTGCTGGGACCGCGGGGCGACGCGATCGCGGGGGTGGTGCAGGCGGCGCTGCGGAATTGCACGGCGACAGTGGCGGAAACGTTCTCCGCCGCGCCGACGGAGTTCGATCCGGGCGTCGTTGCGGCGGTGGAGGGCGCGGCGGCGGCGCTGGAGTGCCGGCATGCGCTGATGCCCTCGGGCGCGTTCCACGACGCGCAGTTCGTCTCCCGCGTGGCGCCCGCGGGCATGGTGTTCGTGCCGAGCCGTGCGGGGATCAGCCACAACCCCGCGGAATACACCGCGCCCGCGCAGCTTGCGGCGGGCACGCGGGTGCTGGCGAAGGCGTTGCTCGACCTCGCGGCCTAGGCCCACGGATTGCCGGGCGCGCGGCGCGCCATCAGCGCGACGGCGGCGAGCCAGATCAGCTGCGGCAGCACCAGCAGCAGCGGGATGACCGGCTTCAGCGCGCTGGGCGCGTGGACGAACCACACGCAGGCGAGCCCGCCCAGCACCGCGAACAGCCAATGGACCAGCGTCACCGCGACCGGGTCCATGCCGCTGCGGTGCGCGACCTGATACAGATGGCCGCGATGCGCCTCGGTCACTTTCTGCCCCGCCAGCGCGCGGCGGAGCAGGGTGAACGCCACGTCGAACAGCACGCCCGACAGCAGCATGGGCACCAGCAGGAACGACATCTCCACCGCGTCGAACCGGCTGGCGGCGACGCCCAGCATCGCGAGGACGAAGCCGCAGAACTGGCTGCCCACGTCGCCCATGAAGATGCGCGCGCGGGGGAAGTTGAAGGGCAGGAAGCCCGCGACCCCCGCGCCCAGCAGCAGGCTTGCGAAATAGACGAACCAGCCGCCCTGGCCCGCGGCGATGCCGGCCAGGAAGAAGGCCGCGATCAGCGCAACGCCGGAGGCGAGGCCGTTCAGGCCGTCGATGAAGTTCATCGCGTTGGTCGCGAAGAGAATCCACACCAGCGTGGCGACGGCGCCGATCCAGCCGAGATCGAGCGGCCCGAGATAGGGCAGGTTGTAGACCCGCACGTAAAGCCCGGTGCCGATGGCGACCAGCGCGGCGAGCACCTGCGCGCCGAGCTTCACGGTGAAGCGCCAGTCGTGGATGTCGTCGAGGAACGCCACCACGGCGATCGCCGCCGCCGCCGCGATGACGCCGAGGAAGTACTGGTTCGCGAGGCGGGAGAACTCGGCGAACTCGTAGAGCAGCGCGGTCCCCGCCAGGAACGCGGCGACGACGCCCACGCCGCCGCCCTTCGGCGTCGGACGATCGTGCGCCTTGCGCGCGTCCGGCGCATCCATCACCCGCAGCGAGATCATCGCCCGCACCAGCCCCGCCGAGAGCAGGGCGAGCATGAAGGCGAAGGCGATGTGGCGCAGGACGGCAACGAGGGTCATGCCGACTCCGGAAGGGCCGGGGGGCGCGGCCAAAGG
>JAFEFJ010000090.1 GCA_018240635.1 Pseudomonadota bacterium | reverse complement strand
ATGCCCAGGGCAAGGTCGCCGGAACCATCACGGGGCCCGAGATCGACGGACCCTGGGGCAACATGGCGGTGATCGACCGCGGCGACACTGCCGCGCTGTTCGTCAGCAATGCCGGCTTCGACCTCGCCCATTCCGGCGAGGAGGTGGTCCGCAAGGCCAATGTCGTGCGGCTGGACCTGTCGATCCCGGCGGGAGAGCCGCCCTTCGTCAAGGGCCGCACGGTTATCGGCAGCGGCTTCGCCTCGCGCGGCGACAAGGACGTGTTCATCATCGGCCCGACCGGGCTGGCGCTCGCCCCCGACGGCACGCTGTTCGTCTCCGACGCGATCGACAACCGCATCGTCGCCATCGCCGACGCCGCGACCCGCACCGATAGCGCCGGCACCGGCCGCGAGGTGACGCGCGACGGGCTGCTCAAGCGCCCCCTCGCGATGGCGACCGCGCCGAACGGCAACCTGATCGTCACCAACGGGCTCAACGGGCAGGCGGTGGAGATCGACCCGCGCACCGGCCAGCAGCTTCATGCGCTGTGGATCGACGCCAACCGCGCGCAAACGCCGCCGGGCAGCGGCGACCTGTTCGGCATCGCCATGACGCCGTCGGGCGACGGCTTCTATTACGTGAAGGACGAGATGAACACGCTCGTGTTGGCGCGGTGACGGATCGCGACGAAAGCACGAGGGACAGGGCCGGACGCCGCCTGTTCCTCGCCCGCGGCCTGGCGGCTGGGGTAGGGGGGCTCGCGGCGGGGGGGCTCGCGGCGGCTGCCCGCGCCGCCCCGGTGGCGGGCGCGGCCGATGCGTCCGCGACACCCCCCGCGCCGCCTGATACCGAGCCGTTCTGGGGCGTGCACCAGGGCGGCATCGCCACCCCCACGCAGTTGCACACCTATTTCGCCGCCTTCGACCTGACGGCGAAGGACCGAGCGCAGGTGGAGCAGTTGCTGCGGGACTGGACGCAGGCCGCCGCGCGCATGGCGGCGGGCCACACCGCGGCCCCGCTCGGCGACGATCCGATGCTGCCGCCGTCCGACAGCGGCGAGGCGCTCGGCCTGCCGCCCGCGCGACTCACCCTGACCTTCGGCTTCGGTCCCGGCCTGTTCGTCAAGGACGGCAAGGACCGCTACGGCCTTGCGGCTCGCCGGCCCGCGGCCCTCGTCGATCTGCCGCGCTTCAACGGCGATCAGTTGCAGGAAGCCCGCTGCGGCGGCGATCTGTCGGTGCAGGCTTGCGCCGACGATCCGCAGGTGGCGTTCCACGCCGTCCGCCAGCTCGCCCGCATCGCCTATGGCGTCGCCGAGATCCGCTGGGTGCAGACCGGATTCTCCGGCGCCCCGGCGGGTGGGGGCGGCGGCACGCCGCGCAACCTGATGGGCTTCAAGGACGGCACCCGCAACCCGCGTGGCCCGGAGTTCGACCGCGTCGTGTGGGTGGGCGAGGAAGGCCCCGCCTGGATGCGCAACGGCAGCTACCTGGTGGCGCGGCGCATCCGCATCTCGCTCGAACATTGGGACCGCACGGAAACCGATTTCCAGGAACAGGTGGTCGGCCGTCACAAGATGTCGGGCGCCCCGCTCGGCGGGAAGGCGGAGTTCGACACGCCCGATTTTGCCGCCACCGACAAGGACGGCAACCCGGTGATTCCGGAAGACGCCCATATCCGCCTCGGCGCGCACGAAACCAATGGCGGCGCCCAGATGCTGCGCCGTGCCTATGCCTACAACGACGGCGCAAACGTCACCGCCGAGCGCTGGCCGCCGTGGCGACAGGGCATGATGTACGACGCGGGGCTGTTCTTCCTCGCCTATCAGAAGGACCCGCGCGCGGGCTTCATCCGGGTGTTCGAGCAGATGGCCAAGCTCGACGCGCTGAACCAGTTCACCACGCATGTGGGCAGCGCGATCTTCGCGATTCCGCCCGGCGCGCAGCCGGGCGGCTTCATCGGCCAGGGTCTGTTCGTCGCGGCCTAGCTAGGCCGCGAGGCGTGCCGCGGCGGCATCCACCGCCGCCGCCAGGAAGGTGTCCGAGCGCGCGTTCGCCGCCCGCGCAATTGTAAGGGGGAAGGCCGTGAACCCATGCGCGCCGCCCGGATAAATCGCCAACCCGCCCTTGTTCCCGGCCGCGAGCCAGCGGGCATGCATGAACAGCGAATCGTCGAGCAGCGCGTCCGATGTGCCCACGGTGAACAGGGCGGGCGGCATGCCGCGCAGGCCGGCGAACAGCGGCGAGATGTCGGGCGTGCGACGGTCCGCGACGCCTGATAGGAAGGCGTCGGTGAAACGCTCGATGTCCACCGTCCGCAGCACCAGGCGTTGGTTGCCGAAGTGCCGCTGGCTTGGGGTCATCGACAGGTCGAAGCAGCCGAACACCATGTTCGCCGCCACGAACGGCGCGATGCCGTGCCGGTCGCGCAGGCGCAGCAGCGTCACGGCGGCAAGATGCGCGCCTGCCGATTCCCCGCCGATCGTCAGCACCTCGGTGCCGAATTCCGCCTTCGCGTTGCGCGCCAGCCACAGCGCCGCCGTCTCGCAATCGTCGGGCGCGGCGGGGTAGGGGTGCTCGGGGGCCAGCCGATACTCGACGCTGACGCAGGCTTGGCCGGTGTTGTCGCAGATGCGCTCCAGCATCGGATCCTGCATGTCCGCCGCGCCGAACACCCAGCCACCGCCGTGGATGTGCAGGTAGACGCCCTTCGGCCGCTCGGGCGCGATCACCCGCAGCGCGATCTCGCCTGCCGATCCGGCGATCCGGCGAGTGGTGGCGCGCGGCGACATCTGCGGCGCGGGAAACACGCCCTCGCCGCGCCGCCGCGCCGCGCGCATGGCGTCGGCGCCCACGTCCCACCACTCCGCCATGGGCGCCATCAGCGCGGTCAGCCGCGCGTTGAACGTGCGCGTCTCGTCGGACACGGCGTCGTCCAGGAACACCGAGGGATCGGGCGGCGCGGTCATGGTTCCATCCTTTTTCGCTCGAAGCGACGCCATGCTAGCTTTCTCGTCGAAGGAAACGAGTCCGGGGAAGCACAGCGCCATGAAGCTCTACACCTCCGTCGGCCCGAATCCGCGGGTCGTGCGAATGTTCATGGCCGAGCGCGGGATCGAGCTGCCGAAGGTCGAGGTCGATATCCGCGGGGGCGAGAACCGCCAGCCCGCCTACCTGTCGAAAAATCCCGCTGGCCAGTCACCTGCGCTGGAGCTCGACGACGGCAGCTTCGTCTCCGAGATCACCGCGATCTGCGAGTATCTGGACGAGAAGTTCCCCGGCCCCTCGCTGATCGGCGAAACGCCCGAGCAGCGCGGCGAAACGCGCATGTGGACGCGCCGCATCGACCTGAACATCGTCGAGCCGCTGGCGAACGGCTTCCGCTTCTCCGAGGGACTGAAGATGTTCCAGAGCCGCATCCACTGCATACCGCAGGCGGCCGACGATCTGAAGAAGACCGCGCAGCGCAACCTGAGATGGCTGAACGGCCTGATGGAGGGCAAGAGATTCGTCTGCGGAGAGCGGCTGACGCTGGCGGACGTGCTGCTGTTCTGCTTCCTCGATTTCGGTTCGCAGGTCGGTCAGCCGATTGATGCCTCCTTGGCGAACATCGCTGCCCACCACGCCCGCATGAAGGCGCGGCCCAGCGCCGCCGCCTAAACTGGCGCCGCCGCTGACGTCGCCCCGAAGGGGACGATCAGCGGCTAGGCGCAAGGAATGGCTGACGCAGCGCGCTCAGTCGCGCAGACGAGGCGTAAGAACGCTTTGCAGCGCGCGCACGAGGTCGCCCATCTTGGTCGGCTTGCCGAGCAGCAGCAGCGGGCCCTCGCCCTCGCGCTGCAGGCTCTGTTGCCAGTTTTCCGGCGCATGGCCGCTCATCACGATCACCGGCAGATCGGGGCGGCGGGCGCGCAGGCGGCGGATCAGCGCGGCGCCGTCCAGGCGGGGCATCCTGAGATCGGTCACCAGCGCGTCGAACCCGTCGGCGTCGGCCTCGCGCAGCGCCGCCTCACCGTCGCCGGCGACGACGACCGAGAAGCCGGCATCGCTCAGGAACGTGTCGATGGCTTCGGCGAACAGGTCGTCGTCCTCGGCGACAAGGACGCGCCAGTCCTCGGCAGTTTCGATCATCGTTCGGCCCCGGCACCAGCGGCTTGATGCCGCGTTACCCAATTTGAAGCGCGATAGGGGGGCATTCGCGCAAGTCAAACGACCGTGCGCGGCCCGCCGGCGCGGCCGAAGCGCCGCAGCAAGGCCGGATACGGATTGGTCACGAAGCGGTTAGAGCCGGCGGATTAACCCGATGGCGGAACGGCGGCCGCGCCGCTCCGGCCCATCGGGCGGGAGGTTGCGCGCCGTCATGGGCAGGGCTTCAATCCGCCGCCCGCACCACGCGGACGCATAACGGGAGCCCGCCATGATCGTCGATCTGCGCATCTACACCTGCAAGCCGAACCGGATGAACGACTTCGTCGCGCTGTACAAGGAATATGCGTGGCCGCTGCAGCAGAAATACCTCGGCCGCTGCCTCGGCTGGTACACCACGGTCGAGGGGCCGCTGAACCGCGTCGTGCATATGTGGGGCTACGAGGATCAGGGCGACCGCGAGAAGCGCCGCAACGCCATGGCCGCCGATCCCGCCTGGGGCGTCTATCTCAAGAAGGCCGCCGAGCTCGGCGTGCTCGATGCGATGGAGAACCGCATCCTGCGCCCGACCGATTTCTCTCCCGTGCAGTAACCCGTCCGCCGGGCCGCCGCCGGTTCCGTCCGGGCCGGCGGTGTCCTAGGCTCGCTCGAAACCGGCCGGCCGACGCCGGCAGGACCAACAGGAGGAAGCGATGGCAAGCGACGCGGCCCTCAAGGAACCCCCCGCCACCACGCGCGGCATGACCAAGGCGCACGCCTCGGCCAAGCAGCCCAACTATGTCACCGGACGGCGCGCCTTCTTCAAATACCGCGATCTCGGCGCGACGAAGGCCAGCCAGGGGCGGATGAGGGCGCAGATCACCTCGGCCGAGGCGGGCATGTCGAAGCCCACCGGCTGGCACTATCACGTGTGCGAGTCGCAGTTCGTCTTTGTGCTGAAGGGCTGGCTGGAGCTGGAGTTCGAAGGCGACGACACGGTGCGGCTGGAAGCGGGCGATTCGATCTTCATCCCCGGCGGCCTCGCGCACAACGAAACCCGCACGTCCGACACGTTCGAGCTGCTGGAAGTCTCGGTCCCCGCCGAGATGAGCACCGTCGCCTGCGACAAGCCGGGCTGAGGCCGGCCTACAGCACCTCGATCGGGTCGGCTTCCTCCTCCTCCGCCCCGGCCGGGGCGGCGAGCTTGAAGGCGGCCAGCATCAGGTCGCGCGTGTAGGGCTGGCGCGGATCGGCGAAGATCGCCTCCGCCGTGCCCTCCTCCACCACCCGGCCGTGGCGCAGCACGATCAGCCGGTGCGCCAGCGCGCGCACCACCTTCAGGTCGTGGCTGATGAACAGATAGGCCAGCCGGTGCCGCTCCTGCAGCTTGCGCAGCAGATCGACGATCTGCGCCTGCACCGACATATCGAGCGCGCTCGTCGGCTCGTCCAGCACCACGAAGCGCGGCTTCAGCACCATCGCCCTCGCGATCGCGATGCGCTGGCGCTGGCCGCCCGAGAACTCGTGCGGGTAGCGATTCATCATCTCGGCCGGCAGCCCGACTTCCTCCAGCTCGTCGGCCACCCGCCGGTTGCGCTCGGCGCGCGACAGCCCGGGCTCGTGCACCGCCAGGCCCTCGGCCACGATCTCCCCCACCGACAGGCGGGGCGACAGGCTGCCGTACGGGTCCTGAAACACCACCTGCATGCAGGAGCGCAGCGCCCGCAGCTCCTTGCGCGGCAGGGTCGCGAGGTCGGTGCCCGCGAAGGCGATCCGGCCCTCGGCGGCCTGCAGCCTCAGCAGCGCGAAACCGAGCGTGCTCTTGCCCGATCCGCTCTCGCCCACCAGGCCCAGCGTCTCGCCCTCGCGCAGGGTGAAGCTCACGCCGTTGACGGCGTGGACATAGCCCACCGTGCGGCGCAGCACGCCGCGGCGGATAGCGAAGCGCACATGCACGTCCTCGGCCTCCACCAGCGTCTTCGCGCCCTCGGGCACCGGCAGCGGCCTTCCCTTCGGCACCGCGCCCAGCAGCATCTTGGTGTAGGCATGGCGCGGATTGGCGAACACCGCGGCAACGGTGCCCGCCTCCACGATCTTGCCGTCCTTCATCACGCAGACGCGGTCGGCGTAGCGGCGCACCACCTGAAGGTCGTGGCTGATCAGCAACAGCGCCAGCCCGCGCGCCGACTTCAACTGCGCCAGCAGCCCCAGGATCCGCGCCTGGATCGTCACATCCAGCGCCGTCGTGGGTTCGTCGGCGATCAGCAGCTTGGGGTCGTTCGCCAGCGCCATCGCGATCATGACGCGCTGCCGCTGCCCGCCCGAAAGCTGGTGCGGAAAGGCGTCCAGCCGGTGCTCGGCGTCCGCGAAGCCGGCCTGCCCCAGCACCTCGATCACCCGCGCCCGCAGCGCCGCCTTCGGCAGCTTGCGGTGCAGGCTGATCGCCTCCGCCACCTGCCGCCCGATGCGGTGCAGCGGATTGAGGCTCGTCATAGGCTCCTGGAAGACGATGCCGGCCACCTGCCCGCGCGCGTGCAGCAGCGTCTCCTGCGACGCGCCGACGATCTCCTGCCCGTCGAGCCGGATCGAGCCCGCGGGGTTGGTCGCGCCCGGCGGCAGCAGTTGCAGCAGGGACAGCGCGGTGAGCGACTTGCCCGATCCGCTCTCGCCCACCAGCGCCACCGTCTCGCCGCGGTCGAGCGTGAACGACACGCCGTCCACCACCCGGCGCTGCCCGAACGCGACCGCCAGGTTCTCGACTTCCACCAGGCTCATCAGCCCGGCGTCCCGCTCTTCGGCATCCGGCGCGGATCGAAGGCGTCGCGCACCGCCTCGCCCACGAAGATCAGCAGCGTCAGCACGCCGCCCAGCACCAGGAAGGCGGTGATGCCGAGCCACGGCGCCTGCAGGTTGTTCTTGCCCTGCGAGACCAGTTCGCCCAGCGACGGCGATCCGGGCGGCAGACCGAAGCCCAGGAAGTCGAGGCTCGCCAGGATCGTCACCGAGCCCGACAGCGTGAACGGCAGGAAGGTCAGCGTCGCCACCATCGCGTTCGGGAGGATGTGCCGGCGCATCAGCGACACATCGGAAACGCCCAGCGCCCGGGCGGCGCGCACGTAGTCCAGGTTGCGCCCGCGCAGGAATTCGGCGCGCACCACGCCCGTGAGGTTCATCCAGGAGAACAGCAGCAGGAAGATCAGCAGCACCCAGAAGCTCGGCGTGATGATGCTGGACAGGATGATCAGCAGATAAAGCTGCGGCATGCCGGACCACATCTCGATGAACCTCTGGAACAGCAGGTCTGTCAGCCCGCCGTAGAAGCCCTGCACCGCGCCCGCGGCGATACCGATGATGGAGGAGATGGCGGTCAGCGTGAAGCCGAACAGCACCGACAGGCGGAAGCCGTAGATCACGCGCGCCAGCACGTCGCGCGCCTGATCGTCGGTGCCCAGCAGGTTCTTCCACGACGGCGGCGAGGGCGCCGGCTGCGTCATGTTGTGCATCACGGTCTTGTAGCTGTACGGGATCGGCGGCCAGATCGCCCAGCCGTATTCGTTGATCTTCGCCACAAGATCGGGGTCGTAGTAGTCCGCCTCGGTCGGCAGGAACTCGTCGCCGAAATCGGTCTCGCTGTAGTTCACCAGCACTGGGAACAGGAAGTGGTCTTTGTAGCGGACGATCAGCGGGCGGTCGTTCGCCACGAACTCGGCGAACAGGCTGATCACGAACAGCACCGTGAAGATCCAGAACGAGACATAGCCGCGGCGGTGCGCGCGGAAGATCGCCAGCCGCCGCCGCGTGATCGGCGTCAGCGGCAGGGCGGCGGCCAGGCTCATCGCCGCGCCTCGAAGTCGATGCGCGGATCGACCAGCGTGTACATCAGGTCGCCCACGATCTGCATGATCAGCCCGAGCAGCGTGAAGATGTAGAGCGTGCCGAACATCACCGGGTAGTCGCGCTGGATCGCCGCCTCGAAGCCCAGCAGGCCGAGCCCGTCGAGCGAGAAGACGATCTCCACCAGCAGCGCCGAGGTGAACAGGATGCCGATGAAGGCCGCCGGGAAGCCCGCCACGATCAACAGCATCGCATTGCGGAAGACGTGGCCGTAAAGCACGCGGTTCTCGCTGGCGCCCTTCGATCGCGCCGTCACCACGTACTGCTTGCGGATTTCCTCCAGGAAGCAGTTCTTGGTCAGCATGGTCAGGCCCGCGAAGCCGCCCGCCACCAGCGCGATCGTCGGCAGCACCATGTGCCACAGATAGTCGGCGATGCGCGCGCCGATCGGCCAGGACCCGCTGCCCATGCTGGTCAGCCCGCGCATCGGGAACCACTGCACGAAGCTGCCGCCGGCGAACAGCACCACCAGCAGGATGGCGAACAGGAAGCTCGGGATCGCGTAGCCGATCAGCACGACGGCGCTCGATGCCACGTCGAAGCGGCTGCCGTCGCGCACCGCCTTGGCGATACCGAGCGGAATCGAGATCAGGTACACCAGCAGCGTGGACCACAGCCCGAGAGAGATCGAGACCGGCATCTTCTGCCCGATCAGGCTCAGCACGCTCTGGTCGCGGAAGAAGCTGCGGCCGAAGTCGAACCGCAGATAGGACCCCAGCATGTCCAGGAAGCGGGTCAGCGGCGGCTTGTCGAAGCCGAACATCTTGCGGATGTCGGCGACGATGCGCGGATCGAGCCCGCGCGCGCCGCGATAGGCGCCCTCGCCGCTCGGCGCGGCCACCTCGTTGCCGCCCATGCCGGTCATCCGCCCGGCGACGTTCCCCCTGCCCTTCAGCTCCGCGATCATCTGCTCCACCGGCCCGCCGGGCGCGAACTGCACCACGACGAAGTTGATCGCGATGATCCCGAACAGCGTCGGGATCACCAGCAACAGCCGGCGCAGCAGATAGCCGGTCATTCAGCGCCCCTCAGGGACCGTGGCTGCGCTGCGGGTCCGTCACCGCGGCCTTCTTGGCGTCGAGCCACCACGTATTGAAGTCGAGCCCCGCGCGGATCGGCACGCTCGGCCGCGCGAAGCGGTCCCAGTACGCCACCCGCACCGCGCCCAGATGCCAGTGCGGCACCATGTACCAGCCCCACAGCAGCGTTCGGTCCAGCGCGTGCGCCACCGTGATCAGCCGCTCGCGGCTGGGCGCGGTGATCAGGTCGTTGACCAGCGCATCCACCACCGGGTCGCACACGCCCATCGTATTGTCGCCGCCAATCTGCTTGGCGCTGCCGCAGGTCCAGTAGCCCACCTGCTCGTTGCCGGGGCTGTCGCTTTCGCCGAACACCGCCACCGTCATGTCGTAGTCGTAGTTGTCCATCAGGCGCTGATACTGCGCGGGATCGACGGTGCGCACATGCGCGTCGATGCCGAGCCGCGCGAGGTTCTGCACGTACGGCAGGGCCACGCGCTCGAACGCCGGCTCGTCCAGCACGATCTCGAACGACATCTGGTTGCCCTGCGGATCGACCAGCTTCAGGTCCTTCACCTTCCAGCCCGCTTGTTCCAGCAAGCCCAGCGCGACCTTCAGCTCCTTGCGGTCGTTGCCCGATCCGTCGGTCACCGGCAGCTCGAACGGCTTGGTGAACAGCTCGGGCGGCAGCTTGTCGCGATACTTGTTCAGCAGCGTCAGCTCGTCGCCCTCCGGGATGCCGGACGACGCGAGGTCGCTGTTGCTGAAATAGCTCTTGGTGCGGGTGTAGGCCGAATAGAACAGGTTCTTGTTCGCCCACTCGAAGTCATAGGCCCAGGTAAGGGCCTGGCGCACCCGCGGATCCTTGAAGATCGCCCGGCGCGTGTTCATCGCGAAGCCCTGCATCCCCGTCGGCAGGTGATGCTTGATCTCCTCCTTCTTCACGAAGCCCTGCTGCACCGCCGGGAAGTCGTAGGCCGTCGCCCACTGCTTGGCGACGTTCTCCTGCCGGAAATCGATGCTGCCCGCCTTGAACGCCTCCAGCGCCACCGTCGCGTCGCGGAAATACTCGTTGCGGATGACATCGAAGTTGAAGCGCCCGATGCCGGTCGGCATCTTCGCGGCCCACCAGTCGGGCACGCGCTGATAGCTGACGGTGCGGCCGAACTCGAACTTGCCGATGCGGTACGGGCCCGACCCCAGCGGCGGCTCGGTCAGCGGCTTGGAGAAGTCGCGGCCCTGCCACCAGTGCTTGGGCAGCACCGGCATCTCGCCCAGGATCATCGGCAGTTCGCGGTTCGTGTTGGTGGAGAAGTGGAACACCACGCGGCGCGGGCCTTCCACCGTCACGTCCTTCACGTCGGCATAATACTGCTTGTAGAACGGGCGGCCCTTCTCGCGCAGCGTGTTGAAGGTCCACGCCACGTCCTCGGCGGTCACCGGCGTGCCGTCGTTGAAATGCGCCTCCGGCCGCAGCTCGAACGCAACCCAGCTCTTGTCCGCCGGAATCTCGATCGTCTTCGCCAGGTGGCCGTAGGATGTGCTGGCCTCGTCGGCGCTGGAGATCATCAGCGTGTCGTACAGGCGGCCCAGATCGGCGGCCGCGGTGCCCGGCACGATGAACTGGTTGAAGCTGTCGAAGGTTCCCACCACGCTCAGCGCCACCTCGCCGCCTTTCGGGGCGTCCGGATTGACATAGGGGAAGTAGGGAAAGTCCGGCGGCAGCTTCGGCTTGCCGAGCAGCGACAGCCCGTAGGTTCGCCGCGGCGCAGCATCGT
This sequence comes from Pseudomonadota bacterium, assembly GCA_018240635.1. Taxonomy (GTDB): domain Bacteria; phylum Pseudomonadota; class Alphaproteobacteria; order Acetobacterales; family Acetobacteraceae; genus JAFEFJ01. The sequence continues at coordinate 3,058 of JAFEFJ010000090.1, read as the reverse complement.
CCGCCCGGACAGTGGCCGGCGCCACCAGGCCCAGGACGAGCAGGCATACGATGAGGATACGCATCGACAGGAACCTCCCGCTCATCGTGATGCCCGCGAAACCGCCGGCACGATACTGAAATCTGCTTAACCCGGCGGCGTTCCTGGGGTCATGCGCGCGCCGTGTCCGGGGGCGGATCAGGCGCGCCCGGGGGCGGAGAGAAGCGCGCTCGCCGGCGCCAGCAGCGCGGCGTCGCCCACCGCCAGCGCGCGCCCATCGCCGTCGGGGCGCATCGGCGCGCCGTCCCAGCCGGTCAGCCGCCCGCCCGCGCCCTCGACCACCGGGACCAGCGCCGCCCAGTCCCAGATCTTCAGGTCGCATTCGGCGATCACGTCGATCTGGCCCAGCGCCAGCAGCCCGTACGCGTAGCAGTCGCCGCCCAGCGTCACGCGGCGCACCGCGCCCGAAAGGCGCTGCCATGACGGGATATCGCTGCCGAACATGTCGGGGCTGGTGCACGACAGCTCGGCACGGTCGAGCGATGGGCAGGGGCGGCAGCCCGCCGCGCCGCCGAACGGGCCGCGGAACCGCGTCTTTTCGCCCGTCACGCCCACCCAGCGCTCGCCCGTCACCGGCTGGTCGATCACGCCCAGGACCGGCAGGTCGCCGTCCAGCAGCGCGATCAGCGTGCCGAATACGGGCCGCCCGGTGATGAAGGCCCGCGTGCCGTCGATGGGGTCGAGCACCCAGCGCAGCCGCGCCTCGGGATGATCCAGGCCGAATTCCTCGCCCAGGATGCCGTGCTCGGGCAGCCGCTCGGCCAGCACCGCCCGCATCGCCTGCTCGGCGGTGCGGTCGGCGATGGTGACCGGGCTCTGGTCCAGCTTCTGCTCGGCGGCGAGTCCGGCGCGGAAGAACGGCCGGATCACCGCGCCCGCCACGTCGGCGGCGGCCTCGGCGGCCTCGACGAAGCGTTCGATTCCCGGGATCGTCATGACCTGATCGTCATGACCTGATCGTCATGTCCGGGACCGCCGCGCCGGGCCGCTCGGAGCGCTGCCTATTTCGGCTCGGGCGTCGCCGCCGCCTCGGCCTCATCCTTCGGCAGCGGGATCGGGTTGGGCGACAGCGTCCGCAGGTAATCGATCACGTTGGCGCGCATCTGCGCATCCTTGATGCCGGGATAGATCATCCGCGTGCCTTTCACGAAGGCCATCGGGTTGTCGAGCCACTCGTTCAACTGGGTGAAGGTCCAGTTGCCGCCCTTCGCCTTCATGCCGGCCGAGAAGGTGTAGTTCGGCGGATACTCGCCGAGCTTCCTGCCCACCACGTCATACAGGTTGGGGCCGACGCCGTTCGGGCCGCCCTTGGTGAAGGTGTGGCAGGCGACGCAGATCGTCTTGGTGAACGCCTCGCCCTTGGCGGGATCGGCCTTGGCCAGCAGCGGCGCGATCGGCGGCAGCTCCGGCCCGGCGGCGGCGGCAGGCGCGCCCCCGGCGGCCGGCGTGGCGCCTCCGGCGGCGGGCGCCGCGGCCGGGGCGGCTGCGGGAACCACCGGGCCCGCCGGCGGCAGCGCCTCGGGGTTCGGCGACAGCGTCCGCAGATAGGCGATGACGTTCGCCCGCTCCTTGTCGCTGGGGATGCCGGCGAAGCCCATCTTGGTGCCGGGCGCGTAGGCCGCCGGCTTGTAAAGCCACTTGTTCAGCGCCTCGTAGGTCCAGGGACCCTTGATCCCCTTCAGCGCCGCCGAATACGCGTAGCCTTCCATGTGGCCGTGCGGCGCGCCCAGCACGCCATACAGGTTCGGACCCACGCCCGCCGGCCCGCCTTGCGTGAAGGTGTGGCAGGCCGCGCAGACCTTCTTCACGTACGCCTCGCCGGCGCCAACGTCGGCGGTCGCGATCAGCCCGTCGATGTTGTCGGGGCCGGCCGGTGCGGCCGGTGCTGCGCCGCCTCCGCCGCCGCCCTGCGGCGTCTCGATGGCGATGACCGCTTTCTCGGGCACCTCGTTGCGGACCAGATGGTCGCCGATCAGGCCGGTGAGGAAGAAGGCGATCCCGGCGGTGAGAACCGCGGCGACACCCTTGTTGACCGCAAGACTATCCATTCGCTCTCACTTCTCCGAAACGGCCCGGCACGCCGAGGCCGCCGTTGCGCCCGAAACGGCGGCTACATAAGGTGCGGCGCACCATAGGCAATGGTTCCAGCACCTTCAACCCGCCCTGGAGCCATTCGCCGGCGCCGTTTCGCCGGCATGCAGGTTCTCCTTCAGCGACTGGAGCCGCTCCGTTGAATCCGATCGTCGTCATTCCCTCGCGCATGGCCTCGACGCGGCTGCCCGGCAAGCCGCTGGCCGACATCCACGGCCGCGCGATGATCGTCCATGTCGTGGACCGCGCGCGGGAGGCGGGAATCGGCCCCGTCGCCGTCGCCTGCTGCGAGGCCGAGGTGGCCGAAGCGGTGCGCGCGGCGGGCGCCATCGCCGTGATGACCGATCCCTCGCTGCCCTCGGGCTCGGACCGCGTCCACGCGGCACTCGCCACGCTCGATCCGCAGGGCGCGCACGACGTGGTGGTGAACCTGCAGGGCGACCTGCCGACGATTCCCGCCACGCAGTTGCGCGCCGTGGTCGCGCCGCTCGCCGATCCGGCGGTGGACATCGCCACCCTCGTCGCCCCCATCGAATCGGAGGAGGAGGCCCAGCTTCCCTCCGTCGTGAAGGCCGCCTGCGCGTTCGAGCGCGGGCGCGCGGTCTCGATGGCGCTCTATTTCTCGCGCGCGCCGATCCCGTCCGGGGAGGGGCCGCGCTGGCACCATATCGGCGTCTACGCCTATCGCCGGGCGGCGCTTGCGCGCTATGTGGCGCTGCCGGAAAGCCCGCTGGAGCGGCGCGAGAAGCTCGAGCAGTTGCGTGCCCTGGAAGCGGGCATGCGGATCGCCTGCGCGCGCGTCGAGCATGCGCCGTTCGGCGTCGATACCCCGGCGGACCTGGAACGCGCCCGCCGCGACCTGGCGCCGCTGCCCGGGACCGATTGAGAGGATTTGCCGCGTGAACGGACCGATCGCCTTCCAGGGAGT
>JAFEFJ010000008.1 GCA_018240635.1 Pseudomonadota bacterium | reverse complement strand
GCACCTGGGCGAGGGCCCGGCGGCACTCGCCTCCCTCGGCGCCTTCGGCGATACGCTGCGGGCCGCGAAGAAGCCGATGATCGTGCTGGGGCAGGGGGCTCTGGCACGCCCGGACGGCGCGGCGGTGCTCGCCGCCGCCTGGCGCCTCGCGGCCGAGGTCGGCGCGCTGCTGCCGGACTGGCACGGCTTCAACGTGCTGCACACCGCCGCCGCCCGCGTGGGCGCGCTCGATCTCGGCTTCCTGCCGGGCCAGGGCGGCAAGGCGATGGACGAGATGCTGGCGGGCGGCGTCGATCTGCTCTGGCTGCTCGGCGCCGACGAGTTCGACACCGACGCCATCCAGCCGGGCTGCTTCGTCGTCTACCAGGGCCACCACGGCGACCGGGGCGCCGCCCGCGCCGACGTGATCCTGCCGGGCGCCGCCTACACCGAGAAAAGCGGCACCTACGTCAACACCGAGGGCCGCGTGCAGCGCGGCTTCGCGGCGACGCATCCGCCGGGCGAGGCGCGGGAGGACTGGAAGATCCTGCGCGCCTTCAGCGAAACCATCGGCCGCCCGCTGCCCTACGACGACCTGCCGGCGCTGCGCGCGCGGCTGGAGCAGGCAAGCCCGGTCTTCGGCCGCGTCGGCTTCCTGCCGCGCTTCGGCGCGGGCGATCACAGCGGCCCCGCGGGCGATCCGCAGGCGGTGTCCGACGCGCCCTTCGCCCCGGCGGTGACGGACTACTACCGCACCGACCCGATCAGCCGCGCCAGCCCCACCATGGCCGAGTGCTCCGCGGTGCAAGGGGCGCCGCTCGCCGCCCCGATGGCGGCGGAGTAGGACGATGGAGGCTTTCTTCGCCACCGGCTTCGGCCATCTCGTGCTGGTGCTGCTGCAGACGCTCGCGCTGCTGATCCCGCTCTTGATCGGCGTCGCCTACCTCACCTACGCCGAGCGCAAGGTCCTGGCCGCGATCCAGCTCCGCAAGGGGCCGAACGTGGTCGGGCCGTTCGGGCTGGCGCAGCCCTTCGCCGACGCGCTCAAGATGCTGATGAAGGAAACCATCATCCCGACGGGCGCCAACCGCCTGTTGTTCCTGATGGCGCCCATGCTGACCTTCTCGCTCGCGGTGCTCGCCTGGGCGGTGATCCCGGTGAACGAGGGCTGGGCGATCGCCGACATCAACGTGGGCGTGCTCTACCTGTTCGCGATCAGCTCGCTCGGCGTCTACGGCATCATCATCGCCGGCTGGGCGAGCAACTCGAAATACGCCTTCCTGGGCGCGCTGCGCAGCGCGGCGCAGATGGTGTCCTACGAAATCTCGATGGGCTTCGTGATCGTCACGGTGCTGGTCTGCGTGGGCAGCCTGAACCTGACCGACATCGTGCTCGCGCAGCGGCATGTCTGGTTCTGCCTGCCGCTGTTCCCGATGTTCATCATCTTCTTCATCTCGACGCTCGCCGAAACCAACCGCTCGCCCTTCGACCTGCCAGAAGGCGAAAGCGAGATCGTGGCCGGGTTCTTCGTGGAATACAGCGCGATGAGCTTCGCGCTCTTCTTCCTCGGCGAATACGCGAACATGATCCTCATGAGCGCGATGACCACGATCCTGTTCCTGGGCGGCTGGCTCGCGCCCTTCGGGATCGAGCCGTTCACCTGGGTGCCGGGCCCGATCTGGTTCATCCTGAAGATCTGCTTCTGCCTGTTCATCTTCCTGTGGGTCCGCGCCACCTTCCCGCGCTATCGCTACGACCAGCTCATGCGGCTCGGCTGGAAGGTGTTCCTGCCGTTCTCGATGATCTGGCTCGTTCTCACGGCGGGCGTGCTGATGATCTTCGGCTGGCTGCCGGGAGCGGGAACGTGACACGGCCGTCTCAGACGACCCGGCTTGATCGGCGCGTTTCGGAAGCCTATGCCGCTGCCGGAGCGGGCAAGGAGACCTGACGCATGGCATTCCTGGACCGCACCGCGCGCAGCCTGCTGCTGGGCGAGCTTGCCTCCGGCATGGCGCTGACGCTGCGCTACTTCTTCAAGCCCAAGGCGACGATCAACTACCCCTACGAAAAGGGGCCGATCAGCGTCCGCTTCAAGGGCGAGCACGCGCTGCGCCGCTATCCGAACGGCGAGGAACGCTGCATCGCCTGCAAGCTGTGCGAGGCGATCTGCCCGGCGCAGGCCATCACCATCGAGGCCGAGCCGCGCGACGACGGCTCGCGCCGCACCACGCGCTACGACATCGACATGACGAAGTGCATCTACTGCGGCCTGTGCGAGGAAGCCTGCCCGGTGGATGCCATCGTCGAAGGGCCGAACTTCGAGTTCGCCACCGAGACGCGCGAGGAGCTGATGTACAACAAGGAAAAGCTGCTCGCGAACGGCGACCGCTGGGAGCCGGAACTCGCGAAGCGGCTGGAAATGGACGCGCCCTACCGATGATCGTCGCGATCGCCTTCTACGCCTTCGCGCTGATCCTGCTGGCCTCGGCGGCCATGGTGGTCACGGCGCGCAACCCGGTCCACTCGGTGCTGTTCCTCATCCTCGCGTTCTTCAACGCGGCCGCCCTGTTCCTGATCGCGGGTGCCGAGTTTCTGGCGATGATCCTGGTCATCGTCTACGTGGGCGCGGTCGCCGTGCTGTTCCTGTTCGTCGTGATGATGCTCGACGTGAACTTCGCCGAGCTGCGCAGCGGCTATCAGCGCTACATGCCGGTCGGCGCGGCCATCGGCGGCGTGCTCGCGATCGAGCTGCTGCTGGTCGTCACCGGCTGGCAGGTCGCGCCCGAGGCGCTACACCTCAGCCTCGGCGCGGCGCCCGCCGCCGCCACCAACACCGCGGCGCTGGCCGAGGTGATCTATACGAAATACGTCTTCCTGTTCCAGGCGGCCGGTCTCGTGCTGCTGGTCGCGATGATCGGCGCCATCGTGCTCACACTGCGCGACCGCAAGACCTCGCGCCATCAGGTCATCCGCGTGCAGACCGAACGCTCGGCCGCGGCGACGCTGGAAATGGTCGAGGCCGGGATCGGCGCGGGCATCGGCACGCTCGGCATCTACCGGCCATTACCGGCGACGGCGGACTTGGAGCCGGCGGACAACGATCCCCACGCGGACGATCCGCACGCCGATCCCGTGGATGCCGCGCATGGCGGCGGCGCGCATGGCGGCAGCGGCCACCATGCGCCGGAGGCGCGGTGATGGGGGGAACGATGCAGATCGGCCTCGGCCACTTCCTCACCGTCAGCGCCATCCTGCTGGTGCTCGGCGTGTTCGGCATCTTCCTCAACCGCAAGAACGTCATCGTCATCCTGATGTCGGTCGAGCTGATCCTGCTCGCGGTCAACCTGAACCTCGTCGCCTTCTCGGGCGCGCTCGGCGACCTCACGGGGCAGGTGTTCGCGATGTTCGTCCTCACCGTCGCCGCCGCCGAGGCGGCGATCGGGCTGGCCATCGTGGTGATCTATTTCCGCAACCGCGGCTCGATCCAGGTCGAGGACGTGAACCTGATGAAGGGCTGAGACAGGCCGTGGCCTCCGGAATGGTTCGTCGCACATGATCTACGCCATCGCCGTCTTCGCGCCGTTGTTCGGCAGCCTGATCGCGGGCCTGCTCGGCCCGTTCATCGGCGACCGCGCCGCGCAGGCCGCCGCCATCATCGGCATGGTGATCGCCGCCATCTGCGGCCCGCTCGCGCTGTTCATGCTGGTCGCCTTCGACACCGCGCCGTCGGGCGTGGTCTCGCTCGGCACCTGGATCGATGTCGGCCGCTTCCACGTGGATTGGGCGCTGCGCTACGACGCGCTCTCGGCCACGATGGTCGGCATGGTCAGCTTCGTCGCCATGCTGATCCACGTCTATTCCGTGGGCTACATGGGCCACGAGCACCGGCCGAAATACCGCTTCTTCGCCTATCTCTCGCTGTTCACCTTCTCGATGCTGATGCTGGTGACGGCGGACAACCTGCTGCAGCTCTTCTTCGGCTGGGAAGGCGTGGGCCTCTGCTCCTACCTGCTGATCGGCTACTGGTACGACCGCCCCAGCGCCTGCGCCGCCGCCATCAAGGCGATGATCGTCAACCGCATCGGCGACCTCGCGTTCGCGGTCGGCATCGCGCTGGTGTTCTTCAAGTTCAACTCGATCGAGTTCCCCTCGATCTTCGCCAGCATCGGCCTGCATCAGGCCGACACCTACGACCTGTTCGGCACGTCCTTCCCGGCCTTCGAGGTGATCGGCTTCCTGCTGTTCATCGGCGCGATGGGCAAGTCGGCGCAGATCGGGCTGCATGTCTGGCTGCCGGACGCGATGGAAGGCCCCACGCCCGTCTCGGCGCTGATCCATGCCGCCACGATGGTCACGGCGGGCGTGTTCCTGATGGCGCGCATGTCGCCGCTGATGGAATTCGCGCCGACCGCGCTCGCCTTCGTCACCATCATCGGCGGCACCACGGCGCTGTTCGCGGCGACGATCGGCTGCACCCAGACCGACATCAAGCGGGTGATCGCCTACTCCACCTGTTCGCAGCTCGGCTACATGTTCGTCGCCGCCGGCGTCGGCGCGTACCAGGTGTCGATCTTCCACCTCATCACGCACGCCTTCTTCAAGGCGCTGCTGTTCCTCTCGGCCGGCTCCGTCATCCACGCGATGTCCGACGAGCAGGACATGCGCCGGATGGGCGGGATCTGGAGGAAGATCCCGATCACCTACACCGTGATGTGGGCGGGCAGCCTGGCGCTTGCGGGCATCTTCCCCTTCGCCGGCTACTACTCGAAGGACGCGATCCTGGAAGCCGCCTACGCCGCCGGCGGCGTCGGCTACTACGGCTGGATCTGCGGCGTCCTCGCCGCCTTCCTGACCGCCTTCTATTCCTGGCGCCTGCTGATCATGACGTTCCACGGCGCGCCGCGCGCCGACAAGCACGTCATGGCGCATGTCCACGAAAGCCCGCTGGTGATGACCGGCCCGCTGATGGTGCTGGCCGTCGGCGCGCTGGTCGCGGGCTTCCTGCTGAAGCCCGACTTCATCGGCGAATACTGGCCGGAATACTGGGGCCTCAGCATCTTCAACGGGCCGGACAACCACGTGCTGCACGCGATGGAGGAACTGCCCGGCTGGGTGGGGCTGCTGCCCCTGCTGGTCGGCCTCGCGGGCATCGCGATGGCCTATTGGTGGTACATGTTCCAGCCGGGCATCCCGGCGGCGATGGCGGCGCGCTTCCCCGCCGTGTACCGCTTCCTGCTGAACAAGTGGTATTTCGACGAGCTGTACAACTGGCTGTTCGTGCAGCCCGCCATCAAGCTTGCGCGCGGGCTGTGGCAGGTGGGCGATGCCGGCATCATCGACGGGATGCCCAACGGCGTCGCCTCGCTCGCCGCCGACGGCTCGCGCCAGGCGGTGAAGCTGCAGACCGGCTCGCTCGCGCTCTATGCCTTCGTCATGCTGATCGGCGTCGTGGCGCTGCTCACCATCTTCCTGATGTTCGGGTGACGCGATGAACGCCGCCGGCTTCCCCATCCTGTCGCTTATCACCTGGCTGCCGATGGTCGGCTGCATCGTCATCATGTCGGTGCGCGGCGACGAGGAGACCGTCGCCTCCAACGCGCGCTGGACCGCGCTCTGGACCAGCCTGATCGTATTCGTGCTGTCGCTGATCCTGTGGTTCAGGTTCGACCCCGGCGAGGCCGGTTTCCAGTTCAACGAAAGCGTCGCCTGGCTGCCGGAATTCGGCGTCGGCTACCGCATGGGCGTGGACGGCATCTCGGTGCTGTTCGTGCTGCTCTCCACGCTGCTGACGCCGATCTGCATCCTCTCGGCGTGGGAGGCGATCCACACGCGCGTGCGGGAGTTCATGCTCGCCTTCCTCATCCTCGAGACGATGATGGTGGGCATGTTCTGCGCCCTCGATTTCGTCGTCTTCTACGTGTTCTTCGAGGGCGTGCTGATCCCGATGTTCCTCATCATCGGCGTCTGGGGCGGCCCGCGGCGCGTCTATGCGTCGTTCAAGTTCTTCCTCTACACGCTGACCGGCTCGGTGCTGATGCTGCTGGCGCTGCTGACGATGTGGTTCGTCGCCGGCACCACCGACATCCCGACGCTGCTGCGCACCGCCTTCCCGGCCTCGATGCAGACCTGGCTGTTCCTCGCCTTCCTCGCATCCTTCGCGGTCAAGGTGCCGATGTGGCCGGTCCACACCTGGCTGCCCGACGCGCATGTGGAGGCGCCGACCGCGGGCTCGGTCATCCTGGCGGGCGTGCTGCTGAAGATGGGCGCCTACGGGTTCCTGCGCTTCTCCGTGCCGATGCTGCCCATCGCCTCGCAGAGCTTCGCGCCGATCATCTTCGGCCTGTCGGTGATCGCGGTGATCTACACCTCCCTCGTCGCGCTCGCGCAGGAGGACATGAAGAAGCTGATCGCCTATTCCTCGGTCGCCCATATGGGCGTCGTCACCATCGGCATCTTCACCTTCAACGTGCAGGGCATCCAGGGCGCGATGTTCCAGATGCTCTCGCACGGCGTCGTCTCGGGCGCGTTGTTCCTCTGCGTTGGTGTCATCTACGACCGGATGCACACGCGCGAGATCGCGCGCTACGGCGGCCTCGCCGACCGGATGCCGCGCTACGCGCTGACGTTCATGGTCTTCACCATGGCCTCGATCGGGCTGCCCGGTACCTCCGGCTTCGTCGGCGAGTTCCTGGTGATCGTCGGCTCGCTCCAGGTCAGCTTCTGGCTCGCGCTGCTCGGCGGCATGGGCATGATCCTGGGCGCCGCCTACATGCTGTGGCTCTACCGCCGGGTGGTCTTCGGCAGCATCACGCGCGACGACCTGAAATCGATCCTCGACATGTCGCCGCGGGAATGGGCGGTCTTCGCGCCGCTGATCCTGCTCACGCTCTGGATGGGCATCTACCCATCGAGCTTCACCGGGTTCTTCGACGCCTCCGTCGCCGCAATGGTCCAGCACCACACCGCGGCGCTCACCAGCGCCGTGAAGTTCGCGCAGGCGGTGCACTGATGGAAGCGGCCGCGATGAACTGGACCGTTGCCGTCCCCGAGATCGCGCTGGCGCTCTGCGCCATGGCGATCCTGATCTTCGGCGTGCTGCGCAGGCAGGACGCCACCTTCCTCTGCACCATGCTCTCGCTCGGCGCGCTGCTGCTGACCGGCGTGCTGGTGATCGGCGGGCAGACCGGCGCGGGCTTCGGCGGCCAGTTCACCGCCGATGCCTTCAGCGCCTTCGTGAAGCTGCTGATCCTGTCGGGCTCGGCCTTCGCGCTGCTATTGTCGCTCGACTACAACGAGCGCGAGGGGCTGGCGCGGTTCGAGTATCCGGTCCTGGTGCTGCTCGCCACCACCGGCATGATGGTGATGGCCTCGGCCACCAACCTCATGACGCTCTATCTGGGGTTGGAGCTGCAATCGCTCGCGCTCTACGTGCTCGCCGCCTTCGCGCGCGACACGCTGCGTTCCTCGGAAGCCGGGCTGAAATACTTCGTCCTCGGCGCGCTGGCCTCCGGCCTGCTGCTCTACGGCATCTCGCTCGCCTACGGCTTCTCCGGCACGATGGATTTCGCGCAGATCGCGCGCATCCTCGCCAGCCCGGCGCACGCCTCGGCCGGGCTCGTCGTGGGCCTCGTGTTCATCCTCGCGGGCCTCGCTTTCAAGGTGTCCGCCGTGCCCTTCCACATGTGGACGCCAGACGTCTACGAAGGCGCGCCCACGCCGGTCACGGCGCTGTTCGGCACCGCGCCCAAGGTCGCGGCGATGGCGCTGATCCTGCGCGTGATGATCGGACCGTTCGGCCACCTGCTGCCGCACTGGCAGTTGCTGATCGTGCTCGTGTCCATCGCCTCGATGCTGCTCGGCTCGCTCGCCGCGATCGGGCAGAACAACATCAAACGACTGATGGCCTATTCCTCGATCGGCCACATGGGCTACGCGCTGATCGGGCTCGCCGCCGGCACCCATGCCGGCGTGCGCGGCGTGCTGGTCTATCTGGTCGTCTACGTGTTCATGAATCTCGGCACCTTCGCCTGCATCATCGCGATGCGGCGGCAGGGGCGTCAGGTGGAGAACATCTCCGATCTCGCCGGCCTCGCGCGCACCGATCCCGGGCTCGCGCTGGCGATGGCCGCCTTCATGTTCAGCATGGCCGGCATCCCGCCGCTCTCGGGCTTCTTCGGCAAGCTGTACGTCTTCCTTGCCGCCGTGCAGGCCGGCCTCTGGACGCTCGCCGTCATCGGCGTGCTGACCAGCGTGGTGGGCGCCTACTACTACCTGCGCGTCGTGAAGATCATGTATTTCGACGAGGCGCAGCCCGCCTTCGACAAGCGCGGCGCCTCGCTCTCCTTCGTCGCGGCATCGACCGGCCTATTCACCCTGCTGTTCTTCATCTTCCCCGCGCCCTTCGTCGGCGCGGCCGAGGCGGCGGCGAGGGTCCTGTTCGGGTGACGCCAGGCTTCTGGCGCCTTGCCGTCCACCCGAGCCTTCCCTCCACCTCCGAGCTCTGCACGCGCCTCGCCGCGGAAGGCGAGCCCGAGGGGCTCGCCGTCATGGCGCTTCGCCAGACCGCGGGCCGCGGCAGCCGCGGGCGCGGCTGGGAGTCGCCCGAGGGCAATCTCTACCTCTCGGTCCTCCTGCGCCCCGCGGGCACGCTCGCCGATGGCGGCGGCTGGGCGCTGATCGCGGCGCTCGGAATGATCGAGGCGGTGTCGGGCTTCGTTCCCGATCCCGCGCGGCTCGTCCTGAAATGGCCGAACGACGTGCTGCTGGACGGACGCAAGCTCGCGGGCGTGCGGCTCGATGCGCAGGCGAAGCCGGATGGCACGTTCGACTGGCTCGTGATGGGCTGCGGCATCAACCTCGCGCACGCGCCGGACCTGCCGGACCGGCAGGCGGCCTGCCTCGCGGAAGCCGCACCGCCGCCCGCACCCCGGGACGTGGCGGAGGCGCTGCTCGACCGCCTCGCGAATTGGCGGTCGGTGCGCATGGCCGAAGGGCTCGGCCCCGTGCGCGCCGCGTGGCTCGCCCGCGCCCAGACCGTGGGCACGGCGCTGCGACTTTCCTATAATGGACGGGTTATCGGCGGCAGCTTCGCGGGCCTTGCCGAGGATGGCGCGCTGCTGCTCGCCACCGGCGGGCGCGTCGAAGCATTCTCGACCGGGGAAGTGCTGCTGTCATCCGGGAACAGGCCCGAAGGATAAGCGATGCGGGGTGTCGTCCGATGCTCCTGGTGATCGATGCCGGCAACACCAACGTGGTGTGCGCGGTGCATGACGGGAAAGGCTGGCGCGGCATCTGGCGCATCGCCACCGACGATCAGCGCACGTCCGACGAGTACGCCGTCTGGCTGCTCACGCTGCTGCAGCATTCCCGCCTGAAACCGACGGACATCACGCGCAGCGTCATCGGCACCGTGGTGCCCGCCGCGCTGTATCACCTGCGCCGCCTCTGCCGCGACTGGTTCGCCTCCGAGCCACTGGTCGCGCGCGCCACGCTCGACTGGGGCTTCCCGATCCGCGTCGACAGGCCGGACGAGGTCGGCGCCGACCGCCTGCTCAACGCGCTCGCCGCGCATCGCCGCTTCGGCGGTCCGCTCGTGGTGGTGGATTTCGGCACCGCCACCACATTCGATGTCGTGGACGACGATGGCGGCTACGTCGGCGGCGTGATCGCGCCCGGCATCAATCTTTCGATCGAGGCGCTGCACAAGGCCGCGGCCCGCCTGCCGCGCATCGGCATCGGCCGGCCGCAGGCGGTGATCGGTCGCTCTACCGTGCCCGCCATGCAATCGGGCGTGTACTGGGGCTATGTCGGTCTCGTCGAAGGGCTCATCACCCGCATCCGCGCCGAGCACGGCAAGCCGCTCAAGGTGGTCGCCACCGGCGGCCTCGCGCCGCTCTTCGCCGAAGGCACCACCATGATCGAGCAGATCGACCCCGATCTCACGCTCGACGGGCTCCGCCTGCTCGCCGAACGCAATCCGGCGCCGGTCCTGCCGCGCGACCGCACGCGCCTTATCGAAAACGACTGAGACGAAGCATCAGGACGACGAAAGCCGAGGAATGGACGCGGAAATCGGCGAGCTGACCTTCCTGCCGCTGGGCGGGACGGGCGAAATCGGCATGAACCTCAACCTCTACCGTTGCGACGGTAAGTGGCTGGCGGTGGATTGCGGCATCGGCTTCGGCGGCGCCGCGCACCCCGAGGTCGATGTGATGGTCCCGGACCCCGGCTTCATCGCCGACCGGCGGGACCGGCTGGTGGGCCTGGTGATTACCCACGCGCACGAGGACCATATCGGCGCCGTCGCCTGGCTGTGGCCGCGCCTGCGCTGCCCGGTCTACGCCACGCCCTTCGCCGCCACCGTCCTGCGCCGCAAGCTGAACGAGGCGGGGCTGCTCGGCCAGGTCAAGATCACCGTCGTCCGCCCCGGCGGCACGATCGATCTCGCGCCCTTCGCGCTGCGCTTCATCCCTGTCGCCCACTCCATCCCCGAGGCGCAGGCGCTGGTCATCGCCACGCCCCACGGCGTCGTGGTCCATACCGGCGATTGGAAGCTCGATCCCGAGCCCCTGGTCGGCCCGGTGACGGACGAGGCGGCGCTCAAGGCGCTGGGCGACGCCGGCGTGCTGGCGCTGGTCTGCGATTCCACCAACGCGATGGTCGAAGGCCATTCCGGCTCCGAGGCCGAGGTGCGGCGCAGCCTGCCGGCGCTGCTGCGCGGCCTGACCGGCCGCGTGGCCATGACCTGCTTCGCGAGCAACGTCGCCCGTGTTGAGACCATCGCGCTCGCCGCCCAGCAAGTCGGCCGCAGTGTCGCGTTGGTCGGCCGCAGCCTGCGCAACCTAGAAGCCGCCGCGCGCGAATGCGGCTACCTCAAGCAGGTACCGGAGTTCGTGCCGGAGGACGAGGCCGGCTCGATCCCCGACGACAACCTCCTCATCCTCATCACCGGCAGCCAGGGCGAGCCGCGCTCGGCGCTCGCCCGCGTCGCGATGGACACGCATCCGAACATCGTGCTGGGGGAGGGCGATACGGTGGTGTTCAGCAGCCGTGTCATCCCCGGCAACGAGCGGGCGATCCACGCGATGCAGGACAACCTCGTCCGCCGCGGCGTCCGCGTGATGACCGACGAGGACCATTTCGTTCACGTCTCCGGCCATCCGGCGCGGGACGAGTTGCGCAGGCTCTACCGTCTCGTCCGGCCCCGCTACTCGGTCCCGGTGCACGGCGAATGGCGCCATCTGTCGGCCCACGCGGCACTCGCGAGCGAAGCCGGCGCGCAGCCGATCCTGCTGGAGGACGGCGACATGCTGAGCCTCGCCCCCGGCAGCGCCGAGGTGGTGGACAGCGCGCCCGTCGGACGCCTCGCGGTGGACGGCAGCCGCCTCGTGCCGCTCGACGGCGAGGTGTTCGCCGCGCGCAAGCGGATGCTGCACAACGGCTTGGTGCTGGCGAGCCTCGCGGTGGACGAGGCCGGCAGGGTGCAGGGCACCGCCCGCGTCAGCGCGCCCGGCCTGTTCGCGCCCGACGATCCCGAATCGGACCGCGTCGCCGCCGACTTCACCGCCGCCGTCGCCGACCTGCCCGTCGCGCTCCGCCGGGACGACGCGGCACTCCCAGATGCCGCCCGCGCCGCGCTCCGCCGCGCCATCGGCAAGCGCCTGCAGAAACGCCCCCTCGTGGACGTTCACCTGCTGCGGGTCTGACGCGGCAGCCTCTTGTTCACCCCGATCCTCTCACTTCGTCATGGTCGCCGAAGGGCGACCATCCACGACTTCCTTCCAACCCGCGCCGAAGCCGTGGATGGCCGCCCATGAACTGGTTCACCGGCGTCGTCCTCTACATCCTCATCTGGTGGACGGTGCTGTTCGCGGTGCTGCCCTTCGGCACGCGCCCCGTGTCGGAAGCGGACTCGCAGACCGGCTGGCGCGGCGCGCCGCAGCGTCCGCTTCTGCTCCGCAAAGTGATCGCGACGACTCTGGTTGCCGCAGTGGTCTGGGGAGGCGCCTACCTGCTGATCACGAGCGACTGGATCAGCTTCCGCCACGGCTATTGGGCGATGCCTGACCAATAGGCGCTGGGCTGCCGCGAAACGCGCCGTCCTGACGCGGAAATAAGCAAAATGCGCCCAGAGGGCGCATTTTGCCAGCAATCGACGCTGTTTTTCGATGGACCGATTACCGGTGCCGAGCCATCATCCTGGTCAGGAAGAGGACTGCTCCTCGACCTGCCGTGTGACTGGCGTTTCCTCCCCAAACTTGGCCCGCTGCGCCTAGAGGCGCGCGGGCCTTTTCTTTATTGACGATCTCGATTCCGAAGTCACGCGATTTCATGCGCATGATTGCGCTATCGCGCGATTTTATTGCGCGGCTTCCTGCTGCAACGCAGCAATCTGTCCGCCCCGCATCCCGCTCTCCGGCGCCTCCGCACGTTTCCGCCGCCGGGCAAATGCTCTAGGGTCGCGCCCTCCCGAACGCCCGATCCCACGCTGGAAAACCGAACCGATGCGCCTGTCACGCAGCCTGCTGCCGACCCTGAAGGAAACCCCGGCCGAGGCGCAGATCGCCTCCCACCGGCTGATGCTCCGCGCGGGGCTGGTGCGGCAGACCGCCGCCGGCATCTACGCCTGGCTGCCCGCGGGCTTCCGCGTGCTCAAGAACATCGAGCGCATCGTGCGCGAGGAGCAGGACGCGGCGGGCGCACAGGAACTGCTGATGCCCACCATCCAGTCGGCCGATCTCTGGCGCGAAAGCGGCCGCTACGAGGACTACGGCAAGGAGATGCTGCGCATCCGCGACCGCCATGACCGCGACCTGCTGTTCGGGCCGACCAACGAGGAGATGATCACCGACATCGTCCGCCAGTCGCTGCGCAGCTACCGCGAGGTGCCGCAGATTCTCTATCATATCCAATGGAAGTTCCGCGACGAGGTGCGCCCCCGCTTCGGCGTGATGCGCGGGCGCGAATTCCTGATGAAGGATGCCTACAGCTTCGACCTCGACTACGCGGGCGCCGTCGTCAGCTACCGCAAGATGATGCTGGCCTACATGCGCACCTTCCAGCGCCTCGGCCTGAAGGCGATCCCGATGGCGGCGGACAGCGGTCCGATCGGAGGCGACCTGAGCCACGAATTCATCATCCTGGCCCCCACAGGCGAAAGCCAGGTGTGGTACGACGCCGCGTTCGAGGAGATCGACTACACGTCGGACGCGTTCAGCCACGCCTCGGCCGAGGATCTGGAGAAGTTCTTCGGCATGATGACCTCGCACTACGCCGCATCCGACGAGAAGCACGACGCGGCCGCCTACGAGCGGCTCGCCGCCGACCGCAGGCGGGAGGGGCGCGGCATCGAGGTCGGCCACATCTTCTATTTCGGCACCAAGTACAGCAAGGCGATGAACGCCGCCGTCGCGGGGCCGGACGGCAAGCAGGTGCATCTCGAAATGGGCAGCTACGGGATCGGCGTCTCCCGCCTCGTGGGCGCGGTGATCGAGGCGAGCCACGATGCCGCCGGCATCATCTGGCCCGACTCCATCGCGCCGTTCCGCGCCGCCATCCTGAACCTGAAGATGGGCGATGCGGCGTGCGATGCGACCTGCGAACGCCTCTACGACGCGCTCGCGCCGAATGTGCTCTACGACGACCGCGACGAGCGCGCGGGCGTGAAGTTCGCCGATGCCGACCTGATGGGCCATCCCTGGCAGATCGTCGTCGGGCCCCGCGGCGCGGCCGCCGGCACGGTGGAGCTCAAGCGCCGCGCCACCGGGGAACGGACGGAAGTTTCCGCCGAAAGCGTGCTGTCGCGCCTGGCCTGAAGCCGTCGCAATGTTCGACAGATTCGAGCGCGCGGTCGCCGGGCGCTACCTGCGCTCGCGCCGCGGCGAACGCTTCGTCTCGGTCATCGCCGGATTCTCGCTGATCGGCATCGCGCTGGGCGTCGCCACGCTCATCATCGTCATGAGCGTGATGGGCGGCTTCAAGGTCGATCTCCTCTCGCGCATCCTCGGCTTCAACGGCCATCTCGGCGTCTATGGCGCGGCCGGCCCGATCGAGAACTTCGATCACGTCGTCGCGCGCATCAAGGGCGTGCCGGGCGTCACTGCCGCGATCCCCGTGGTGGACGGGCAGGTGCTTCTCACCGACGACCGCGGCAATTCCTCGGGCGGCTATGTGCGCGGCATCCGGCAGGCCGACCTGCGCACGCTGAAATCAGTGAGCGACCATATCGTCGCGGGCTCGCTCGACAATTTCCAGGGCGACGACGCCGTCGCCATCGGCGTCGGACTCGCCCGCCGCTTCGGCCTCGCCGTCGGCAGCAGCATCACGCTCGTCTCCCCGCAGGGCGCGGCCACCGCCTTCGGCACCGTCCCCCGCGTCCGCGCCTACAAGATCGTCGCGATCTTCCAGGTGGGCATGAACGAATACGACACCGCCTACGTCTTCCTGCCGTTGCAGGCGGCGCAGGTGTTCTTCCAGAAGCCGGATGAGGCAAGCCAGATCGAGGTGATGGTCAGCGACCCCGACGCTGTCGGCGCGGCGCGGCGCGCGATCTACGCCGCACTCGGCGGAATGCCGGTCTCCGTCATCGACTGGACGCAGAGCAACAACAGCTTCTTCGCCGCCGTCACGGTCGAGCAGAACGTGATGTTCCTGATCCTGACGCTGATCATCCTGGTCGCGGCGTTCAACGTGATCTCCAGCCTCATCATGATGGTGAAGGACAAGACGCGCGACATCGCGGTGCTGCGCACCATCGGCGCCTCGCGCGGCGCGATCATGCGCATCTTCCTGATGTGCGGTGCCTCCGTCGGCGTCACCGGCACGCTGGTGGGCACCGTGATCGGCGTGCTGTTCTGTTGGAATATCGAAACCATCCAGCACTGGGTCGAAGCCGCCACCGGCACGCAGGTCTTCAACCCCGAGGTCTATTACCTCACGCACCTCCCCGCGAAGCTCGACTGGCACGAGGTGCTGCAGGTCGTGGCGATGGCGCTCGCGCTCTCGCTGCTTGCCACGCTCTACCCGAGCTGGCGCGCCGCGCGCACCGATCCGGTGGAGGCGCTGCGCCATGAATGACGCGCCGATGGGCGATGCGCTCCAGATGCGCGGCGTGCGCCGCACCTACCGTAGCGGCGAGACCGAGCTGCCGGTGCTGCGCGGCGTCGATCTGTCGCTGCGGCGGGGCGAGATCGTGGCGCTCGTCGCCCCCTCGGGCGTCGGCAAATCGACGCTGCTGCACCTCGCGGGACTGCTGGAGCCGCCAGACGGCGGCTCGGTGATCGTGCAGGGCCGCGACGCGGGCGCGCTGAGCGATGCCGAACGCACACTGATCCGCCGCGACGAGATCGGCTTCGTCTATCAGTTCCATCACCTGCTCGGCGAATTCTCGGCGCTGGAGAACGTGATCCTGCCGCAGCTCATCGCCGGCAAGCCGCGCGCCGCCGCGCGCGAGCGGGCAGCCGCGCTGCTCGCGATGTTCGGCCTCGCCGAGCGGGCCGGCCATCTGCCCGGCAAGCTCTCGGGCGGCGAGCAGCAGCGCGTCGCGATCGCCCGCGCGCTCGCCAACCAGCCCGCCGTGCTGCTCGCCGACGAGCCCACCGGCAATCTCGATGTCACGACGTCGGCAACGGTGTTCGCCGAACTGCTCTCGGTCGTGCGCGGCCAGGGCGTCGCCGCGCTGATCGCGACCCACAATCCCGACCTCGCCGCCCGCATGGACCGCATCGTGACGCTGCGGGAGGGCAGGGTGGTCGCGCTTTAATCCGCCCCCGGTCGAATCGCCGGGTGGCGGGGCCGCCCGATGAATCGCATCCTTCGCCCGCCACGGACACAGGAGAGCGCGGATGCCGAAGATGGTGGCGATGGCGATTCCCGAGCCCGGCGGGCGGTTCCAGCGCGTCGAGCGCGACATCCCCGAGCCCGGACCGCACGAGGTGCGCATCCGCGTGCAGGCCTGCGGCGTCTGCCACAGCGATTCCCTCAGCGTGCAGGGCCTGCTGCCCGGCCTGCCGTATCCGCTGGTGCCCGGTCATGAGGCGATCGGCCTGATCGACGCGATCGGGCCGGACGTGTCCGGCTGGACCGTCGGCACGCGCGTCGGCGTGGGCTGGTCGCCCGGCTACTGCGGCTATTGCCGCCACTGCCGCCGCGGCGCGGCCTTCGCCTGCGAGAACGTCCAGGGCGCCACCGGCCTGTCGCGCGACGGCGGCTACGCGACGCACGTGCTCGCCCATACGTCCGCCGTCGCGCGCGTGCCGGCATCGCTCGATTCCGTGCAGTCGGCGCCGCTGATGTGCGCCGGCATCACCACCTTCAACGCGCTGCGCAATTCCGGCGCTGGGCCGGGCGATCTGGTGGCCGTCCACGGCGTCGGCGGGCTTGGCCATCTCGGCATCCAGTTCGCCGCCAAGCAGGGCTTCCGCACCGTCGCGGTCAACCGCGGGCGGGACAAGGAAGCGCTGGCCCGCAGCCTGGGCGCGCACGACTACATCGACAGCGACGCTGGCGATCCCGCCGCCGCGTTGCAGGCGATGGGCGGCGCGAAGGCGATCATCGCCACCGTCACCAGCGCGCCCGCGATGCAGGCCATCGCCGGCGGGCTCGGCCCGAACGGCACCATGATGGTGATCGGCGCGGTCGGCGACCTGACGGTCAATTCGCTCGACCTGCTGCTGAAAAGCGCCTCCGTCCGCGGCTGGTATTCCGGCACCTCCGCCGACTCCGAGGACACGCTGGCCTTCAGCGAACTGCACGGCATCGCGCCGATGAACGAGATCTACCCACTCGCGCGCGCGCAGGAAGCGTACGACCACATGATGAGCGGCAAGGCGCGCTTCCGCGTCGTGCTGACGATGGACGACTGAGCCTGCGATAAACCCGGCGCGGATGGCCTGCCTGCGCAACCCATAGCGACCAACGCATTCGCCGTTCCCGAGACTCGCCGTGCCCCCTACATTCCCCCCATGCCGCACGCCGATTTCGTCCATCTGCGCGTCCACTCGTCCTATTCGCTCAGCGAAGGCGCAATCAAAGCCGACAAGATCGCCGCACTCGCGCGGGAGGCGGGGATGCCCGCGGTCGCCATCACCGACACCGCCAACATGTTCGGCGCTCTGGAGTTCAGCCAGGCCTGCACCGGCAAGGGCATCCAGCCGATCATCGGCTGCCAGATCGGCCTTACGCGGCGGGACAACCCGCGGATGCCGCCCGACCAGATCGTGCTGCTGGCGCAGGACGCCGCCGGCCTCGCAAATCTCCAGCGCCTGTCCTCGCGCGGCTTCCTCGACACCGATCCCTCGCTCCGCCCGCAGCACGCGCTCGAAACCCTCGCCGCCCATGCCGAGGGGCTGATCCTGCTCACGGGCGGCCCCGCCGGCCCGCTCGGCCGCCTGCTCGCCGAAGGCCAGCGCCCGGACGCCGAATGGCTCCTGTCCGCCTTCGCGGAGGCATTCCCCGGCCGCTGCGTGATGGAACTCCAGCGCCACGGCCTGCCGGTCGAGCGCGCGGTCGAGCCCGGCCTGATCGCGCTCGCGGACGCCGCCGGCATCCCGCTCGCCGCCACCAACGACTGCTTCTTCGCCACCCCCGGCATGTACGAGGCGCACGACGCGCTGCTCTGCATCGCCGAGGGCCGCCTGCTGTCCGAGCGCGACCGCCGCCGCGTCACGCCCGAACACTGGTTCAAGCCCGCCGCCGAGATGCGCGCGCTGTTCGCCGACCTGCCGGAAGCCTGCGACAACACGCTCGCCATCGCGCGCCGCTGCGCGGTGATGGCCGAGGCGCGCAAGCCGCTGCTGCCGGTCTGCCCCAAGGTGCGCGAGGGCGCATCCGAGGAGGAGACGCTCCGCGCGATGGCAGTCGAAGGGCTGCAACTCCGCATGGAAGCCGCCGGCGCCGATGCCGAAACCGCGGCGCGCTACCGCGAACGGCTCGACTACGAGCTGTCGGTCATCGCCGCGATGGGCTTCCCCGGCTACTTCCTGATCGTCGCGGACTTCATCCAGTGGGCGAAGGCCGAGGGCATCCCGGTCGGGCCGGGCCGCGGCTCCGGCGCGGGCTCGGTGGTCGCCTGGGCGCTGACGATCACCGATCTCGACCCGCTGCAATTCAACCTGCTGTTCGAGCGCTTCCTGAACCCCGAGCGCGTGTCGATGCCGGATTTCGACATCGACTTCTGCCAGGAAGGCCGCGACCGCGTGATCGACTACGTCCGCCGCGAATACGGCGAGGACCGCGTCGCGCAGATCATCACCTTCGGAAAGTTGCAGGCGCGCGCCGCGGTGCGCGACGTGGGCCGCGTGCTCGGCCTGCCGTTCGGGCAGGTGAACCGCGTCGCCGAGCTGATCCCCAACAACCCCGCCAAGCCCGTCACGCTGCAACAGGCGATCGACGGGGAGCCGCGCCTGATCGCGATGCGCGAGGAAGACGAGAGCATCCGCCGCCTGCTCGAAATCGCGTTGCAGCTCGAAGGCCTCTACCGCCACGCCAGCACCCATGCCGCGGGCGTCGTCATCGGCGACCGCCCGCTGATGGAGCTGGTCCCGCTCTACCGCGATCCGCGCTCGGACTTCCTCGTCACGCAATACTCGATGAAGCATGTCGAGCAGGCGGGGCTGGTGAAGTTCGACTTCCTCGGCCTCACGACGCTGACCATCCTGGAGCGGGCGGTCGTGATGCTGCGCGGCCTTGGGGTCGAAGTCGATCTCAAGCGCCTGCCGCTCGAAGACAAGCGCACCTACGAGATGCTGGCGCGCGGCGATGCGGGCGGGGTGTTCCAGTTCGAAGGCCAGGGCATGCGCGATGCCCTGCGCCAGATGCGCCCCGACCGGTTCGAGGATTTGATCGCGCTCGGCGCGCTCTACCGTCCCGGCCCGATGGCGAACATCCCCGACTACTGCCGCCGCAAGCACGGCGAGGCGTGGGAGGCGCCGCATCCCTGGCTGCACGAGATCCTGGAAGAGACCTACGGCATCATGGTCTACCAGGAGCAGGTTCTGCAGATCGCGCAGAAGATGGCGGGCTACAGCCTGGGCGGCGCGGATCTGCTGCGCCGCGCGATGGGCAAGAAGATCCGCGCCGAGATGGACGCGCAGCGCGACATCTTCGTCAAGGGCGCCATCGAGCGCGGCGTCGATCCCGCGAAGGCCGCCGAGGTCTTCGACCTGATGGCGAAGTTCGCCGACTACGGCTTCAACAAATCGCACGCCGCCGCCTACGCGCTGGTCGCCTATCACACCGCCTGGATGAAGGCGAACCACCCGGAAGTGTTCATCGCGGCCTGCATGAGCCTCGCGATCAACAACACCGACCGCCTCGCCGCGCTGAAGCAGGAAGCCGAGCGCGCCGGCATCAAGGTGCTTCCGCCCGACATCAACCGCTCCGGCGCGGACTTCTCCGTGGAGCGTATGGCCGACGGCAAGCTCGCGATCCGCTACGCGCTGGCCGCGGTGAAGAAGGTCGGCGTCGCCGCGATGCAGGCGCTCGTCGCGACGCGCGGCGAACGCCCCTTCGCCGACATGGCGGATTTCGCCGCGCGCATCGACCCGCGGCAGATGAACCGGATGCAGATCGAAAACCTCGTGCGCGCGGGCGCCTTCGACAGCATCGACAACAACCGCGCCAAGCTGTTCGGCGCCGCCGACCTGATCCTGCGCCGCGCGCAGACGGTGGCGGAGGAGCGCGACAGCGGCCAGATCGGCCTGTTCGGCGGCGGCGCGGAACAGCCGGAGGCGCTGCGCATCCCCGATCAGCCCGACTGGGCGCTGCTCGACCGGTTGGCGTTCGAGTCGGATGCGATCGGCTTCCATCTCACCGCGCATCCGCTCGATTCCTACGCCGTCGCGCTGCGCCAGTTGGGCGTCGTCGGCTGCGCGCACGTCGAGGCGCGCGCGCAGTCCGGCGTCTCGCGCCTCAAGCTCGCGGGCAGCATCGTCGCGACCAAGGACCGCATCACCCGCACCGGCAGCCGGATGTGCTGGGCGCGCATCTCCGACGCCACCGGCTCGGTCGAGGTGACGCTGTTCAGCGAGGTGCTGTCGCGCCGGCGCGACCTCATCGCCAACGGCAACGTGGTCCTCGTCACCGCCGACCTGAAGGTGGAGGGCGAGAGCGTGCGCATCACCGCGCAGGACGTGCAGCCGCTCGACGAAGCGGCGGCGGGCGCGACGGTGGGCATGCGCATCTGGCTCGAACGCACCGAGGCCGTGCCGCATATCCGCGCGCTGCTCGACCGCGAGGGCCGGGGGAAGGGCAGGGTGGTCCTCGTCCCGCGCGTCGATACCGCGCGCAGCGTGGAGATCGCGCTGCCCGGCGGCTACAGCGTCTCGCCGCGGCTCGTGCAGGCGATGAAGGTGCTGCCCGGCGTCGCCCGCGTCGAAGACGTCTGACCGCCGCTCAACTCGCGTCGGGCCGCGCCAGCCGGTAGAGCACGTGCCGCTTCAGCCCGGTCTCCGCGGGCACGTTCGGATGGTCGAACTCCTGCGCCCGCGTCATGCCCAGCCGCTCCATCACGCGGATCGACGGCGTGTTGGGCAGCGCCGTCAGCGCCACGATCTCGCGCAGGCCGATGCGATTGAAACCATCCGCGATGGCGGCGGCCGCCGCCTCGGTCGCGTAGCCGCTTCCCCAGTAGCGCCGGTTGAACCGCCAGCCGATCTCCACCGCGGGCGCGAAATCGGCCTCGAACGACACCCAGGCGAGCCCCGTCGCGCCGATGAAGGGCGCGACGCCCGGCGCCTCGACGGCCCATTTGGCGAAACCGTGCTCCGCCATGTGTCGGATATGGCGTGCGGCATAGGCGTCGCTCTGCTCGCGCGTCAGCGGCGCGGGATAGAAGCGCATCGTCTCCGGATCGGCGTTCTGCTCGGCGAAGACCGGCAGGTCCTCGGGTCGCCAGGGGCGCAGGATCAGGCGCGGCGTCTCGATCATCGGCGGGCGTCTCTCCGTGTCCGGCCTGTCATCGGCGCAGCGCGTCGGTCAGGTCGGCCTCGCCGCGCAGGATCGCCTGCGCCGGCGCGGTGAACGCGCCGTCCGCCGCGTGCAGCACCAGCCCCGGCAGCACCCGGAACGGCGAGCGCCCGCCCTTCGCGCCGCGCAGCAGCACGAGTTTCGCCGGGCGGCCTTCCATCGGCCAGAACGGAAACAGCATGTCCGCCGCGCAGCCGCTCGCGGCCATCGCAGCCATCGCGGCGGGGGCGGCGGCGGCGGGCAGGATCAGCGTCAGCGTGCCCCGGTGCCGCAGCGCCCCCGCCATCGCCGCCGTCCAGCGAGCGAACAGGGCGGCATCGGCCTCCTTGGCCACCCGGCGCGCCGGATCGGGCGAGGGCGTGCCGCCTCCGGCGTGATAGGGCGGGTTGCCCAAGGCATGGTCGAACACCGGCCCGAGCGGCAGCGCCGCCGCGTCCGCGACCACCGCGTGAGCGCCCAGCTGCCCCGCTGCCGCCAGGTTGTGCGCCGCCAGCGCCGCGAGCGCCGAGTCCCGCTCGATCCCCACGGCAAGCAGCCCGGCCACCCGCGCCGTCAGGCACAGCAGCGCCGCCCCCGCGCCGGTGCCCGCCTCCAGCACGCGCTCGCCCCGCCGCGCGGGAATCGCGGCGGCCAGCAGCACCGGCTCGATCCCGCTGCGGAACCCGGCCGCCGGCTGCCGGTACGGCACCCGCCCGCCCAGCAGCGCCCCCTCGGTCGTCTCCACCGCGCTCAGGCTTCGCCCGCCTCGGCCAGCACTCGCTTGGCGCGCGCCTCGTCCTCGGGCGCCACCACCACGCGGCGCGGGATCGCCCCCGCGCTGCCCTCGGCGATCGACATATGCTGGTCGAGGATGCGCGCGCCGATCCCGGCATCGGCCAGCAGCGCCACCAGGAAGCTCAGCCGCACGGGATCGTTCGATGTCGCGATGGTGCGCATCACGCGGTTCCCCTGCTTGCGGGCCGGTTTCTGCTCAAGGCGGGAAGGCGGTCGGCTTGACCCTGTTTCGAGCGCGCCGATATGGTGCCGCGCTCAGTCCAGCAATCAAGTCCGGGGAGCCCGTTTTGGGGGCACTTGCCAGCGTCGCCTCGCCTAAAGCCGGCGCCTCCACCGGCCATCGCCCGAATGCGCCCGGAAGTGACGCGCCCGGAAGCGAAGACGCGCTGACCGCGCTGCTCGGCCTGCTGCACGACGACATGCAGGCCTGCAACCGCGAGATCGTCGCGCGCATGGACAGCGACGTGGCGCTGATCCCGCAGCTTGCCGCGCATATCGTCGCCGCCGGCGGCAAGCGGCTGCGCCCGCTGCTCACGCTCGCTTCGGCGCGGATGTGCGGCTACCCGCGCGCATCGGGGCCGGAAGCGGGCGGCGCGCGGCATGTCCGCCTTGCCGCCTGCGTCGAGTTCATCCACACCGCCACGCTGCTGCACGACGACGTGGTGGACGAAAGCACGCTCCGCCGCGGCATGGCCTCGGCCAACGCCGTGTTCGGCAACAAGGCGTCGGTGCTGGTGGGCGATTTCCTGTTCGCCCGCGCCTTCGAGCTGATGGTGCAGGACGGCTCGCTCCGCGTGCTCGCGATCCTCTCGCGCGCGGCGGCCACCATCGCCGAGGGCGAGGTGCTGCAGCTCGCCACCCAGAACGACCTCTCCACCTCCGAAAGCCGCTATCTGGACGTGATCCGGGGCAAGACCGCCGCGCTGTTCGTCGCCGCCTGCCAGGTCGGCGCGGTGCTTGCCGGCCGCCCGGAGGAGGAGGAGCGGGCGCTCGCCGAGTACGGCAGCAATATCGGCATGGCGTTCCAGCTGGTGGACGACGCGCTCGATTACGCCGCCGACCAGGCGGTGCTGGGCAAGACCGTCGGCGACGACTTCCGCGAGGGCAAGATCACGCTGCCCGTGCTCGCCGCCTTCCACGCCGGCAGCGCCGCGGACCGCGCCTTCTGGCGCCGCACGATCGAGGAATCGGAGCAGCGCGAGGACGATCTCGACCACGCGCTCCGCCTGATGGCGCAATGCGGCGCCATCGAGGCCACACTGTCCCGCGCCGCCGCCTTCGCCGCATCCGCCCAGGCGGCGCTCGCGCCGTTCCCCGACAGCCCGCTGCGCCGCGCGCTCATCGGCGTCGCCGATTACACCCTGCAACGGGCGCGCTAGGTCGGCGCGGATGTGGCTGCGCCGGCGGCAAGCCAACGCTCCGGCGGAGGCGCCGGACACTTCCGCCGCGCCGCCTCCCGATCACCGGGAGTGGTTCCGCTCCATCGGGGCGTGGCAATCGTTTCTCGCGCAACGGCCGGACATGGCCGATCCCGCCGCCATCCGGGGCATCGTCGAATATGGATGCCGGAACGGCGTCCTCATCCGTCTGCTCGGTCATGTGCCCGCGTTGGATGTCGTCTGTGCTGGCGAGGACCCGCGCGAATCCTTTCTTGCCGCCGGCTTCTCGGCGCGTCAGCGCGCCATGCTCGAAACCTTCATCGAGCATCCGCTGGCGGGTGACCGCCATCGCGTCACGATCTGGGGCCACGAGGCGGTGACGCCTTTCGCGCTGTTCCTGCACGGATTGTTCCCGAAGTACGTGGGCACGGAATACGCCGACAGCGACGCCGCCCGCGCCGCGCTGTTTCCCATCCCGTTTCAGGACATCACGCGCTGCACCTGGCCCGATGCCTGCTTCGACATCGTACTGAGTGGCGACGTGCTGGAGCACGTCTCCGATCTGGACGCGGCGCTTGCCGAGTGGGCGCGCGTCCTGCGTCCGGGCGGGCGCATAGTCGCGACCTCTCCGTTTCGCGAATACAACGCAAAGACCGAAGTGAAGGCGGTGCTGGGGCCGGAGGGCATCACGCACCTCGCCGCGCCGGACTATCACGGCAATCCTGCGGATCCCGAGGCGGGATCTCTGGTCTTTCAGGTTCCCGGCTGGGACATCATCGAGCGCTGCCGTCGCGCCGGCTTTGCCGACGCGGCCGTGCAGTTCTGGTCATCGTACGAATACGGTCTGGTGTCGGTCGAACTCGCCGGGGTCCTGCTGCTGGACGCCCGGCGATGATCGGCTTTCTTGGACCCTAGCTGACGACGGCGATCTGCTCGCGGCGAAGCTGCACCGTCAGCTCGTCGAGCGCCTTGCTGACGCGGTCGAGCATCTCGTCGATCTCGGCCTTGCTGATGATCAGCGGCGGGCTAAACGCCAGCACGTCGCCGGGCAGCGTGCGCGCGATCACGCCGTTCGCCTCGCACAGCTTGGTCAGCCGCGCGCCCACCTTCGCCGCCGGATCGAAGTTCGCGTGCGTCTCCTTGTTCGCCACCAGCTCGCAGGCGGCGACCAGGCCCACGCCGCGCACCTCGCCCACCAGCGGATGGTCGGCGAAGCGGCGCTTCAGCTCGGACTGCATGTGCGGCCCGACCGACGCGATGTGCGCGCCCATGTCCATCTCGTCGTAGATCTTCAGCGTCTCGATCGCGACGGCGGCGGGCACCGGATGGCCGGAATAGGTGTAGCCGTGTCCGAAGGTGCCGATCTCGTGGCTCTGCTTCGCCAGGCCCTGGAAGACGCGCTCGTTCACCATCACCGCGCTGATCGGCAGGTAGGACGAGGACAGCGCCTTCGCGCAGGTCAGGATGTCGGGCTTCAGACCCAGCGTCTGGCTGCCCCAGTAGTTGCCGGTGCGCCAGAAGCCGCAGATCACCTCGTCGGCGACGAACAGCACGTCGTACTTCTTCAGAACCGCCTGGATCTTCTCGTAGTAGGTGCGCGGCGGAACGATCACGCCGCCCGCGCCCATCACGGGCTCGGCCCACATCGCGGCCACCGTGTCGGGCCCTTCCTTCAGGATCAGCTTCTCAAGCTCATCGGCACAGCGGGTGGCGAAATCCTCTTCCGACTCGCCGGGCAGCGCGCCGTGGTAGTGGTGCGGCGTCATCGTGTGGATGAAGCCGGGCAGCGGCACGTCGAACGCCTTGTGGTTCGCGGGCAGTCCGGTCAGCGACGCGGCGGCCAGCGTGATGCCGTGATAGCCCTTGATGCGGCCGATGATCTTCTTCTTCGTCGGACGGCCGAGCGCGTTGTTGAAGTACCAGACCATCTTGATCGCGGTGTCGTTCGCCTCGGAGCCGGAGTTGGCGAAGAACACCTTGCTCATCGGCACCGGCGCGCGCGCGATCAGCATCTCCGCCAGGTCAATGGCGGGCTCATGCGATTTCGCGGTGAAGCTGTGGTAGAATGGCAGCTTGCGCATCTGCGTCAGCGCGGCCTGCGCCAGGCGCTCGTTGTCGAAGCCGAGCGAGGCGCACCACAGCCCGGCGACGCTCTCGATGTATTCCTTGCCGGTGTCGTCCCACACCCGCACGCCCTTGCCGCGCTCGATGACGATGGGGCCGATCTCCTGGTGCGCCACCAGGTCGGTGTAGGGATGGATGACGTTGGCGATGTCGCGTGCGGCGGCGGAGTTTGCGCCGAAGGAGGGAGGGGGCGGGGTCATGACTGCCTCTCGCGGATGAAGAAGGGAAACGACGCCCTGGGATCGTGCCGGGGCACGGCATCGTATTCTGCATACACTCTAACCGGGCCTGGGCGGGGGCGAAACCCCGGCGCCGACACAGACCGGTAACACGTCTCAGCTACGGTCCTGGCACCATGACATTCCAAGCCATCCTCACCAAATCCGCGCGCGCCGCGGGCGTGGCTCTCGCGCTGGGCCTTGCCGTCTCCGTGGCTGGCCCGGCGCGCGCCGAACCGTCGAACACGCCCTGCTGCGGCCCGGTCACCCAGGCCGGGCAGCGTCTCGCGGCGCTGCTCGATTCGTCCGGCGTCGATCACCTCTGGCGGCGCGCCACCCACATCGTCTGGCAGACCGGCGAGCCGGACCCCGCGCGGCCCGGCGGCACGAAGCACAACACGCATTGCAGCGCCTACGCCGCCGCGATGGCCGAACGCGCCGGCATCTATCTGCTCCGGCCGCCCGAACACAGCCAGAGCCTTCTCGCCAACGCGCAGATGGCGTGGCTTCAGGGGGAAACAGGCCGCGCCGACGGCTGGCAGCCGCTCGCCACGCCGCGCGATGCGCAGGCGGCGGCCAACCGGGGCGAGTTCGTCGTCGCCGTGTTCCAGAATCCCGATCCGCACCGTCCGGGCCATATCGCGGTGCTGCGCCCCAGCGAGAAGACGCAGGCGGAGCTTGACCGCGACGGTCCGCAGGAAGCCCAGGCGGGTTCCAACAACGCGGTTTCCACCGTGGTCGCCGCGGGCTTCCGTCATCATCCCGGCGCGTGGGAGCAAGGCGGCGAAGGCGGCGCGATCCGCTACTTCGCCCACCCGGTCGCGTGGCCGGCTACTCGATGACGATGCGCGGCGCCGCCGTCGGCCGGCGCCCCACAAGCCTGTCCCACAGCGCCGAGGCGATGGCGGAGTAGGCCGCCGCCGCCGGGCCGTCCGGCTCGGCCGCCACGATGGGCGTGCCCGCGTCGGCGCTCGTGCGGATATCGAGCAGCAGCGGCACCTCGCCCAGGAACGGCGTGCCCAGGCGCTGGCTCTCCAGCCGCGCGCCGCCATGGCCGAACACGTCCGACCGGTGGCCGCAGTTCGGGCAGCAGAAATACGACATGTTCTCCACCAGCCCGAGCACCGGCACCTTCACCCGCTCGAACATCCGCACGCCGCGGCGTGCGTCGATCAGCGCGATGTCCTGCGGGGTGGAGACGATCACCGCGCCCGCCAGCGACACACGCTGCGCCATCGTCAGCTGCGCATCGCCCGTGCCGGGCGGCATGTCCACCACCAGTATGTCCAGCGGTCCCCACTCCACCTGGCCCATCATCTGCTCCAGCGCGCCCATCACCATCGGGCCGCGCCAGATCATCGGCGTCTCCTCCTCGACCAGGAAGCCGATCGACATCGCGTGCAGCCCCCATGCCGGCAGCGGCAGCATCCGACCGCCCACCACCTCGGGCTTGCGCGCAACCCCCAGCATCCGGGGCAGGCTCGGCCCGTAGATGTCGGCGTCGAGCAGGCCGACCGCATGGCCCTGCCGCGCCAGCGCGACCGCGAGGTTCACCGCCAGCGTGGACTTGCCGACGCCGCCCTTGCCGGAGGCGATGGCGACGATGTGCTTCACCTCCGGCAGCAGCAGCGGCGCCTTGCCGCCCCCGCCCTGCGCCGCCGGGCCGCCTGCCGGGGCGCCGCCATGCGCATGCTGATGCTGGTGCGCCGCCGGCTGTGGCGCGGCCTGCTGTGGGCCGCCGGACCGGTGGCCGGTCAGCACCGCGGTTGCGTTGACCACCCCCGGCACCGCCGCCAGCGCCGCCTCGGCGGCGCGGCGCACGGGCTCCATCGCCTCGGCATGGGCGCGGTCGGTGATCAGCGCCACCTGCACCAGCCCGCCCTTCACCTCCAGCCCGTCCACCAGCCCGGCGCTCACGATGTCGCGCCCCGATGCCGGATCGGCGATGCCGCGCAGCGCGTCCCGCAGCGTGTCGATGGTGGGCGGCGTCGGGCCGGACGCTCCCCCGGCGGCACCTCCGGAGGCCGATGCGGACGACCTGAAGCGACCAAAAACCATCGGCTTGCATTGCTCCGTGCGGTAGTGATTATGCAGCCGCCTCGCGCGGGGGCCGCCGCCCGACACCATATGGCGCATGGTCCGCACGACGCCAACGCCCCGCCCTGGCGGGGAATCCGGAACACGCAGGAGCGCAAAGCCGCATGCCTTGGAACAGTGGCGGGCCCAGCCCGTGGGGCCCCTCCGGAGGAACGCCCGGCGGCGGCTCCGGCGGCGGCGGCCAGGGGGGTGGTCAAAGCGGCGGTCCGGGAGGCGGGGGCGGAGGCAGGGGCGGCCCGCCGCCGCGCGGGCCGTGGGGACCCGGGCGTGGCGGCGGCGGCGGCCAGATTCCCGATCTCGACCAGCTCATCGCGCGCCTGCAGGCGATGGTGCGCCGGCTGCTCCCCAGCGGCGGCGCCTCAGGCGGGCGCGGGCTCGGCCTGCTCGCCATCGCGCTCGCGGTGCTCTGGCTCGCCAGCGGCATCTACCACGTGCAGCCCGACCAGCAGGGCCTCGTGATGCGCTTCGGCGCCTACAACCGCAGCACGCTGCCCGGCCTGAACTACCACCTGCCCTGGCCGATCGAGAGCGTGCAACTGCTCGCCGTCACCCGCATCAACCGCACCGAGATCGGCTACCGCTCGGCGGGCGGCGAGATCCCGTCGCGCGACCGCGCGGTGCGCTACGTGCCGGAGGAGAGCCTGATGCTCACCGGCGACGAGAACATCATCGACATCAACTTCACCGTGTTCTGGCGCATCCGCGACGGCGTCGCCTACCTGTTCAACGTCCGCGACCCCGACATCGTGGTGAAGGCCGTCGCCGAGAGCGTGATGCGCGAGGTGATCGGCCGCACGCCCATCCAGCCGGCGCTGACGCAGCTGCGCGCCGCCATCGAAGCCGACGTGCTCAAGGAAACGCAGTCGATCCTCGACCAGTACAAGGCCGGCGTGGAGATCACGCAGGTGCAGCTTCAGAAGGTCGATCCGCCCGAGGCGGTCGTGGAAAGCTTCCGCGACGTGCAGCGCGCCAACACGGACGCCGAGAGGCTTCGCAACGAGGCGGAGTCGTACCGCAACGACATCGTGCCCCGCGCGCGCGGCGAGGCGGCGCGGATCGTCGCCGAGGCCGAGGGCGCGAAGACGGCCGCCGTCGCCGAGGCAACCGGCCAGACCCAGCGCTTCCTCAGCGTGCTCGCGGCCTACAAGGCGGCCAAGGCGATCACGCTGGAGCGCATGTACATCGACACCATGCAGGACGTGCTCGCGCGCTCCGGCACCGTCGTCCTGGATGACAAGATGCGCGGCCTGCTGCCGTTCCTGCCGCTGAACGATCTGCCGAAACCGGGACCGGCAGCGCCGCCCGCCGCGCCCGCGGCGGCTGCCGCCCAGGGAGGTGCGAAATGAGGCGCGCGCCGATCATCGCCGCCGCCGTCCTGGTGGTCGCGGTCCTCCTGGCCATGTCCTCGCTGTTCACCGTTCAGCAGACGCAGCAGGTGCTCATCACGCAGTTCGGCAAGCCGGTCCGCGTCATCTCGGAGCCGGGGCTGCACGCGAAGCTGCCGTTCTTCATCCAGCACGTGCTGACCTTCGACCGGCGGCTGCTGCTGGTGGAAACCGCGGGGCAGGAGGTGATCCTTGGCGATCAGCGCCGCCTGATCGTGGACAGCTTCACGATGTTCCGCATCGTCGATCCGCTGCTGTTCTACCAGGCGATCGGGCCGATCCCGGACGGCATCCGCAGCCGCCTCAACTCCATCGTCTCGTCGTCGCTGCGCCGCGTGCTCGGCAGCAACACGCTGCTCGACGTGCTCTCGGCGGACCGCACGCACATCATGACCACCATCCGCCAGCAGGTGAACCGCGAGATGGCGGGCTTCGGCGTGCAGGTGGAGGACGTGCGAATCCGCCGCGCCGACCTGCCGGAGGAGAACACGCAGGCGATCCTCAGCCGGATGCAGTCCGAGCGGCAGCGCGTCGCGGCGCAGGCCCGCGCCGAGGGCGCGGAGGCGTCGCAGCGCATCCGCGCCAACGCCGAACGGGAGCGCACGGTGCTTCTGGCGGAGGCGCGGGCGACCGCCGACAAGCTGCGCGGCGAGGGCGAGGCGCAGGCGACCAAGCTCTATGCCGACGCCTACGGGCAGGACGCCAACTTCTTCACCGCCTGGCGCACGCTGTCGGCCTACCGGGACGCCTTCGCGGGCGGCAACGCCAAACTCGTGTTGACCCCCGACACGCCGTTTTTGCGCTACCTTTCCACTCCGCCCGTGCCGGCGGGGCCCTGACCCGGAGAGGACGCCGTTGGGGCCGGCCGGCCCCGCGCGGCGGGGTCGGTTGCGCCCCGGCGGAGCCCGGACCATATCGAGACACACCCGTGGGATCATAGACTATGCAGGTTTCGCGCCTCCGCTTCCGTCCGGCCGCCGCGCTGGCGGCGGCTCTTCTCCTGGGCGCGCCCCTCGCGCTGCCTGGTGCCGCTTCGGCCGCGTCGCTTGCCGCCGCGCAGACCGGGCCCAACAGCTTCGCCGACCTCGCCGCGAAACTGCTGCCGGCGGTGGTGAACGTCGCGTCCTCGTCCCACGTGGACGCGCGCGCCGGCGGGCCCGAAATGCCGCTGTTCCCGCCCGGCTCGCCGTTCGAGCAGTTTTTCAAGGATTTCCTCGACCGCAACCGCCCCGGCGGGCGGGGCCAGGGGCAGGGGCCGTCGCCCGGCCCGTCCCCCGCGCCCGAACGGCGGATGCAAAGCCTGGGCTCGGGATTCATCATCGATCCCGCCGGCTACGTGGTAACGAACAACCATGTCATCGACGGCGCCGATGAGGTCACCGTCACGCTGCAGGACAACCGCACGCTGAAAGCCACCATCGTCGGCCGCGACGAGACCGGCGACATCGCGCTTCTGAAGGTCAGCTCCGACAAGCCGTTGCCCTTCGTCCCCTTCGGCGACAGCGACAAGGAGCGGGTGGGCGACTGGGTGGTCGCGATCGGCAACCCGTTCGGCCTCGGCGGCACCGTCACCGCGGGCATCGTATCGGCGCGCGGCCGCGACATCCGGCAGGGCCCCTATGACGACTTCATCCAGACCGACGCCGCGATCAACCGCGGCAACTCCGGCGGCCCGCTGTTCAACATGGACGGCGAGGTGATCGGCATCAACACGGCGATCTACTCGCCCTCCGGCGGGTCGATCGGCATCGGCTTCTCGATCCCGTCGAACATGGCGAGGGTGGTCGTCGATCAGCTCAAGCAGTACGGCCATCCGCGGCGCGGCTGGCTCGGCGTTCGCATCCAGCAGGTCACGCCCGATATCGCCGAGAGCCTGGGCCTGCACGACCCGTCCGGAGCGATGGTGGCGGGCGTCAACGATGGCGGCCCCGCCGACAAGGCGAAGATCCGCAACGGCGACATCATCCTGAAGTTCAATAATCAGGACGTGAAGGAGATGCACAACCTGCCGCGCATCGTCGCCGACTCGCCGGTCGGACAGACCGTGCCGGTGCTGCTGTGGCGCGACGGCAAGGAAGTGACCGTGCAGGCCACGCTGGCCGAGAAGCCGGACGACAAGCAGCAGCTCGCCTCCGCGTCGCCCGCCGGCAAGCCCGACCAGCAGAAGCCCACCGAGATTTCCGGCCTCGGCCTGAAGCTCGCGCCCATCGGGCAGGACATGCGCGACAAGTTCCAGCTCGGCGCCGATCAGAAGGGCGTCGTGATCACCGATGTCGCGCCCAACAGCCCGGCGGCCGAACGTGGCCTCAAGCCCGGCGACGTGGTCGTGGAGGTGCAGCAGCAGCCGGTCTCCAGCCCCGCCGACGTGCAGAGCCGCGTCGAGGCGCAGCGCAAGCAGAGCCGCAAATCCGTTCTCATGCTGATCCAGAGCCAGGACGGCCTGCGCTGGGTGCCGCTGTCGCTGACCGCGGACAAGGACAAGCAGCCGGGCTAGGGTCCGCCGCCGCGGCCCGCCCGCGCGGGCCGTGGCGTGGAAGTTCGGGCGCGCCCGCCGGGCGGGGCAGGGAAGGCGCCGCCGCGGCTGTCATCGTTCGGTGATACTTGGCCCGGTGGCGGCGCGCTAAAGGCGTGGTGTCTTTTGTCACCTGCCCTGAGGATTCCCTTGATGCGACGTTTGCTTGCCGCCGCTGCGGCTCTGTGCGCGATGACCGCTGCGGCGGGCGCTCGGGCCGAGCCCCACAACGTCATCCTGTTCGTCGCCGACGGCATGCGGCCCGGCATGGCGACCCCGGCCAACGCGCCCGCCATGGCGGGCGTGCTCGCGGGTGGGGTGCGCTTCGCGAACTCCCATTCGCTGTTCCCCACCTTTACCACGGCAAATGCCTCGGGCATGGCGACCGGTCACCTGCTCGGCGACACCGGCGATTTCAGCAATACGATCTACACCGGCTTTCCGGTCCCGGGCGCCGGGCGAGCCTGACGCCGTTCCTCGAAAGCGACCCGGTGCTCGGCGACGTGGACGAGCATTTCGCCGGCAACTATCTGAACGAGGAAACGATCCTGCGCGCGGCGCGCGAGGCCGGGCTTTCGACCGCGACGATCGGCAAGGTCGGCCCCGCGCTGATCTTCGATCACACGGAGCGGACCGGCCAGCACACCGTCGTCGTCGATGACAGCACGGGCCGGTCGGGCGGCATTCCGCTGTCGGACGAAATGCAGCGCCGGCTCGCCGCGGCGAACCTGCCCGTGCAGGCGCCCACGCGCGGCGACAACGCCAAGGCCGGCAACGCTACGACGCCCGGCACCTCTGTCGCCAACGTGACGCAGCAGGCGTACTTCACCGACGTCGCGACGAAGGTGGTGCTGCCGTGGTTCAAGGAGCGCGGCAAGCCCTTCGCGATGGTGCTGTGGTCGCGCGATCCCGACGGCACGCAGCACAATCAGGGCGACAGCCTCCTCCGGCTGACCCCGGGCATCGACGGGCCGACCACGCTCGCCGCGATCCGCAACGCCGACAACGACCTCGCCAGCGTGCTTGCGGCGGTGAAGCAGCTCGGCCTGAGCGGCACGACGGACGTTATCGTCACGTCGGGCCACGGGTTCTCCACGATCTCGAAGGAGAGCGCCACGAGCTGGGCGGCGTCGCAGAGCTACAAGGACGTGCCGGAGAAGCTTCTGCCGCCCGGCTTCGTCGCGCTCGATCTGGCGCACGGGCTCGGCATGGGCCTGTTCGATCCGGACGCGAAGTCGGCGCCCGTCGCCGCCGACGCCTATCCCTCGCGCGGCAACGGCCTGATCGGCAACGATCCGGCGCATCCGCAGGTGGTCGTGGCCTCCAACGGCGGGTCGGACCTCGTCTACCTGCCGGGCGGCGACAAGGCGCTGGCTGCCAAGGTGGTTCAGGTGCTGTCGGCGCAGGACTACGTGAGCGGCCTGTTCGTCGATGACAAGCTCGGGCCGATCCCGGGCACGCTGCCGCTGTCGGCGATCGCGCTGAACGGCTCGGCGGTGACGCCCATGCCGGCAATCGCGGTGAACTTCCGCACCTTCACGACCGGCTGCGCCGATCCCACCACCTGCGGCGTCGAGGTCGCGGACACCGGCCTGCAGCAGGGGCAGGGGATGCACGGCAGCTTCTCCCGCGCCGATACCCGCAACATCATGGGCGCGATCGGCCCCGATTTCCGCCAGCACTTCGTCGATCAGGCCCCGGCGAGCAATGCGGATCTCGGCAAGACCATCGCCCAGATCCTCGGGCTGCGGATCAAGGAAAAGGGCCGTCTGGTGGGCCGCCCGCTGACCGAGGCGATGCCGAACGGCGCGATGCCGGCGGTGCAGGTCCGCACCGTCCGCTCCGAGCCTGACAAGGCGGGCCATGTGACCGTGGTCCGGATGCAGATGGTCGGCCGGACGCCCTACTTCGACGCGGCGGGCTATCCGGGCCGCACGCTGGGGCTGCCGGCGGACCCGGTCCGTCCCTGAGCCTCCGGGTCAGGCCGTCCGGCTCGCGTCGAGCGCCGCCTGGAGCATCCAGGCGGCGGCGGCGCGGTCCACGGCCTCCGCGCGCTTGCGGCGGCTCAGGTCGGCCTCGCCGATCAGGAAGCGGTTGACCGCGGCGCTGGACAGCCGCTCGTCCCACAGCGCGGCGGGCAGGCCCGTCGCGTCCGACAGCGCCAGCGTCCAGTCGCGCGCCGCCTGCGCCGCCGGTCCCACGGTGCCGTCCATCGACAGCGGCAGCCCCACCACCAGCCCGCCCGCGCCCTCCTTGCGCGCGATCGCCGCGATCTCGGCAGCGTTGGCCGACAGCTTGCCGCGCTTGAGGCTCCCGTAGGGGCTCGCCAGCGTCAGGCGCACGTCCGACAGCGCGACGCCAATGGTCTTGGCGCCTGGATCGAGACCGATCAGGCGCTCCTCTCGCCCCAGCAGGGCGCGCAGATCGGTCAAGTTGAACAAGGGCATCGGCCCCGTTATGGTCCGCCGCTCACCCTCCCAACAAGGATAATGCTGCCCATGTCGCTCGACGCCGCGACCGTTCGCCGCATCGCCAATCTCGCGCGGATCCGCGTGGCGGAGGCCGAGGTCGCGACACTGCAACAGGAGCTGAACGGCATCCTGGGCTGGATCGAGCAGTTGCAGGAGGTGGATGTCTCCGCCGTGGAGCCGCTGACCGGCGCCGCCAGCATGGCGCTGCGCATGCGCGAGGACGCGGTCACCGACGGCGGTTACGTGGACCGGGTGCTGATGAACGCGCCCGACAGGGCCGGCGACTTCTACGCCGTGCCGAAAGTGGTGGAATGATGTTGACCGATCTGACGCTGGCGGAGGCGCGCGACGCGCTGCGCGCCGGCGACGTGACCGCGCGCAACCTCGCGGAAGCCCATCTCGCGGCGATCGAGGCGCTCAACCCGCGCCTCAACGCCTATGTCACCGTCACCGCCGACCAGGCGCTGCGCCAGGCGGCGGCGGCGGACGCCGCGCTGGCCGAGGGCAAGGCCGGCCCGCTCGCCGGCATCCCGCTCGCGATCAAGGACCTGTTCTGCACCGAAGGCGTGCGCACCACCGCCGGCAGCCGCATCCTGGAGCCGTTCGTTCCGCCCTACGAAAGCACCGTCAGCGCCAATCTGCTGCGCGACGGCGCGGTGTTCCTGGGCAAGGCGAACATGGACGAGTTCGCCATGGGCTCGTCCAACATGGCCTCCGCCTTCGGCCCGGTGGAGAACCCATGGAAGCGACGGCAGGATTATGCGGCCGTGCTGGTGCCGGGCGGCTCCTCCGGCGGCTCGGCGGCGGCGGTCGCGGCACGTCTCGCGCTCGGCGCGACGGGGACGGACACCGGCGGGTCGATCCGCCAGCCGGCCTCGTTCTGCGGCATCGCCGGCATCAAGCCCACCTACGGCCGGTGCAGCCGCTGGGGCGTCGTCGCCTTCGCTTCCTCGCTCGACCATCCCGGCCCGTTCGGCCGCACCGTGCAGGACTGCGCGATCCTGCTGCGCTCGATGGCCGGCTTCGACCCGATGGACTCAACCAGCGCCGACGTTCCGGTTCCGGATTTCGAAGCCGCCTGCAAGCGCCCGGTGAAGGGGCTGCGCATCGGCGTGCCGCGCGAGTACCGCATGGACGGGATGCCGGAGGAGATCGAGCTGCTCTGGCGCCAGGGGCTCGACTGGCTGCGCGACCAGGGCGCCGAAATCGTGGACGTGTCGCTGCCGCACACGAAATACGGCCTCGCCGCCTACTACATCGTCGCACCCGCCGAAGCCTCGTCCAACCTCGCGCGCTACGACGGCGTGCGCTTCGGCCTGCGCGAGGACGGCGAGGATCTGCGCGACCTCTACGAGCGCACACGCGCGGCCGGCTTCGGCGCGGAGGTGCGGCGGCGCATCCTGATCGGCACCTACGTTCTGTCGGCCGGGTATTACGACGCATACTATCTGCGGGCGCAGAAGGTCCGCGCGCTGATCCTGAAGGACTTCACGGACGCCTTCGGCAAGGTCGATGCGCTGCTGACGCCCACCGCGCCCTCGGCCGCCTTCGCGCAGGGCGAGAACATGGACGATCCGATCAAGATGTACCTGAACGACGTGTTCACGGTGCCCGCCAACATGGCGGGCGTGCCGGGCATGTCGGTGCCCGCGGGCCTCGACGCCAACGGGCTGCCGCTCGGGTTGCAGGTGATCGGCAAGCCGTTCGACGAGGAGACCGTCTTCTCGGTCGCCGCCGCGATCGAGCGTGCGGCCGGTTTCTCCGCCCTTCCCAGCGTCCGCGCGGGGCACTGAGCCATGAGCTACACCATCGAAGGATCGACCGGGGCCTGGGAAGTCGTCATCGGCCTCGAAGTCCACGCCCAGGTCATCAGCAAGTCGAAGCTGTTCAGCGGTGCCGCGACCGAATTCGGCGCGCCGCCCAACTCGCAGGTCAGCTTCGTCGATGCGGGCTTCCCGGGGATGCTGCCGGTCATCAACCGCGAATGCGTCGCGCAGGCCGTGCGCACGGGTCTCGGACTCGAAGCGCAGATCAACCTGGTCAGCCGTTTCGACCGCAAGAACTACTTCTACGCCGATCTGCCCGCCGGCTATCAGATCAGCCAGTACGAGCATCCGATCGTCGGCAAGGGAACCATCCTGATCGAGCTGCAGGACGGCTCCACGCGGCAGATCGGCGTCACGCGCCTGCATCTGGAACAGGACGCCGGCAAGTCGCTGCACGACCAGCACGCGACGAAATCCTATATCGACCTGAACCGTTCCGGCGTCGCGCTGATGGAGATCGTCAGCGAGCCCGACATGCGCAGCCCGGAGGAAGCGGGCGCCTATCTGCGCAAGCTGCGCAGCATCCTGCGCTATCTCGGCACCTGCGACGGCAACATGGAGGAAGGCTCCATGCGCGCCGACGTGAACGTTTCCGTCCGCAAGCCGGGCGAGGGGTTCCGCACGCGCTGCGAGGTGAAGAACGTCAACTCCATCCGCTTCGTGATGCACGCGATCGAGGCCGAG
>JAFEFJ010000089.1 GCA_018240635.1 Pseudomonadota bacterium | reverse complement strand
CCAGGGCAGGCGTCCAAACCGGCTGCTCGTTCGTAGTGGGGATGTGTTCAACCTCGGCGGCCACGGCCCATCTTAGGGGCGCAGGGCGCAAATCGCGAAGGGATGGAGATGCTGTTCTTCCTGCTGGCCGGCGTCGCGGCGCTGGTGGTCTTTCTGGCGCTGGACACGGTATGGATCAGCCAGGTCGCGCTACCGCAGTTCCGCGCCGCGTTCGGCGACGCGCTGCTGTTCCGTCCGGTGCCCGGCCTGCTGTTCTATGTGCTCTACATCGTCGGCATCGTGTTCTTCGCCATCCGCCCGGCGATGGAGACCGGCCGCTGGACCACCGCGCTCGGCCACGGCGCGCTGCTCGGCCTGATCGCCTATGGCACCTACGACCTCACCAACTACGCCACGCTGAAGCCCTACACGCTGGTGCTGACGCTGTCGGACATGGCGTGGGGCGCGGTCGTCACCGGCGCCGCCGCCGCCGCCGGCTTCGCGATCGCGCGGCGGTTCATCCCGGCTTAACCGCCGCTCCGTTCGCTGCCATGATCGCGCGACGGCAAGGAATGGGACGGGCATGGCGGACTGGGACCCGGCGCAGTATCTGCGCTTCGCGAACGAACGCCTGCAACCGGCGCTCGACCTGCTCGCGCGCATCGGGGCCGAGGCGCCGGGGCGCGTGCTCGATCTTGGCTGCGGGGCAGGGAACGTCACCGCCATCCTGAAGACGCGCTTCCCCGCGGCGGACGTTGTCGGGATCGACGGGTCGGAGGCGATGCTCGCCAAGGCGCGGGACAGCGCGCCCGGCTGCCGCTTTGTGCTCGGCGATTTCGGCGGGTGGGACCGCGCGCTCGCGCCCGATGTGCTGTTCTCCAACGCCGCGCTCCATTGGACCGGCGGGCACGAGACGCTGTTCCCCGACCTGCTTTCCCGCGTCGCGCCCGGCGGCTGGTTCGCCGTGCAGATGCCGGCGATGCACGACGCGCCGCTGCGGCGGCTGCAGAACGAGGTCGCCGCAATCGGTCCGTGGGCCGAGACCCTGCGCGGCGTCGGCTCGGCGCGCGGCATCCTCTCGGCGGGCGAATACTGGGACATCCTGCGCCCGCACGCCGCCGCGCTCGACATCTGGGAAACCACCTACCTGCACGTGCTGACGGGCGAGGACGCCGTCGGCGAATGGGCGGCGGGCACGTCGCTGCGCCCCTTCCTCGATCCCCTCCCGCCCGAACTGCGCGCCGGCTACCGCCGCGCCTACGCCGCCTCCCTCGCGCCGCACTATCCGCCGCGCGCCGACGGCACCACGCTGCTGCCCTTCCGCCGCCTGTTCATCCTGGCGCGCCGGTAAAGGCCCCGGCATCTCGGCGTTCGGTTCAAATATGCGCGGGTCCGTCGGCGATCCGGCGGGCCGCGCAGCGCGCGGTGCATTGCTTCACACAAATGTTAAATGAAATTGCGCGCACGTAAGATTGTGCGCATGGTAGTTCGGTTGCAAAGGTAACCCGAAAAATAAAGCCGTGGCAGGGGAATTATCCCGCACGCCACGTAGGGAAGCGCAGCCATGACCAAAACGCCTGCAACGCGGCCGTCCACGGCGAAACCCGAAGCGCAACGCATCTGCAATCTTGTTCCGTCGCGCGGTACCGAAAGCGACTGGCGATTGGAACACGCCGTTGCTGCCGGCGCGCTGGGCGCGGTTGCCGCCCCGCCATCGTCGGTCGATTTGCGCGCGCCCTGGTGGAATGTCGGCGACCAGGAACTGACCGGCTCCTGTGTCGGCTGGGCCTCGACGGATGGGGTCGCACGCTACCACATGGTCAAGGCCGGCCGGCTGGGTCAGAACGATAGGCTGTCGCCTCGTTTCACCTGGATGGCGTCGAAGGAAACCGACACGCTGGTCAATCGGCCGGAGACGATGATCGAGGGCGCGGGCACCACGCTCAAGGCGGCGATGGATATCCTGCGGAAATACGGCGCGGCGCCGGAGACGATGCTGCCGTTTCATGTCCAGACGGCGATGTATGCCGGGGACGAGGACACGTTCTTCAGCACCGCCGCGATGCACCGCATTTCCGCCTATTTCAACCTCCGAAAGAATCTGAACAATTGGCGCACATGGCTCGCCTCGCACGGTCCCGTGATGGCGGGCTTGAGCGTTGACGCCACCTGGGACCAGGCCACGCAAACGCACGGCAATCTCGATGTCTTCCAGCCCGGCACGGTGCGCGGCGGCCACGCGGTCTGTATCGTCGGATACACGGCCGAAAGGCGCTTCATCGTCCGCAACAGCTGGAACACGACCTGGGGCGACCACGGGTTCGGCTATGCCAGCGAGGCCTATATCCAAGGTGCCTTCTTCGACGAGAGCTACGGCGTCACCGTGTAACCGGCCGATGGGATGGCGCCCGCCTGGCGCCGGGAAATCCAGGCGGGTCTTGTGGCTCATGTGCGCCATCCTCCCGTTCTCAGGGTGCGCGACGGCAACGGGGGGGAACGGCGCGATGGCGGAACCGGTCGCGCTCACGGAGGCGAACCAGGCGCAGACGATCGGCGTCAAGGCGGGCGACCTGATCCGGCTCAGCCTGCCGGAGAACGCCACGACCGGTTACCGGTGGGCGGTTGACCGTCTCGGGTCCGGAATCGAGCAAGTCGGCGCGCCGGAAGCCAGCTATCCGGCGGGCGCGGTCGGATCGGGCGGGCGGGCGTCCTGGATGTTCAAGGCCACCGCCCCGGGCGTCGATGAGATCGCGATGAAGATGTGGCGGCCGTGGGAGGGGGAACCGTCGGTCGTCCAGCGTTTTCACGTGTGGCTCAACATCGCTCCCTAGAGCATGATCGTCTCGATCATGCTCTACTTGTCTGAAGATAGAGCAGCTTTATCAGTCATTTGGCATCGCGAAGCGATTCCAAATGGCTGATGCTGCTCTAGGCCGACTGCCTTCTGCCAAGCCTCGCCTTGCCCTCATGGGGCGACCAGGGACGCCTTTCGCCCGGTGCGGAGGGAGACGAGCATGTTCTGCCTGAACAGCCGTCCGAGCCGCCGCGCGGGGCGAATGTCGCCGGCGACCAGGAGCATTTCCTCCCGCCAGGCCTTCAAGCGTCCTTCCGCCTCGGCCGTGCGCTGCCGCCGCAGGCGATCCGCGAGTTGCCTCTGTCGCCGCCGGTTGACGGGCTCGGGCAACAGGCGCGAACGGGGGTTCCACGCGGTCAGAAGCGCGCCCTGCCGTGCGCCGAGCGTCAGAAGCAGATCGTCGAGCGCGCGGCTGCGCCGTCCGATGCGGATTTCGGCGCCGCGGCACGCGTAGGCGGTCTCCCGGTAGGCGCGGTGGAGCCGCGGGGAGAGGTCAGACCGCGTCCCGCCGGTCCTCGAACTCAACGTCGCGATGCACATAGGCCGACATCAGCAGGCCGAAGCCGATCATCACCGTGATCATCGCCGAGCCGCCATGCGAGACCAGCGGCAGCGGCACGCCGCCCACCGGGATCGCGCCCATCACCATCGCGATGTTCACGAAGACGTACATGAAGAAGTTGAACGAAATGCCCAGCGCCACCAGCCGGCCGAACTGGTTGCGGCAGCGCAGCGCGATCAGCATCCCGCCCAGCACGATCAGCGCCAGCAGGCCCATCACCGCAAGCCCGCCGACCAGGCCGAACTCCTCGCCGATCATCGTGAAGATGAAATCGGTCTGCTTCTCGGGCAGGAAGTTCAGATGTCCCTGCGTGCCCTGCAGGTATCCCTTGCCCCACATCCCGCCCGAGCCCAGCGCGATCTTCGACTGGATGATGTTGTAGCCCGCGCCCAGCGGGTCGCTCTCGGGGTTCAGGAAGGTGTCGATGCGCGCCTTCTGGTAGTCGTGCAGATAGCCGTAGCCGATCTTCGCGGCGAACGGCACGGGGGCGGCGACGAGCACGA
This sequence comes from Pseudomonadota bacterium, assembly GCA_018240635.1. Lineage (GTDB taxonomy): Bacteria > Pseudomonadota > Alphaproteobacteria > Acetobacterales > Acetobacteraceae > JAFEFJ01. The sequence continues at coordinate 9,960 of JAFEFJ010000089.1, read as the reverse complement.
ATTTCCACCAGCGCACGCCTGCGCCGAAGAACATCACCGCTCCCACCATCGCGGTGATCACCGCAGTGCCCAGATTGGGCTCCTTCAGGATCAGCCCCACCGGCGCCAGCACCGCAATGATCGGCGGGATCAGGAACAGCGGATTGCCCATCCGCTCCCACGACGCGCGGTGGAACCACGACGCGAGCGCCAGCACCAGCGCCACCTTCATCATCTCGCTCGGCTGCAACTGGATGCCGCCAAGTTCGATCCAGCGCTGCGCGCCTTTGCCCACATGCCCCATGCGCGCGACCAGCACCAGAAGCGCGAGGCTCGCGGCATAGGCGGGCCAGGCGAGGCGGGCGATGAAGCGGATATCGACGAGTGCGATGCCCAGCATCAGCACCAGGCCGAAGCTGAAGCGCATCACATGGCGCGTCGCGTACGGCTCCGGCGAGCCGCCCGCCGCGCTGTACAGCGCGGCATAGCCCACGCCCGCGAGCGCGCAGAGCAGCAGCACGTACAGCCAGCTCACGCGGAACAGCTTGCCCGTCAGATCGAACGAGGTTTCGCGGATGAGGCGGCGGTCGCTCATGTTCGTTCGCTCATGATCGCCGCGTCAGCCGCCACGGATGCCGCGGTCTGCCACCTTGGCGCCCGGCGGCTCGGCACGGTTGGCGGGATCGCGCGTCAGCACATCGGCCATGATGTCGCGCGCGATCGGCGCCGCGGCGCCCGCGCCCGCGTTGCCATGCTCCACCACCACGGACAGCGCGTAGCGCGGCGCGTCGTACGGTGCGAACGCCACGAACAGCGCGTGCGGCCGGAACTCCCAGGGCAGCTTGGAACTGTCGAACTTGCCGCTCTCCCGCAGCTCGCGCGACACGCGCCGCACCTGCGCCGAGCCGGTCTTGCCGGCGAGCTGCACATGCGGATCCGCAAGCCGCGCCAGCGGCGCGGTGCCGCCCTGTTCGTTCACCACCGCCCACATCCCCTCGCGCACGCTGTGCAGCATCCGCTCCGGCAGGCCGAGCTGCGGCCAGTCCTCAGGGTTGCTGCCGGGCTGCAGCACGCCGCCGATGGTGCGCGTCAGATGCGGTTGCACGACGCGCCCGGTCGCGAGCCGCGCGCAGTAGGTCGCGAGTTGCAGCGGCGTGACCTGGATATAGCCCTGGCCGATGCCGCTCACGATGGTGTCGCCGATGTTCCAGTAATGACCCTTGCCGATGCGCCATTCGCGCGTCGGGATCAGGCCGGTGCGCGCGCCCGGAATGTCGATATCCAGCTCGGTGCCCAGGCCCAGCCGGTGGGACATCGCCGCGATGCGGTCGATGCCGGTGCGGCGCGCCACCTCGTAGAAGAACACGTCGCAGCTGTTCTTCAGCCCGCCGCGCAGGTCGAGCGAGCCGTGGCCGTATCTGCTCCAGCAATGGAACCGCGTGTCGCCAAGGTCCAGGTAGCCGGGGCAGTTGATGCGGTCGAAGGGCGTGATCGACCGTGACTCCAGGCCCGCCAGCGCCACCGCCATCTTGAACGTGGAGCCCGGCGCATAGACCCCGGCCGTCGACTTGTTGATCAGCGGCGCGCGCCGGTTGCTGGTCCATTCGACCCACTGCGCCTGGGAGACGCCGGAGTTGAACAGCGAGGGGTCGAAGGACGGGTTGCTGGCCATCGCCAGCACCTCGCCGTTGCGGCAGTCGAGCACCACCGCGCTCGCGCTTTCGTCGCCCAGCCGGTTCAGCACGGCTTGCTGCAGGTCGGCATCGATCGACAGGCCGATATCCTTGCCCTGGGTTCCCTCCTGCCGGTCCAGTTCCCGGATCACGCGCCCGACCGCGTTGACTTCAAGCTGCACCGCGCCCGCCCGGCCGCGCAGGTCGAGGTCGTGGTATTTCTCAACCCCCGCCCGGCCGACGCGGATGCCGGGCAGCGACAGCATCGGATCTTCGGTCACGTCGTTGTCGTTGGGCGGCGCGACGTAGCCCACCACGTGCGCGAGCCGGTCGGAGTAGGGGTAGATGCGGGTCGTGCCCACGTCCACCATGATGCCGGGCAGGTCGGGCGCATTCACCTCGATGCGCGCCATGTCGTCCCAGGTCAGGAACTCGCGCACCATCACGGGAATGAAGCGGCGATGGCGCTTCACTTCGCGGTCGATGCGCGCGCGCTCGTGGTCGGGCAGCGGCACGATGCGGGACAGCGCGTCCAGCGTGCCGTTCACGTCGTCGGTCTGCTCGGCGATCAGCAGGGCGCGCCAGTTCAGCCGGTTGCCCGCCACCACCTGGCCGAAGCGGTCCAGGATGCGCCCGCGCGGCGGCGCGATCAGCCGCGCGCTGATCCGGTTCTCGTCCGCCATCGTGGCGTAACGCGCGCCCTCGGCGATCTGCACCTGATACAGTTTCGCGCCGAGCACGCCCAGCACGGTGACCTGCCCGCCCATCACGATCAGCGCGCGCCGCGTGAAGACTCCCGTCCGCTTCGTCTCGCGCTTCATCGTCCGCGCCCCGTCACGTCAGGCCTGCTCCGGATCGGCGATGGAGCGGTGCGCGAGGGTGAACAGGCTCGCCACCGCCGGATACAGCGCGGTGCTGAGCACCGCGAGGAACAGGGCGGGGCCCGGCGGCATCAGCCGGAAGGTCAGCGCCGAGGCCAGTGCCCACAGCAGCGCCGCGGCGCCCGCCGCCATGCCCGCGAACACGATCCACACCAGCGCGAAGCTCTGCCGCGCCAGGAAGCGGCGCCAGCGGATCGCGAAGCCGTGCAGGATCAGCAGCGTCAGCACCCCCGCGCCGATCGGCAGGTAGCCCAGCAGGTCCATCAGCAGCCCGATCGCGAACACCGCCGGCGGCGGCATGGAGGAGGGGCGGAACAGCGACCAGAAGAACACGCTCGGCAGGGTGATCGCCGGCAGCAGCATCGACTGGTCGGCGAAGCCGAACGGCGCGATCGTCAGCAGCATGAGCAGCAGCGTGCAGGTGCCGGGGAACGCGGCCCGCGCCAGCGCATCGAGCCGCCGGCCCAGCGTCGGGCGCGGCCGGATGCCGGGCATCCGCTCGTCGGGCGGGCGGCGGATCGGCGTCATCATCGCTTGCTTTCCGCCACGCGGCCCGGTGCCTCGGGCGCCACCAGGCCCTGCAGCCCGTAGTCGAACAGCCGAACGATCTCCAGCTTGTCGAGCTGCGCGGCCGGGTCCACCTCGGGCACGTTGTTGGAGCTGTAGTGCACCACGCCCACTGGCAGGTTGGGCGGAAACGCCCCCGCCTCGGCGCTCGTGACGACCCGCTCGCCCTCGGCGGGCACCGCGCCCTCGGACCAGTAGATCAGCCGCGGCCGCGGGCCGTTGGAGCCCACCAGGATCGCCCGCGCCCGGCTGTTCTCCAGGATCACCGGGATGCGGCTGTTCAGGTCGGTGATCAGCAGCACGCGCGCGGTGCGCGAGCCCACTTCCGTCACCCGGCCCACCAGCCCGCGGTCGTCGAGCGCGATCTCGCCCTTGGTCACCGAATGGTTCGGCCCGACCGACAGCAGCACGGCGCGCGCATACACCCCGCCCGCGTCCGCCACCACGCGGGCGGTCACGAAGCGCGGCATGCTATCGGGGATCCAGTGCAGATTGGCCTTCAGCCGCTTGTTCTCGGCATCGAGCGCGAGCGCCACCGATTGCCAGTGCCGCAGCCGGTCGTTCTCCTCGCGCAGCCGCGCATTCTCGCTGCGCAGCGACCACAGCGACTGCACCTCGTTGACCGCCGCGCGGACCTGCCCGAGCGGCTCGGACAGCACCGCATAGATCGGCGCCAGCGCGTCGGCGAAGGCCATGCGGGCGCGTTCGGCCAGCAGCGCGTCTGCCTTGGCGAGCAGCATGAGGCCGAACGCCGCGGCGATCAGCACCGGCAGGGTAAGCTTGGCGAGCGCCTGTCGCGTCGAGATGGACAGCCGGATCAGACTCGCATCTCCCTCTTCGCCGGCCCGGCCCCCGGAAAGCCCCGGGAAGGCCGCGCCGAACCTAGTACATGCTGGTCAGCACGTTGCGCAGCCGCTTCATCTCCTCCAGCGCCCGGCCGGTGCCGAGAGCGACGCACTGCAGCGCATCCTCGGCCACCACGACGGGCAGGCCGGTGGCGTCGCGCAGCACCTGATCCAGCCTGTACAACAGCGCGCCGCCGCCGGTCAGCACAATCCCCTTGTCCACGATGTCGGCGGCGAGTTCCGGCGGCGTGTTCTCCAGCGCCACCTTCACCGCCTCCACGATCGCCGAAACCGGCTCGGCGAGGCTCTCGGAAATCTGCCGCTGCCCGACCATCACCTCGCGCGGCACGCCGTTCATCAGGTCGCGGCCCTTCACCTCGCGGTACGGGCCTTCCTCGTATTCCTCCGGCGGCGCGGCGGCGCCGATGTCCATCTTGATGCGCTCGGCCGAGGACTCGCCGATCAGCAGGTTATGGTTGCGCCGGATGTAGCTGATGATCGCCTCGTCCATCTTGTCGCCGCCGACGCGCACCGAGCGCGAATAGACGATGCCGCCGAGCGAGATCACCGCCACTTCCGTGGTGCCGCCGCCGATATCGACGATCATGCTGCCCGAGGGCTCCGTCACCGGCAGCCCGGCGCCGATCGCGGCGGCCATCGGCTCCTCGATCAGCAGCACCTTGCGCGCGCCCGCGCTCTCGGCGCTTTCCTGGATCGCCCGCCGCTCGACCGCCGTGGAGCCGGAGGGCACGCAGACGATGATCATGGGGGAGGCGAATCCGCGGCGATTGTGCACCTTGCGGATGAAATGCTTGATCATCTCCTCCGCCACCTCGAAATCGGCGATCACGCCGTCGCGCAGCGGCCGGATGGCCTGGATGTTGCCCGGCGTGCGGCCGAGCATCTGCTTGGCTTCCTCGCCCACGGCGAGAACCTGCTTCTTGCCGCGCACGTCCGCGATCGCGACAACGCTCGGCTCGTCCAGGACGATGCCGCGCCCCTTGACGTAAACCAGGGTGTTGGCGGTGCCGAGATCGATGGCCATGTCGGCTGACATGAAACCGAGAGCTCGAGAGAACATTCGGGGAACCTTTCGCGAAGCCACGGCAATCCGTGGCCCCGGGCCTGTAGTGGGATGGTCTGGGTCTTCGGGTCGGCGATTGGGCGGCGGAGGGTTAGCCCCGCAGCGGCGGGTTCACAAGGGCGGGCGGAGGCGGCCGACAACTTTTTGCCGCACTGCCGCGTTCTCATCCCGGGCAGTAACGGAGAAGGAGTGGCGGACATGATCCATATGCCAGGTGCAACTACGATGCCGGCCGGCCGGGACGCCATGCGTCCGCGGAAGGTTCTCGCGCCATTGACCGCAATCCTTCTTCTCGGGGCTGCCGCGCTCTCGGTTTCCGGCTGCGGCGCGGACCCCGCGACACGGGGCGTGACCGGCGGCCTGATCGGCGCCGGTGCGGGCGCCGGGATCGCGGCCGCGACCGGCGGCAAGCCGGCGACCGGCGCGCTGATCGGCGGCGCCGCAGGCGCCGTCGGCGGCGTGCTGACCGCCCACTGACCAGCCGGCGACCCATCGGCCCGGCGGCTGCGCGGCCCCGCCACGGCGGGAGCGCCCGCCGGGTTGGCCGCCCATCCGGACAGGGGGGACTGGGGCAGCGTGACGCCCCATTCGGCAGGTCCCAAGGCGGCATGGCGCGTACCCGAAGGATCATCCTGACGGCCGCGGCACTGGCCCTGGCCGGATGCGGCACGACGCGCGCGCGCTTCGGGGTCACCGGCCCGGCCGGCGGCGCGCCCTCCAGCTTCACGCCCGCCCCCACGGCGGACGAGGACACCGGCGTCGGCGCGCCGGGCATCCCGGCGTCCGGCAGCGCCTATTTGCCCAGTAACCGCCCGGCCAGGGAGGCCGCTACGCCCGGCAGTTTCTGCGGGTACAACTGACGGCGGCGGCCGCGCATGCCACCCTCCCCCCCTTGCGCGAGGGGAGGGGGAGCGGGCGGGTCAGGCGGAGAGCGCCTGCGGCTCGGTCCGGTCGCGCTTCACCAGCAGCTTGTTCAGCGCGTGCACATAGGCGCGGGCGGAGGCGACGATGGTGTCGGTATCGGCGCCTTGGCCGTCCACCATCTTGCCGTTCTCCTCGAGCCGCACCGTCACCTTCGCCTGCGCGTCCGTGCCCTCGGTGACGGCGCCGACCGAGAACAGCACCAGGTTCGCCTCATGCGGGAAGATCGCGCGGATCGCCTTGAAGGTGGCGTCCACCGGCCCGTCGCCCGAAGACGACGCGGCGACGACGCGGCCATCGACGTCCAGTTCCAGCTCCGCCTGCGGCGGCGCCTTCGAGCCCGCGCGCAGGTCGAGCGAGACGAAGCGGACGCGCTCGTGATCGCGCATCACCTCGTCGTCGACCAGCGCGACGATGTCCTCGTCGTAGACGACCTTCTTGCGGTCCGCGAGGTCCTTGAAGCGGCGGAACGCGTCATTCAGCTGGTTGTCGCCCACCTTGTAGCCGAGCGTGGTCAGCTTGTCGCGGAACGCGGCGCGGCCGGAATGCTTGCCCAGCACCAGGCTGTTCTTCTGCCAGCCCACGCTTTCCGGCGTCATGATCTCGTAGGTCGCGGCGTTCTTCAGCACGCCGTCCTGGTGGATGCCCGCCTCGTGCGCGAAGGCGTTGCGTCCCACGATCGCCTTGTTGGGCTGCACGTCGAAGCCGGTGATGGTGGACAGCAGCTTCGAGGTGCGCAGGATGTTCGTTGTCTGGATGTTGTTGCGGAAGGGCACCGCGTCGTTGCGCGTGCGGATCGCCATCACCGCCTCTTCCAGCGATGCGTTGCCGGCACGCTCGCCGATGCCGTTGATCGTGCACTCCACCTGCCGCACGCCCGCGCGGATCGCCGCCAGCGTGTTCGCGACCGCAAGCCCCAGATCGTTGTGGTTGTGCGTGGACAGCACCACCTTGTCGGCGCCGGGGACGCGCTCGCGCAGCATGGTGAAGATGCGCGTCATGTCCTCGGGCAGCGCGTAGCCCACCGTGTCGGGGATGTTGATCGTTGTCGCGCCGTGCTTGATCGCGGCTTCCACGCAGCGGCACAGGAAGTCGGAATCGGTGCGCGTGCCGTCCTCGGCCGACCATTCCACGTCGTCGGAATAGTTGCGCGCGAGCGTGACGGAGCTGACCGCGAGTTCCAGCACCTCCTCCGGCTCCATCCGCAGCTTGTACTTCATGTGCAGCGGGCTGGTGGACAGGAACACATGGATGCGCTTGCGCTTCGCCGCCTTCACCGCATCGGCGGCGCGCAGGATGTCGTCGCGCCCGGTGCGGGCCAGGCCGCAGATCACCGGGCTGTCGTCGCGCTGGCCGATGCTCTCGGCGATCGCCTTCACGCTCTCGTAGTCGCCGGGGGAGGCGATGGGGAAGCCCGCCTCCATCACGTCGATCCCCAGCTCCGTCAGCGCCTCGGCCATCCGGATCTTCTCGTTCAGGTTCATCGAGAAGCCGGGCGATTGCTCGCCGTCGCGCAGCGTCGTGTCGAAGATGATGATGCGGTTGTCGTCCAGCTTGCCGAAGCTGGGATGGTCGATGGCCATTGTGTGCGTTCCTCGGATTATCGTCGCGACAGAAGCCTCAGGGGTTCCCCTGAGCGATGCCGGCGTTCAACCGCGCGGCGTCACGCCCAGGGGCGGCTAAGTCGAAGGAGGAGTCCGAGGGCCAGAAGGCGGCCGACCGGGCCACCGGCCGCCGCGCGCGCGACCAAGCCCGCGCACGCAAGGGCACGGGCGGAACGGCAGGCGATGCGGGCAGCGCAGACCATGCCAGCCTCTTACGCCGCGCGGCCCTGGAGCGCAAGAAGCGCGGCGTCTGTGCCGCCTTGCGCCGTTGACGTGGCGCAACGCCATGGGGCCGCGATGGGGCGAGGATGCCGCCCGCCGGAGGGGAGGAAAGGATGGCCGCAGCACCGGGGGCCGGACGCATCGTGACGCTCACGCTCAATCCAGCGCTCGACCTGGCGTCGGAGGCGGAGCGCGTCGAGCCGGTCCACAAGATCCGCACCACCGGCGATCACGTCGATCCCGGCGGCGGCGGGATCAACGTCGCCCGCGTGGTCCACGCGCTCGGCGGCGAGACGCTCGCGGTGATCGCCTCGGGCGGCGTGACCGGCCGTTACATCGAGGCGCTGCTGGAGGATGCAGGCGTGCCCTGCCGCGCCGTGCCGATCCAGGAGCGGACACGGATCAGCCTGACCGTGCTGGATCGCGCCACCGGGCTCGACTACCGCTTCGTCCCGCAGGGCCCGGCGCTGGCGGCGCAGGAGTGGCAGGCATTGCTGGACGCGGTGGCGGAGGAGCACGGCGCCTGGCTTGTCGCCAGCGGCAGCCTGCCGCGCGGCGCGCCCGCCGATGCGTACGGGCAGGTGGCGCGCCTTGCCGCCGCGCGCGGGATGCGGGTCGCGCTGGACAGTTCCGGCCCCGCGCTCGCGGCGGCGCTGGCGCAGGGCGTCGACCTCGTGAAGCCCAGCCTGCGCGAACTGGAAGCCCTCGCCGGCCGCACGCTGCGTGCCCGGGGCGATCCGGAGGACGCAGCGCGCGCCCTGGTTGGGTCTGGCGCCGCGCGAATGGTGGCCGTGACGCTTGGCGAGAGCGGCGCCCTGCTGGCGATGCCCGACGGCGTGCTGCGCGCCACCGCGCCGCCCGAGCGCGTCCACAGCGCCGTCGGCGCGGGCGACGCGTTCCTGGCGGCGATGGTGCTGCGGCTTTCCCGCGGCGCCGGGCCGGCCGAGGCGCTGGCCTGGGCGGTCGCCGCCGGCGGCGCCGCCGTCAGCGGCGTGGGCACGGCGCGCATCGACCGGGCGGAGGTGGAGCGGCGCGTCGCGACGGTTGCGGTGGAAACCGTCGGATAGGGTGGCCGGGGGCCGCCCTCGCGGCCCGATGCGCCGGTCAGCCTTCCTTCAGATAGTCGAACACCACCTCGCCCAGACCCAGCGTCAGGTCAGTCACGAAGTGGCTGGCGGAGACCACCTCGCGCACCGGTAGGCGGGCGACGTCACATTGCGCGTGCTCGAACAACTGGATCGCGGCGGGGCCGCTCCAGGCGCCCTTCACCGTCACGTCTTCCACGTAGTAGCGCACCAGTTCGCAGATGCGCGGCGTGCAGTCCACGTGCGGGATGATCTTGATCATGAAGTTGGGCCGGGCGAGCGATTTCAGCAGCGGCTCGTGCGGAAGCTCCCGGTGCTTGTAGCCCATGGTCGCCGACACGCAGAGCACCGAGCCGTAGTGCAGGGTGCAGACGAGCGTCTCGGATTCGTGCGACACCTTGGGCGTGGCGAGCTTCTTCGGAAAGCCCCAGATCTCGCGCCCGCCCGCGATCGGCGAATTGTCGTCCAGATACATCGCGTGGACGTAGCCGCCCTCCTGCACGGTTCCGTCGGCGGCGCGGAAGCGCACGGGGATGACCTGCCCGGTCTCGGTGTAGTCGCCGAAGCCCGTCGAATCGGGCATCCGGATGAACTCGTAGTTCACCGTGTCGCCGATCACCTCCAGCGGCTCTGGCACCACGGCCCGCAGCCGCTCGGGGTCGGTACGGTAGGAGATGATGATGAATTCGCGGTTGTAGAATTTGTAGGGGCCGCGCGGGTAGGCGGGATCGTTCAGCGGCATCGCGAAGGCGTTCTTGCGGACGTCGTCGATATTCATCGGCACCCCTGCGCGGCGGATAAGGAGATGATGCGTGGACCGGAACGGCCCCGCGCGCCCTTATGGCACGCGGCGCGTCGCTGTCCGACGACAATTTCGCGACGCTACCAGTCCGCCTCGAACCGGCAGGCTCCCGCGCCGCAGGCCGCGCACGCGCTCTCCTGCACAGTCGCTCGCGGCGATACGAGCGCCTGGAACAGCCGCCGGAACACCGCGGCGTGCCAGACGCAAAGCGGCGCCTCCGCGTGCTCGCCGGCGCAAAGCGGGTTGCGGCGCAATTCGAACACGGTGGGCTTTCCCGCTGCCGCGGCGAACTGGCCC
>JAFEFJ010000088.1 GCA_018240635.1 Pseudomonadota bacterium | reverse complement strand
GTGTTTGCCGCATCCAGCCTTCTTGTCTCCACCCTGGCGCAAGCAGGCAGCACCATCATAACCCTTACATTCGCAGGGAACTCGCGCAGCAGCGTCCTGCATGTCCCGGCGAACTACGATCAGAGCAAGGCGTATCCGCTGGTAGTGGTCTTCCATGCCACCGGCATGACCGGTGCGCAGACGGAAAATGTCTCCGGTTTCGATGCGGTGGCCGACGCGAACAGCTTCTTCGTTGCGTATCCCGACTCGGTGGGATCCCAGTGGGTTGTCACCGGTCCATCGAACGACGTGGATTTCAGCGTCTCCCTGATGCAGACGATCGAGGCCGCGTACCACATCGATCCCACGCGCGTCTATTCGGCGGGCTACTCGCAAGGCGCGGGGCTTGCCCAGGAACTGGCGTTCTGCAATCCGAACCTGATCGGGGGCGTTGCCGATGTCGCGCAGGATCTCAGCGCCGGGTGGCAGAGCGTCTGCAAGCTCACCACCCCCATCGCCTATGTTGTGTTCCACGGCACCGCCGACCCGGTAAGCCCGTACAACGGCGACGCCACCGCCACCCCCACGGTCTACTCCGCGTTACAGACGGCGACGAACTGGGCGCAGATCGACGGCTGCACAAACCAGTCGAGCCCGTCTTCGTCGATCTATCCCGACACCTTGAACACCGGCCCGAGCGTGACGAACACGCAATATGCCTGGAGCGGTTGCAGCAACGGCACCACGGTCGCGTTCTATTCGATCACCGGCGGCGGCCACACCTGGCCGGGAGGGACGCAGATCCCAACCTCGACCATGGGACCGACGTCGCAGACCACGAACGCGAGCCAGATCATGTGGCAGACGTTCTCGCCGCACCGGAGCGCGGCACCGTTCGCCGGTGTCTGCGGAGCGGCTGCAGGCGTGGCGACGTCGTCGGCGCCATCGAGCGGACTGTGCAGGATCGGGCTCGCCTCAACGGTGTCGAGCGGCAGCGGATGGTCCTGGACCTGCTCGGGCTACAACGGCGGCTCCGCCGCCAGCTGCGCCGCGCCTCTCCATTGAGAGGTGCGCCGGGCGCGGATGTGAAGTGGGCGGCTGCCGGAGCGTCTTGTTAAAAAAAGTCACTACCGGCACCGCAACAAATGCGTGAGGACGATCACGTCCCGATCACCTTCATCAGCACATTCACGTTTCCGGGAGGCTCGGCACGACGTCAGAGCGGATTTCGACAAAATTAAGCAGCCGAGCGCAGGAATTGCGTAACGGCCTGCGACAGTCAGAAACACGCGAAATGATTTGACGCTCCTCTGAAATCATTCAGCGCGGCTCAGCGATTGCTCGCGACGCGCTTCACGATTTAACAGCCCACCTTTCGAGGGTTGACCATGAGAAAATTCATCGCCGCAGCGATTGCTGCATCGTGCCTGCTCGTCTCCACGCTGGCCCATGCCGGCAGCACAGTCATATCTCTCACGGTGAATGGCGTGGCGCGCAGCAGCATTGTGCACGTCCCATCGAATTACGATCAGAGCAAGGCGTACCCGCTGGTTCTGGCTTTCCACGGCTCCAGCATGACCGGCGCGCAGATGGAGAACATGACCGGCTTCGATGCGCTTGCCGACAGCAACAATTTCTTCGTCGCCTACCCTGATTCCGTCGGTTCGCAGTGGGTCGTTACCGGCACGACGAACGACGTGCAGTTCAGCCTCGCGCTGATCCAGAGGATCGAAGCCGCCTATCACATCGATCCGACGCGGGTCTATTCGGCGGGGTATTCGCAGGGCGCCGGACTTGCGCAGGAGCTGGCGTTCTGCAACCCGACGCTCGTCGCGGGCGTCGGCGATGTCGGCGAGAATCTCAATGCCGGGTGGCAGAGCGTGTGCAAGCTGACGACGCCAATCACCTATGTCCTGTTTCATGGCACAGCCGATCCCGTCAGCCCCTACAACGGCGGCACCGTGCAGGGTGTGACGAGCTATTCCGCGCTGCAGACGGCGACGAACTGGGCACAGGTCGACGGGTGTTCGAACACCTCCAGCCCGGCCTCCTCGACCTACGCGGACACGCTGAACACCGGCCCGAAGGTGACCGATAAGCTCTACACCTGGAGCGGCTGCAAGAACGGCACGGCGGTGACGTTCTACTCGATCACCGGGGGCGGGCACACCTGGCCCGGCGGATCGCAGACCAAGGTTTCCAAATCGACGATGGGACCGACCTCGATGAACACCAATGCGAGCCAGATCATGTGGCAAGCGTTTAGCCCGCATCGCAGCAGCGGCGTATTCGCCGGGGTTTGCGGCAAGGCCAATGGCGTCGCCACGGTCAGCGCGCCGACAAGCGGACTGTGCACTATCGGGACGGCGTCTTCCGTCAGCAGCGGCAGCGGGTGGATTTGGACCTGCTCGGGCTACAATGGCGGCGCGAGCGCGAGTTGTTCCGCGCCGCGGCAGTGATGCCGTCCTAGACGCAACTCCGCCAGGCGATCTCCGGCCGGATGGAAGCGTCCGGTCGGATTTCGGGCTCCGAAGGACACCGGCCGAAGGACAGCTTGTCTTCGCTGTATGCAAGCACCGGCCAGCGCGACCTGACGCCCGCTTCCGCATTTAATGTCAGTTAAGGCAACACAATGTTGCAGAGAGATCGGCTCCGCACGTCGTCTCGGCGCAGTTCTGGCCGATCTCCATGTTTCCCGAAGTAGTCGATTGGTCGGGATCCTCGCATTTCAGCAAAAATTACGTCATTGGACATAGATGAACGTGACACTATAGCAATAGCACGTTACATTCAAGGCATGTGAGAATCTCGCGGAAGCCGTATCTAGCGGAAGTCGTGCTGGGACGCGCTGCGATCGCCACGAGGGCTCGCGCAATCCATTGACCGTTTGCCGGGAGCTGGATATGGCGAAGACGATCGCGGCCATTGCCATGACCTGCCTGCTTATGTCGGCAGTGGCCCAGGCCGGCAACACGGTCGTGACCCTGACATTCGGCGGCGTCACGCGCAGCAGCATCCTGCACGTTCCCGCCGGCTACGATTCAAACAAAGCCTACCCGCTGATGCTGGTCTTCCATGGCGTGAACGGCTCGGGCGGGCAGATGGAGAACATGACCGGGCTCGACGACATCGCGGACAGCGATGACTTCTTCGTCGCCTATCCGGAATCCGTCGGTGCGGCCTGGGTCCTGTCCGGAACGCCGAACGATGCGCAGTTCAGCCTTGCGCTCATGCAGGCGATTGAGTCCGCGTATCATATCGATCCGACGCGCATCTATGCGGTTGGATATTCCGAGGGCGCGGGGCCCGCGCAGTTGATCGCGTTCTGCTACCCCACCTCCATCGCCGGCATCGGCAATGTCGGGCAGAACCTCAACAAGTATTCCCAGACCGGCTGCACCTCGAACATGCCTGTCACTGCCGTGCTGTTTCACGGAACGGCCGATCCCAAGAGCCCGTACAACGGCTATCCGGTCGGGATCTACTCGGCGATGGAGACGGCGACGATATGGGCGCGGATCAGCGGTTGCACGAACGCGGCCAACCCGTCCTCGTCCACCTATCCCGACAGGCTGAACACCGGCCCGAGCGTGACCGACACGCTCTACACGTTCAGCGGTTGCGCGAACGGCACAGAAGTCGCGTTCTACTCGATTACCGGCGGCGGCCATACTTGGCCTGGTGGCACGCAGATCGGCAAACCGGACTCGCAGTTGGGGCCGACATCGCTTCGCACCGATGCCAGCGAGATCCTGTGGGAGACGCTGAGCCAGCATCGCAGCACGGCGTCGTTCGCGGGCGTCTGCGGCAGCGCGAATGGCGTCGCAACCTTCGCCGCACCGTCGGGCGATCTGTGCCAGATCGGCATCGCCTCGGCCGTGTCCGGCGGCCTCAGATGGAGTTGGACCTGCTCGGGCTACAACGGCGGCGCGGCCGCGCGCTGTTCGGCTCCGCGATAACCCGTGTCGGCCGAAACGGCGGCACGGATCAGGCCAGCATCGCCGCAATCAGGAATTCGCGGTTGCCTTCCGGCCCGGTGATAGGGCTTTCCGCGACCCCCAGCACAGACCAGCCTGGGAGCGTACCGAACCATGCGCCGATTCGATCGCAGACCGCGCGGTGCACCGCCGGATCGCGCACCACGCCGCGGCTGCCCACATGCTCGGGCCCGGCCTCGAATTGCGGCTTGATCAGCGCCACCGCCCAGGCACCCGGCGCGCAGAGCGCGAGCGGAGCGGGCAGCAGGGTCGCGAGCCCGATGAAGCTCGCGTCGCACACCAGCGCGCCTATCGGCTCGCCGATCTGAGCGGCCGTCAGATGGCGTGCATTCGTGCGCTCATGCACCACCACGCGCGGATCGGCGCGCAGCTTCCAGGCGAGCTGGCCGTGGCCGACATCGACGGCATGCACGCGCGCCGCGCCGCGCGAGAGGAGCACGTCGGTGAAGCCGCCCGTCGATGCGCCGATGTCGAGGCCGACGCGCCCCTCCGGCGAAAGCCCGAACGCATCGAGCGCATGAACCAGCTTCAGCCCGCCGCGCGAGACCCACGGGTGATCCTGGCCGCGCAGCTCCAGCGGCGTATCCTCGGCCATCGGCTGGCCCGCCTTCTCGACGCGCCGCGTGCCGGTGAACACCTGGCCCGCCAGGATCAGCGCCTGCGCGCGGGCGCGGCTTTCCACCAGGCCGCGATCCACCAGCAGTTGGTCGGCGCGGCGCTTGGCGCGTGGCGTGCGGCCGGGTGGCGACGGAGGCGGCGGCGAGTCCGGCGTCACCCGTCTTCGCGCAGGCCGAGCGTGCCGTCGGCCCGCTCGACGATGGAGGCCACGCGCGCCTCAGCCTCCGCGAGCTTGGCTTCGCAATGCCGCCGCAGCGCCGCGCCGCGCTCGTAGGCGCCGATCGCGTCCTCCAGCTTCTGCTGGCCGCTTTCCAGCCCGCGCACGATCTGCTCCAGCTCGGCCAGCGCTTCCTCGAACGAAAGCGCCGACACGTCTGCCCCCGTTGGCGCTGCCGTCGCCGCCGCCGTCTGCTGCTTCGCTTCTGCCATGTCCTCTATCCCTCGGCCGGAATGGGTCAGCTAGCCCGCGCGCCCGCTGCCGCCAACCCCCCGCAGACTTCGGGCCGGCGCTACCATGGGTAGGGATGGCGGCGGCCGTCGGGCAGGGGCGGCCGCGCCATCGCGCACAGCACGATCCGCACCGGGATCACGATCAGCGCCACCGTCGTGCATACGATCAGCACGGCGCCCATCACGATCGTCGGGAAGGCGAGCAGCCCCGCCCAGGTCAGCGCCACCACCACGAGGAAGCGTGCGGCCTGCCACTTTGCGGTGGCGGCCATCAACGCGATCTCTTTCATGCGGATCTCCTTCCGCGGTCGTCCGGCGACGCCATCGCCTCGGCCTCCGGCAGCAGTCGGAACAGCGTCACAACGCGCTCGGTGCGGTCTTCCAGTTCGCGCGTGGTGGGCACGCGGTAGTCGGCGAGGCGCGCGAGCCCGACGGTGGGCTGGTAGCCGCGGCCGGGGTCGGCAAGCCACACCTCGGCGGTTGACGCCATTGCACGCAGCCAGGGCAGGATATGCGCGGTCATCGGCGCCTCGTAGCAGACGTCGCCGCACAAAATCAGGTCCCAGCGGCAGGCGGCGCCGACCACGTCGCCCAGCACGGCCTCGACCGCCGCGCCGTTCGCCTCGGCGTTCAGGCGGATCGCGGCGGCGGCGAGCGGGTCGATCTCCGCCGCCTCCACCACCGCCGCCCCGGCGTGTGCGCAGGCAATGGCGGCGAGGCCGCATCCCGCGGCGAAATCCAGCACCCGCCGCCCGGCGACCAGGGCCGGATCGTCCAGCACCCGCCGCGCGAGCGCCTGTCCGCCGGGCCAGGCGAAGGCCCAGAAGGGAGGTGCCACGTTGCGCGCGGCGAGCCAGTCCTCGGTCGCCTGCCAGATCGGCGTGATCTCGCTCGCCAGGAACAGGCCGATCTCGGGCACCAGCGGCGCATGGCCGGGCAGGGTGTTGGCGCGGACGAAGTCCTCTGCCGCGCCCGCTCCGGTCACAGCCAGCCGGCCAGCAGCGCGGCGGCAACCGCCAGCCCCGCCTCGCGGTTGGCGCGGAACAGGCGCAGGCACAACGCCGGATCGTCGATATCCAGCACCCGCACCTGCCATGCCAGCAGCGCGGCGGGCAACGCCAGGGCCGGGTAGAACCACGCCGACAGCCCCGCCAGCCAGCCGGCGGCGGCCAGCATCAGGATCGTGCCCGCGTAGCAGGCGGCCAGGAACGGGCGCGTGCGCTCGCCGAACAGGCGGGCGGTGCTCTTCACGCCCACCAGCGCGTCGTCCTCCCGGTCCTGGTGCGCGTAGATCGTATCGAACCCCAGGTCCCACAGGATCGCGGCGGCGTACAGCGCGGCCCAGGCCGCGTCGATCCGGCCGGACGCGGCGGCGTAGCCCATTGGGGCGCCGAAGCCGAAGGTGAAGCCCATCACCAGTTGCGGCCACCATGTCACGCGCTTGGCGAGCGGATAGAGCGCCACCAGCACCAGCGAGCCGACGCCCAGCGCCTGCGCCAGCGGCTGGAGTTGCAGGAGCACGGCAAGACCGACCAGCAGCAGCGCGGCGAGGAACAGGAAAGCCTGGCGCGGCCGCAGCGTGCCGGCGGCGAGCGGCCGCGCGGCGGTGCGCGCCACGCGGCGGTCGATGTCGCGGTCCCACAGGTCGTTCACCACGCAGCCCGCCGCCCGCATCGCCGCCGCGCCGACGGCGAACAGGATGGCAAGGCGCAGCGCCTCCGCCGCACCGGGGCGGGCGAGGACGATGCCCCACAGCCCGGGCAGGAACAGCAGCCACACGCCGATCGGCCGGTCGAGCCGGGCGAGCAGGGCGTAGGGACGCCAAGCGGGGGGCAGCCGCGCGATCCAGCCGCCCGCGCGGATGTCGGTATGCCGCCCGGCGGCGGATGCCGCGGCGGCGCTGCTGTCGGAGGGAGCGGCCATCGCTGCTACTCTGACCGGCGCCATGTCCGGGTCAATCCGTCTGTTCGTCGAAAGCCCGCTCGAGGCGGGCGCCGAGGCCGCGGGATCGGCCGCGCAGGCGCATTACCTCGGCAACGTGATGCGCCGGGCGGTGGGCGCCGAGGTGCGGCTGTTCAACGGCGTGGACGGCGAATGGCAAGCGCGCATCGCCAGCCTGAAGAGCGGCCGGGCCGTCTTCGCAGTGGAGGCGCAGGAGCGCGCGCAGGCGGCCGGGCCCGATCTGTGGCTGGTCTTCGCGCTGCTCAAGCGCGACGCGACCGACCTTGTGGCGCGCATGGCGACCGAGCTCGGCGTGTCGGCGCTGCTGCCGGTGACGACGGAGCGGACCAACGCGGCGCGCACCAATCTCGACCGCCTCACCGCCATCGCCATCGAGGCGGCGGAGCAGTGCGAGCGGCTGACGGTGCCCGAGGTGCGTCCGCCCGTTGCGCTGAACGCGCTGCTGCGGAACTGGGCGGCGGAGCGCGCCCTCTACGCCGCGCTGGAGCGCGAGACGCCGGAGCGGCGGCCAGTGGCGCAGGCCGCGCGCCCCGGCCCCGCCGCGCTTCTGACCGGACCGGAGGGAGGGTTCACGGGACGGGAACTTGACGCGATGGGCCGGTGCGCCTTTGTAGTCCCGGTGAGTCTCGGACCGTTGATCCTGCGGGCCGAGACCGCTTCTGTCTCGGGACTGACGCTGTTGCTTGCGTCGCGTGCCGGGACGGAAAGCGTCCAACCCGCCTGATCTGGAAGTTCGATGTCCAACCCTGGCGACGCCGACACCACGCCGATCGAGTCGGTCGCCCAGTTGGCGGCCTTCATCGCAGCCGGCTGCAAGCCCTCCGGACGGTTCCGAATCGGCACCGAGCACGAGAAGTTCGGCTTCCGCCGCAGCGATCTCTCGACGCCGACCTACGAGGACCGCGGCATCCGCGCGCTGCTGGAAGGCATGGCGGCGCAGGGCGGGGAGCCGATCCTGGACAACGGCAATCCGATCGGCCTGAAGCAGGGCGGCGCCGCGATCTCGCTGGAGCCGGCGGGCCAGCTCGAACTGTCGGGCGCGCCGCTGGAGGATCTGCACCAGGCGGAAGCGGAGCTTGCCGCGCATCTGCGCCAGGTGCGCAGCGTGGCGGAGCCGCTCGGGCTCGGCTTCGCGCCGCTCGGCTTTCATCCGCTCGCGACGCGGGAGCGGATGCCGTGGATGCCGAAAGGGCGCTACGCGATCATGCGCCGCTACATGCCCCTGGTGGGCAAGCTCGGGCTCGACATGATGACGCGGACCTGCACCGTGCAGGTCAATCTCGACTACGCCTCGGAAGAGGACATGCGCCGCAAGCTGCGCGTGTCGCTGCTGTTGCAGCCGCTGGCGACGGCGCTGTTCGCCAATTCCCCCTTCACCGAAGGGCGGCCCAACGGCTTCCAGTCATATCGCGCGCATGTCTGGACCGACACGGACAATCAGCGCTCCGGCATCCCGCGCCTGATGCTGGAGAACGATTTCGGTTTCGAGCGCTACGCCGCGTGGCTGATCGATGACGTTCCGATGTATTTCGTCTACCGGAACGGCCGCTACATCGACGTCGCGGGCAAGTCCTTCCGCGATTTCATGGCGGGGCGGGTGCCGGAACTGGCGTGCGAGCGCGCCACGGTCGGCGACTTCGCCGATCACATGACCACCGTGTTCACGGATGTGCGGCTGAAGCGCTACCTGGAGATGCGCGGCGCGGATGCGGGATCGCCCGCGATGATGCTGGCGCAATCGGCGCTTTGGGTGGGGCTTCTGTACGACGCCGGGGCGCTGCAGGCGGCGACCGATCTGGTCCGCGGGGTGGGGTTCGACGCGGTGACGGCGCTGCGCGCCGCGGTGCCGCGCGCCGGCGTCGACGCGGCGCTGGATCCACCCTGGCCGGCCCGGTCGCTGCGGGCGCTGGCGGGCGAGGCGGTGGCGATCGCCCGCGCCGGGCTGCGCGCCCGCGCCCGGCGCAACCCCGTCGGCGAGGACGAAACCCGGTTCCTTGACCCGCTTCTGGCCATCGCCGAAGGCGCGCCCACGCAGGCGCAGCACTGGCTGGCGCGCTACGATGGGGCCTGGAAGGGCGACGTGAGCCGAATATTTTCGGAAGCTGAAGCGTAAACGCCCTGGCGGGCCGATGAGAGCTTGTATGCGGGCTCGAAATCCGCCTTGGTAATCACAACGCTTGTGAGTTCAGCCGTGCTTCGATCAGGGTCGTGGCAATGAGTAGTTCCGCCCAACGGCTCCCGGGCCACGTTCCGCCTCAGCCTGGCACCGGCGAGTTCGTCCTGCGC
This sequence comes from Pseudomonadota bacterium, assembly GCA_018240635.1. Taxonomy (GTDB): domain Bacteria; phylum Pseudomonadota; class Alphaproteobacteria; order Acetobacterales; family Acetobacteraceae; genus JAFEFJ01. Next base: position 5,018 of record JAFEFJ010000088.1, on the reverse strand, counting down.
CTGAGCCTGATCGGGCAGATGGAGGCGTGGACGCTGACCAGCGAAAGCGCCTTGCCATCGGGGCGCAAGACGCGGGCGCTTCTGGCCGTGGTCGCGCTATCCGCGCCGCGGCCGGCGTTGCGGGGGCGGCTGGCGGAGCTGCTGTGGTCCCGCCGGCCGGAAGAACAGGCGCGCGCCTCGCTGCGCCAGGAAATCCACCGCCTGCTCGACTCCCTCTCGGTCGCGCATACCGAAATCCTCCAGGTCACCCGCGACCATCTGTCGCTCCGCCCCGGCGCGGTGTGGATCGACGTCGAGGAGGTGATGCGCGCCACCACGGCGGAGCCGGCATCGCTGTCCCTGCTCAACGGCGACCTGCTGGAGGATCTGGACGGGATCGACCCGGCCTTCGACGCCTGGCTCACCACCGAGCGCGAGCGGCTGCGCGACCGCGCCCGCAACGTCGCCGAGCAGCTTCTACGCGAGCAGGTGGAGCCCGACGCGGCGATCCCCGCCGCGCAGCGCCTGCTGTCGATCGACCGCGCGCACGAGGGCGCCTGGCGGGCGCTGATGCGTGCCCATGCTCAACGCGGCGAGCGCGGCATGGCGATCCAGTCCTACGACCGCTGCCGCGCCGTGCTGGCCGACCTGCTGGACGCGGCGCCGTCGCCCGAGACGCAGAAGCTGCTGCAGGAAATCCGCGGCCCGGCGAGCCGCGCGCTGCCGGCGCGCCCGCCTGCGCCGCCGCCCGAGCCGCCGTCGCCCGCGGCGGCCGCGGCGGAACAACAGACGGACGACGCCGAAGGCGACGGCGAGCGCGCCGAACCCCGCTCGTCCCGCGGCGGCGCGCGCGTCGGCGTGATGCCGCTGCAACTCGTCGGCACGACGGAGGAGGAGGCGCATCTGGCGCCGGGACTCGCCGAGGAGATCACCACGGCGCTGTCCCGCTTCCGCTGGATGTTCGTGGTCTCCTCCACCTCGCTCGCGCGCTACGCCCAGGAAAACCGCGACGAGGCGGCGATCCGCCGTGTTTTCGGCATCGACTTCCTGCTGGACGGAACGGTGCAGCGGGTGCGCAACCGGCTGCGGGTGACCCTGCGCCTGCTCGATCTGCGCGCGGGCAACCAGATCGTCTGGGCGCGCCGGTTCGACAGGCAGAGCAACGATCTGCTGACGCTGCAGGACGAGATCGCCGCCGAGGTGGTGGCGCAGATCGACCCGGAAATCCTGCTGATCGAGGCGCGCCGCACGGCGACCCGGCCGGTGGTGGACGCCACCGCCTACGATCTGGTGCTGCGCTCGCTGCCGCTGATGAACCGCATGGAGCGCGATCCCTTCATGCAGGCGGGCCAGTATCTGGGCCGCGCCATCGAGTTGGAGCCGGAATACGCCGCCGCCCATGCCTGGTACGCCTACTGGCACGCTTTCCTGGTCGGGCAGAACTGGTCCGACGATCCCACAGCGTCGATGCAGATGGCGGGCGACCTGGCCGAAAGGGCGATCACGCTCGATCCCTACGACGCCCGCGCGCTGACCATCGCGGGCCATGTGCGTGCCTTCCTGCACCGCCGGCTGCGCGAGGCCGCGGCGCTGCACGAACGCGCGCTGTCGCTCAATCCGAACCTGCCGATGGCCTGGGCGCTTTCGGCGGCGACGCATGTCTACATGGGCGACACCGACGAAGCGGAAATCCGGAACAACCGCTACAAAAAGCTCTCCCCCTTCGATCCCTACGCGTTCTTCTTCGATGCGATCTTCACGCTGATCCATCTGCTGAAGCGGGACTTCGAATCCGCCGTCGCCGCAGGCCGCGCGCATACGCAGATGGGCCCATCGCTGTCCGCCGGATTCAAGCCGTACCTCGCCGCGCTCGGCCATCTGGGCCGCACGCAGGAAGCGACGGTCGCGCGGCGCCGGCTGCTCAGCATCGAGCCGAACTTCACGGTGGAGAGCTTCCTCGCGAACACCGCGCTCGAGCGCGAGGTGGACCGGCAACTGTTCGCCGAGGGATTGCGGCTGGCCGGCATTCCCGAAACCGCCGCGCAGGCGGAACTGGCCACGCGGCGCCACGTCTCCGCGGGCTGACCGGCTTACGCGCGGACGCCGCCCGCGCTTCTCTTCCGCTGAAACGAAAACGCCCCCTTCCGCGGAGGGAAGGGGGCGCCTGTCAGGGCCGGATGCGGCCGGTCAGAGCTGCGCTTCGGCGTATTCGTAATTGGCGATCTTATCGAGCCAGTTCTGCACGTAATCCGGACGACGGTTGCGGAAATCGAGGTAGTAGCTGTGCTCCCACACGTCGCAGCCCAGCAGGGCCTTGCCCTCGCCGGTGGCGAGCGGGTTGGAGCCGTTCGGCGTCTTCGTGCACTTCAGCTTGCCGTCGCTGCCGATGATCAGCCACGCCCAGCCCGAGCCGAACTGCGTGGTGGCGGCGGTCTTGAAGGAGTCCTTGAACTGCGCGACGCCGCCAAAATCCTCGGTGATCTTCTTCTCGAGCTTGCCGGGGATCTTGCCGCCGGTCGGGGACATGTTTTCCCAGAACAGGATGTGGTTCCAGTGCTGGCCGGCGTTGTTGAACACCGCCGCCATGTCGGCGTTGTTGTGGGACATCTTGACGATCTCCTCGAGCGACTTGCCCTGCAGGGCAGCGTTCTTCTCGACGAAGCCGTTGAGCGCCGTGACATAGGCCTGGTGATGCTTGCCGTGATGCAGCTCCAGCGTCTCTTCGCACATGCCTGCGCCGGCGAGCGCCGTTTTCGCGTAGGGCAGGGTGGGGAGTTCGAAAGCCATGGGCATTCTCCTCGCTTGCTCGGGAAACTCGTGACGCGCGTCCGGGTGGCTCCCGACCGCTCGGCGCCTGGGGGTTAGCTACGGATGGCGTACGGAGGCGTCAAGCTGGCACGGGCGGTTGATGTGCGCCACCTTGCAGCCATGCTCGACCGACCCGCCGAGATTGTAAGGCGCCACGATCCCGATCGTTTCCTCACGGCCCTGTTCGCCCCCGCCGAGAAGCGCGCGGCGCTGTTCGCGCTGTATGCGTTCAACCACGAACTGGCGCGCGCGCGCGAGGTGGCCTCGGAGCCGACGCTCGCGCTGATCCGCCTGCAATGGTGGCGCGAGGTGGTGGAGGGCGCGGACCGGCGGCACGAGGTGGCGACGCCGCTGCGCGCGGCGATCGCGGACGGGTCGCTGGCGCGGGACGATCTGCTGGCGGTGATCGAGGCGCGCGAGATCGAGGCCGAACCGGAGATTCCGGCGCTGGCCGCATGGCGAGCCTATCTGCTGGCGGGCGCGGGCGGGCTGGCGGTGGCGGCGGGCCGGCTGCTGGGCGCGCCCGAGCCCGAGGCGCTGCGCCCGCTGGGCGCGGCCTATGGGGCCGCGGGGCTGCTGCGCAGCATCCCGGCGCTCGCCGCCCAGCGTCGCTGCCTGCTGCCCGCGGACCTGCTGGCCGCGCGCGGACTGACGCCGGAGGGCGTGGTGCTGAAACCCGGCGACCCCGCGCTGCGCGCCGTCGTCGCGGAACTCTCCGCCGAGGCGCGCGCCTTGCTCGCAGGCGCGCGCCGCCCGGCGGTTCCGCGCGCCGTCATCGCGGCGGCGTTGCCGGCGGTGCTTGCGGCGCGCGACCTGGGCCGCGCCGCCACGGGGCATCCGCCCGCGCCTGCGCCGCGCGGCCTGGCGGACCGGCTGGCGGTGACGGCGGCCGGGATCGCCGGGCGGCTGCCACGCCTGGCGTGAGGGAGATGTTTCAATCGCAAGCAGTCTGCTCTAGCGTGAAGGCATCGCAAGGAGGACCGATGTGAGCGTTGAAATTCTCGACCACGCGACGCAGGCGACCGAGGAATGGCGTCCGGGCGTGATCACCCGGATGCGCGTCTCCGCGATGAACGGCGCCGTGCAGCTCTGCGTGTTCGAGCAATGGGTGGAACCGGGGAAGGGGGCGCCCACGCATCTGCACGCGGTGGAGGAAATCCTCGCGGTGATGGAAGGGCAGGCGGATGTCTGGGTGGAGGACGAAACCGTCGCGGTGACCGCCGGGCAGTCCGTGGTGGTGCCGGCCGGCCGCAGGCACGGCTTCACCAACACGGGCACCGGCACGCTGCACGTGATGGCGACGCTGGCCGCGCCGATGTTCGAGGCGTCGTTCGACGCCAAGAGCGAGATTTCGCGCCGCTGGGTTCCGGCGGCCGGGTAGTCCCGGCCGCACGGTCCCTGCGCGGAAGATCAGATCGCCAGCGGGTAGGGCTCGTAACCTTTCCCCTCGGCGAAGCGCGAAAGGCGGAACGGCGTCGGATCGACGATGGTGGGGCCGCCCGTGACCATCTCCGCCATCAGCCGCCCGGCGCCGGGCCCGATGCCGAAGCCGTGGCCCGAGAAGCCGGTGGCGATGAAGAAGCCCGGCACCTCATCGACATGCGAGATGACGGGAACCGCGTCGGGCGTGACGTCGATGTAGCCGGCCCAGGTCTGCGCGATCTTCATCTGTTTGAAGACGGGGAACGCCGCCTGGATGTTCGCCTGCGCCTCGTTCAGCGTCTGCGCGACCGGCTTCGGGTCCAGCGTGCGGACGCGCTCGAACGGGGTTTCTTCATCCATGCGCCATTGGCGCGGAATGCGCCATTCCTCCATGAAGCGGTTGGACACGCGGATCTTCGTGCCGCCCGACTGCTTCGACCACAGCGGCATGAAGTGCTTGCGCAGGCGGAACGCGTCCGGCGTGATGTCGAACATGTTCGCGCCGCGGTTGGAAATGTTGTAGCCGCCGTCGAGCCGCTTGCGGTAGCCGAAGCCATTGCCGGTGGCGGAGATTTCGGGGCCGCCGTCCAGCTTCTCGGTCCGCATGACGGACAGCATCACCTTGAGCTGCGGCAGGTCGATGCCGAGATTGCCGCTGAACAAGCGCGACCACGCGCCGCCCGCGAGCACCACGCTCTCGCACGCGATGCGGCCCTTCTCGGTGAACACGCCTGCGACGCGCCCGCCGGCCATATCCAGCCCGCGCACCGCGCAGTTCTGCAGGATCACCGCGCCGTTGCGCTGCGCCG
>JAFEFJ010000087.1 GCA_018240635.1 Pseudomonadota bacterium | reverse complement strand
AAGGGGGCAATTGGGGGCCCCTCCCTCTGCCGCGGTGCGGGAGAGGGGCTGTGGGAGAGGGGGGCAGAATCGGTTATGCAGGATGGACACCTGAATCGAGCGACGCATGAGCATCCTGATCCTGGGACTGATCCTGTTTCTCGGCGCCCATACCTTCGTGACGCTGCGTGGGGCGCGGGAGCGGGCCATCGCGGCGGTGGGGGCGGGGACCTACCGGGTCGCGTTCTCCGTGGTGTCGCTGGCCGGCTTCGCGCTGATCGTCTGGGGCTTCCACGTCTACCGGCGGACGGAATGGGTGCAGGTCTGGTACCCGCCCGAGTGGACGCGCCATGTCGCGATGCTGCTGATGTGGTTCGCCTTCGTCTCCATCGCCGCGATGGGCAAGCGGCCGAGCCGCATCCGCGGCTGGCTGCGCCATCCGATGCTGAACGCGGTGAAGCTCTGGTCCACCGCGCACCTGATCGCCAACGGCGACCTGGGCGGCATCGTGCTGTTCGGCTCGTTCCTGGCCTGGGCGAGCTACGACCGGGTGATGGTCAAGCGCCGCGGCGACCTGGGCGCGCCGCGGATCGATCATTTCACCCGCAGCGACGCGATCGTGCTGATCGCCGGGACCATCGCCTATGCCGCGATGCTGCTGCTGCACCCGGTGCTGATCGGCGTTTCCGTGCTGCGGATGGGCTGACCGCCGCCTCGCCTCTGGCGGAGGGGCGCCGCTTGACCCACGTCAATGAGCGGCGCGCCGCGGGCGCGCCTTCTCGACACCCGTCGAAGGAGCACCGCACGCCATGCAGAAGCATCCCCACCTGCTGATCGTCGTCGCCGACGGCGAGCACGCGCGTTTCGTCCGCGCCGCGCCCGACCATGCGCTGCACACCGAGAGCGCGGTCGATTCGGCATCGGCGCACAAGCAATCCTCCGATCTCGGCTCGGACAAGCCGGGGGCGGGATTCCATTCCGGCGCGACGGCGCACCACGCGGTGCAGCCGCGGCACGACCCGCAGGCGCTGGAGAAGCAGAAATTCGCCCACTTCGTGGCCGCCAAGGTGAACGCCGAGGCCGCCGCCGGGCGGTTCGAGACGCTGCTGCTGGTGGCGCCGGCGCACACGCTGGGCGAGATCCGCGAGACGCTGAGCGCGGACGCGGCAGGCCGCGTGGTGGGCACGCTGGCGAAGGACCTGACCAGGACGCCCGACCACGACCTGAGCGCGCACCTGAAGGAATGGGTCTTCCCGGTTGCCCGCGCGCGGTAGCGGCACCCGGGAGGGGCGGGATGGCGCGGCGCGCGGCGGGTGTGTAGTCGTCCGGGATGAATCAGGCGTCCACGCTCTTCGTCGGCACCTTGACCACGCTGCTGGCCATCATCAATCCACTGGAGGTGATGCCGGTCTACCTGCAACTGCTTAGCGGGCACGACCGCGCGACGCATCTGCGTGTGGCGCGCAAGGCCTGCCTCTACGCGCTGCTGCTGCTGTTCTTCTTCCTGGTGTTCGGCACCGCGCTGCTGAAGGTGTTCGACGTGCCGCTCAGCATGGTGCGGATCGTCGGCGGCATCATCCTGATGCGGATCGGCTTCTCCCTGTTCGATCCGTCGGGCGGACGCAGCATGGTGGCGCCCGATCCCGCGGCCTCCCCCGAGGACATCTGCTTCGTGCCGCTGGCGATGCCGCTGATGTTCGGCCCCGGCGCGATTGCGACGGTGATGGGCATGGCCTCGCATGTCAGCCATCCATTCGAGAATCTGCTGCCGGTGGGCGCGATCGCCGCCGCCATCGTGCTGACAATGTTCACCACCTATCTGGTGCTGGCCTTCGCCCCCGTGATCGTCGGACGCATCGGCCCGCGCGGCATCGACGCCGCCACCCGCATCGTGGGCTTCTTCGTCGCCGCCATCGGTGTCGGACTGATCTTCCAGGGCGTGGTGCAGGCGCTGGAGCCGTACCGGCTCGGGCTGGCGCACTGAAGGCTGTTGCCGCCGCGTCACGTGGGTATCGTTGGACGACACCGGAGATCATTGCGGATGGAACCTAGCGGGCACGGCCTGAAGGCGCGGTTTGCACACGAGATGAGGCAATACGCGATCGTCAGCGTCTATCTGTGGGTCTGCCTGGGCGCGATGCAGCTCTACAAGACGGCGATTCTGTCGGCGCAGGGGGTGAGCTACCTGCCGTTCGGCTTCGCCGCCATCAAGGCGCTGATCCTGGGCAAGTTCATGCTGGTGGGCCAGGCTATCTGGAGCGGCGAGCGGGCGCGCGGGCGGCGGCTGATCGTCGCGGTGCTGCACCGCGCCGTGGTGTTCGCCATCCTGCTGATTGCGCTGGACGCCGCCGAGGAACTGATCGCGGGCTGGCTGCACGGACGCAGCGCGGCGCAGTCCTTCGCCGAGGTCACCGGCGGCACCTGGCTGCAGATCGGCGCGTCCTCGTTGCTGATGTTCCTTGTGCTGATCCCCTATTTCGCGGTGCTGGAGATCGGCATCGTGCTGGGGCCGGGCGGGCTGCGCCGGCTGTTCCTGGGTCCCGCGCGGATGCCGGCGGCGGGGTTGCAGGGATAGGGCTCCCGGCTCCCGCCCGGCTCAGTCGGCGGCGGCCTGGGAGGCGGGGCCGGGCTCGGCGGCCGGCGCGCGGATGCGCAGGCGGCGGATGCGGCGCGGATCGCTGTCGAGCACGCGGAACTCGATCCCCGAGGGATGCGAGATCACCTCGCCGCGGGCGGGCACGCGGCCGGCGAGCATGAACACGAGCCCGCCCACGGTGTCGATGTCGGCCTCGCGCTCGGCTTCGGTCAGCACGTCGCCGAAGCGGTGCTCGAACGCCTCGATCGACAGCCTTGCGTCGATGTCGAGCGTGCCGTCGGCGCGTTCCGTGACCATCGGGCCCTCGGGCTCGTCGTGTTCGTCGGAGATGTCGCCGACGATGGTCTCCACCAGGTCCTCGATGGTGACGAGGCCGTCGATGCCGCCGTACTCGTCCACCACGAGGGCGAGATGCATCCGCGCCTGGCGCATCTGCAACAGAAGGTCGAGCACCGAGATCTGCGGCGCCACCATCAGCGGCCGGCGCAGGATGGCGCGCAGCGAGAAGGTTTCCGGGCTGCCGACATGGGCGAAGACGTCCTTGATGTGGACCATGCCCAGGATGTCGTCGAGTTCCTCGCCATAGACCGGCAGGCGCGAGTGGCCCTCGGCGCGGATGATCTTCAGCGCCTCTTCCAGCGACAGGTCGGCCTTGATCGCGACGATGTCGGCGCGCGGCACCATCACGTCGTCGGCGGTGGTGCCGCGCAGGCGCAGGATGTTGGCGATCAGCGCGCGTTCCTGCCGGTCCAGCTCCTCCATCACGCCGGGCTCGGGCTGGGATTCGGCGGCTTCCTGCACGAGTTCGGCGATGTGCTCGCGCACGCTGGTTTCCGACGGGCGCATCCCCAGGATGCCGCGCAGGCGGCCGAGCAGGCCGGGGCGGATGCCGGAGCCGCTCATGGGCGCACGTCCCCTCTCCGCCCGCGGCCGCGGGGGGAGAGGGAGGGGCCCGTTGCGAAGCGACGGGAGGGTGAGGCGGGCCGCGCACCGCGAGGAGCGCCGTGGCGGGCGGCGCTGGAATCCCCCACCTCACCCGGCCTCTCCGCCCCCTGGGGCGGAGAGGGGAATTTCAGGATGGGGATGGCCGCCGCGGTCATGGCCGTTTCCACGGGTTCGGCACGCGCAGGCGGTGCAGGATGCGGGCTTCCTCCCGTTCCATGCGGCGGGCCTCGCCGGCGTGGTGGTGGTCGTGGCCGGCGAGGTGCAGCGTGCCGTGGACCACGAGATGCGCGAGGTGGTGGGCGGGACGCCGCCGCGCCTCGGCGGCCTCGCGGCGGACGGTGCCGAGGGCGAGGATGATCTCGCCCGGCATTCCCGGCATCGGCGGCTCGTAGGTCAGCACGTTGGTGGGCTTGTTGCGGCCGCGGTCGCGGGCATTCAGCCGGCGCACCGTGCGGTCGGCGGCCAGCACGACCGACACCCCCGCGCCCCCCGCCGCCGTCGCGGCGCGGCGGGCGAGCCGGTCGGCGCCGGGCACGAGCCGGCGCCATGCCGGGTCCGCGACTGTGACGCTGATCGGCAACCGGAACCCCGCTTGCGCGGGGCGACTACTTCCCGAGGGATCCATCGTCCAACCTGCCGGCTTCGCGGCGCGCGGCGGCGCGGCGTGGGGCGGCTTCCTGGCGGGCGGCCTCGCGCTGGCCGTAGGCATCGACGATGCGGGCGACGAGCGGGTGGCGGACCACGTCGCGGGCGTCGAAGCGCACGACATGGATGCCGGAGACGCCCTCCAGCGTTTCCAGCGCGTCGATCAGCCCCGAGCGGGCGCCCGGCGGCAGGTCGATCTGGGTCGGGTCGCCGGTGATCACCATGCGGGTTCCCTCGCCCATGCGTGTGAGGAACATCTTCATCTGCATGGGCGTCGTGTTCTGCGCCTCGTCGAGGATAACATAGGCGTGCGCCAGCGTGCGCCCCCGCATGAAGGCGAGCGGCGCGACCTCGATCTCGCCCGAGCCGAGGCGGCGGATGACCTGATCGCCCGGCATCATGTCGTGCAGCGCGTCGTAGAGCGGGCGGAGATAGGGATCGACCTTCTCCTTCATGTCGCCGGGCAGGAAGCCGAGGCGTTCGCCCGCCTCCACCGCCGGGCGGGAGAGCACGATGCGCTCCACCTTGCCGGCCTGCAGCATCGCCACGGCCTGCGCGACGGCGAGATAGGTCTTGCCGGTGCCGGCGGGGCCGATGCCGAACACCATCTCGTGCTGCGCCAGCGCCTCGATATAGGCGGCCTGGCCGGGGCTGCGCGGCCCGACGGCGCCGCGGCGGGTGCGGATCGCCGGCAGGTCGGACAGCGGCAGGCGGGGGTCGGTGTCCATGTCGGCGAGCCGGATCGCCGCATCCACCTCCGGCCTGCCCACGCTTTCGCCGCGCTCCAATCGCCGCCACAGGGTTTGCAGCAGCCCCTGCGCCGCCTCCACGCGGCCCGGCTCCCCGGAGATCGCGACCCGGTTGCCGCGGCACGACATGCGCACGCCCAGCGCCTGCTCGATGCGGACCAGATGGCGGTCGTGGTCGCCGAGCAGCAGCGGCAGCAGCGTGTTGTCGTTGAACTGGAGGGTGATGGCGCGGGCGGACGGGCCGCCGGCGGGCGCCGGAGAGGGGGACGAGGAGGCGGTCGCGGCGATGTGTGTCAAGCGGCGGCGTACTCCCAGGGAAGGGTTGCGGAAAGGGAATTGGGGTGGGCGGCCTCGATCTTCACCGGCACTTCGGTGCCGATCAGGCTTGCGGGGCCGGTCAGGTGGACCGGCTGCAAGTAGGGCGAGCGGCCGGCGATCTGGCCGGGATGGCGGCCCAGGCCGGTGAACAGCACCGGCAGGGTGCGGCCCGCGCAGGCGGCGTTGAAGTCGTTCTGCTGGCGGCGCAGCAGGGCCTGCAACGTCTGCAGGCGGCGGTCCTTGTCTTCCTCCGGCACCTGGACAGGCAGGCTCGCGGCCGGGGTGCCGGGGCGGGGCGAATACTTGAAGCTGTAGGCGAGGGCGAAGCCGATGTCCTCGGCGAGCCGCAGCGTCGCCTCGAAATCGGCCTCGGTCTCGCCGGGGTGGCCGACGATGAAATCGGTCGAGAGCGCGAGGTCGGGCCGCGCGGCGCGCAGGCGGTCGATCAGGCGGCGGTAGGTGTCCGCATCGTGCCGGCGGTTCATGGCCGCGAGGATGCGGTCCGAGCCCGACTGCACCGGCAGGTGCAGGAAGGGCATCAGGGCGGGGATGTCGCGGTGCGCGGCGATCAGGTCGTCGTCCATGTCCCGCGGGTGGGAGGTGGTGTAGCGCAGCCGCAGCACGCCGGGCAGGTCGGCCAGGGCGTGCAGCAGGCGGGCGAGGTTCCAGGTGGCGCCGTCCGGCCCCTCGCCGTGCCAGGCGTTCACGTTCTGGCCGAGCAGCACGACCTCGCGGGTGCCGAGGGCGGCCATGCGGCGGGCCTCGGCGATGATGGCCGCCGCCGGGCGGCTCGATTCCGCGCCGCGGGTGTAGGGCACGACGCAGAACGAGCAGAACCGGTCGCAGCCTTCCTGGATGGTCAGGAAGCCCACGACCTCCTGCGGCTCGGTCTGCTCGGGCAGCAGGTCGAACTTCGATTCGGCGGGGAAATCGGTGTCGATCACCGCGCCCGCCGCGCGGGAGGCGCGGGCGACGAGTTCGGGCAGGCGGTGATAGGTCTGCGGGCCGAGCACGATGTCGACGAAGGGCGCGCGGGCGAGGATCTCCGCGCCCTCGGCCTGGGCGACGCAGCCGGCGACGGCGAGCACCATGCGCCCGCCCGCGGCCTCGCGCTCCTGCTTCAGGAGCCGCAGGCGGCCGAGTTCGGAGAACACCTTCTCCGCCGCCTTGTCGCGGATATGGCAGGTGTTGAGGATCACCATGTCCGCGTCTTCCGGGCCGGCGGCGGGGGCGTAGCCGAGCGGCGCCAGCACGTCGGCCATCCGCGCGCTGTCGTAGACGTTCATCTGGCAGCCCCAGGTGATGACGTGCAGCGACTTGCGCCGGGGGGCCGCGGCCTTCTGGGTCGTTCCGGTCTGTCCTGCCTGCATCAATGTCCGCGCTCCACCCGCCCGTGCCGGGACGCCCCGGCGCGAAAGGGGGGAGGAACTAGCGGCAGGCGCGGCGGGGTCAAGCGCAAGTGCGCGGGAAGCCCTCCTGAACGGTCCGCATATCTGGCCGGACGGGGGCGCGCCGTGTCAACACGCGCGGCCGTGAGCCTAGGCAAACGCCGGCGCCTCGGCGGCGGGTTCGGCGGGCGCGGCGGCGATGTCGATGGGGCGGGCGGGCCGGTTCTGGCGCAGCGTCGCGGCGCCGTCGGCGACGGCGCGCCAGACCGCGGCGGACAGCGCCTTGCGGTCGGCGAAGGCGGCGGGGTCGAGCGGGGTGTGCAGCAGCACGGTGGCGCGCAGGCCGCGGTGCTGGGCGAGCCGCCAGGAATGGGAGGCGATGTCCATGTCGCCGTACCAGGCGAAGAGCGGCCGGCTGGCGCGGCCCGTGGGCAGGCCGGCGAGGCGGTCGTAGACGACGGAGACCGGCTGGATCAGCGGCGCGGGCTGGCCGGGCTGCGGCTCCACGATGCCGAAGAAGGCCGAGCGGAAGGGCAGCACGCGGGAGCCGTCCGACGTGGTTCCCTCGGGGAACAGGATCAGGTCGTCGCCCTCGGCGAGGCGGGCCCGCATCGCGTCGCGCTCCCGCCCGGTGGCGCCGCGCTGGCGGGTGATGAAGACGGTGCGGCCGAGGCGCGCGATGGTCGCGACGAGCGGCCAGCCGGCGATTTCCGCCTTGGCGATGAAGCAGGCGTCGAGCCGGCCGCCGAGCACCGCGATGTCGAGCCAGGAGGAGTGGTTGGAGGCATAGACCACACGCCGGTGCGGCGCGGCGCCGTTGCCCGCGCTCTGTCCGATCACGCGCACGCGCACGCCGAGCAGACGGGCGAACACCGCCCAGTATAGCCGGGCGAACACCACCTTGGCGCGGCCCGGCAGCAGCAGGCAGGCGGCCTGCGTGGGCAGCGAGACCAGCGTCCAGAGGAAGACGAGCAGGAAGCGGCGGACCGCGCGGGCGCGCCGCGTGAAGCGCCTGCCTGCCCCCGCCGGGAACTTCATATCGGTTCCCAGCATTGGCAACTTGGCCGCGCCGGGCTGAGGCAGCCAGGCTTCGGCGATTCGACGCAGGCGCCGTGGACGGGACGTCATGGGAACCCCGGATACCCTTCGTTCCGTGGCGAAACGATGGCGCGGCGGTGACCGTTCCGGGAAAACCCCCGGATTGGCGCGGCGCGGCGCTGCCCCCTTATACCCTGAACGGATGCGCCCGCCCCGCTGGCTCCCCCCGCGCTGGCTCCCCCCGCGCTGGCTATTGGCCCTGCTTGCCGCGCTGCCCGCGACGGTCGCCACCCGGGCGGGGGTGCGCGCCGCCGATCCGCAGCCCTACGCCACCGAGATCGCGCCGAGCGGCAACGCGGCGCTGGACCAGGCGCTGCGCGACGCCTCCACGCTGGTCTCGCTGCAAACCGCCGGGCCGGTGGGACCGTTCGGGCTGATCGCCCGCGCCCGCCAGGACGTGCCCCGGCTGCAGGCCGTGCTGGGCAGCTTCGGCTACTACAAGGGCAGCGCGACGGTGCGGATCGACGGCCGTGCGCTGGACGATCCGGGCCTGTTCGACCGCATCGAGAACGCGCCGAAGGACCCGCCGCTGCCGGTGACGGTGGCGATCGAGACCGGGCCGGCGTTCCACCTGGGCAAGGTCGCCATCGAGGGCGACCCGCCCGCCGTGGCGCGGGAGGCGCTGAGGCTCGATCCCGGCCAGCCGGCGCTGGCCGCCGACGTGCTGGCGGCGCGGGAGCGGATGCTGACCGCGCTGCGCGATGCCGGCTACGCGCTGGCCAAGGCGCCCGAGCCGGTCGCGACGCTGCGTGCCGACCAGGACGCGCTGGACGTGGCCTTCCCGGTCGATGCCGGGCCGCGGATGGATATCGGCCCGATCGCCATCGACGGGCTGGAGCGGGTCAATCCCGGCTTCGCCCGCCGCCAGCTGACGGTGGCGCCGGGCGAGCAGTTCAGCCCGGCGCTGGTGGAGAAGGGGCGGCAGGAGCTGATGGGGCTTGGCGTGTTCAGCTCGGTCCGCGCCATCGCGGGCACCGCGCCCGACGCCGCGGGCGGGCTGCCGATCACCTACCAGGTGAGCGAGCGCAAGCGCCATCAGGTGAACGCCACCATCGCCTACTCGACCGATCTCGGCGCCGAGGGCTCGGTGAGCTGGCTCGACCGCAACCTGTTCGGCAACGCCGAGCAGCTGCGGCTGACGGCGGGCATGTCGCTCGGCGGCACGGCGCAGCCGAAGCCGGGCTACGCGGTGGCGGCGCAGTTCATCAAGCCTTCGTTCCCGTGGCGGGACACCTCGTTGCAGGCGGACCTGGGCGCGGTCGATCAGTCGCTGCAGGCCTACGACCGCAAGGCCGTCACCGGCGACATCCTGCTGAACTACAAGCCGTCGCCGCATTGGACCTTCTCGGCCGGCGTGAACGGCGAGCAGTCGCAGATCACGCAGGAGGGCATGACGGACAACTACACGCTGTTCGGCCTGCCGCTGGTGGCGCGGTACGACAGCACCGACAGCGTGTTCGATCCCACGCACGGCGTGCGGGTGGCGGCGCTGGTGACGCCGACGCAGTCGGTGGCGGGCAAGCCCGGCACCTTCGTGCTCTCGCAACTCACCGGCTCGGCCTATGTCGACGTCTCGGCGCTGTGGGATCAGCCGGGGCGCAGCGTGCTGGCGCTGCGCGGGCTGATCGGCAAGGCATTCGGCGTCGGCCAGTTCGGCCTGCCGCCCGACCAGCGCTTCTACGCCGGCGGCAGCTCCACGGTGCGCGGCTACAAGTTCCAGACGGTGGGCCCGCTGTTCCCCGACGGCAATCCGGAGGGCGGGACGGCGATCAGCGCGGGCACGATCGAGTGGCGGCAGCGTTTCCTGCAGAACTGGGGCTTCGCGCTGTTCGCCGATGCCGGGCAGGTGACGGCGGACGGCGCGCCGTTCGGCGGCACCTGGAGCGTCGGCGTGGGCGGCGGGCTGCGCTACTACACGGCAATCGGCCCGATCCGCGTGGATGTGGCGTTCCCGGTGCAGCAGACCTCGGCGAGCGGGTCGTTTCAGCTTTATATCGGGATCGGGCAGGCGTTCTGATGGGTTCGGGCACGATAACCCGCATTGACCGGCCGTTTCGTCCCCTCTCCGCCCGCGCTGGCGGGGGGAGAGGGAGGGGCCCGGCGCGGTGCGCCGGGAGGGTGAGGAGGGTTGCGCCGCCCGGCATTGGTTCTTGTGCGAAGCGCCGACTGCTCTGGAATCCCCCACTTCACCCGGCCTCTCCGCCCCCCGGGGCGGAGAGGGGATGTTGATGATGCGGCGGGCGGCGAAGATCGCGGGGTGGACGCTGGGCGCGCTGCTGGCGCTGCCGCTGGTGCTGGTCGTCGCGGTGTGGATCGGCGCGAACACCGATCCCGGCCGCAAGCTGATCGAGCGGCTGACGCCGCGGCTGACCGGCGACGCGGTGCGGCTGGAGGGGGTCGGCGGCCGTTTCCCCGAGGCGCTGCGGATCGCGCGGATCGAGGTGCGGGACGCGAAGGGCGCCTACGTGACCGTGACCGGCGCGGCGCTGGACTGGTCGCCGCTCGCGCTGCTGCGCGGCCTCGCGGACGTGGACCTGCTGGCGGCGCACCGGGTCGATTTCGCGCGGCTGCCGGTATCGTCCGGCGGGCCGTCCTCCAGCTTCTCGGTGCCGCTGAAGGTCGCGGTCCGCACCCTGCGGGTGGACGAACTCGACATCGGTGCGCCGGTGGCGGGGACGGAGGCGAAGCTGGCGGTGCGGGGCAGCGCGCGGATCGACACGCTGCGCGATCTGCCCGACCTGCCGCCGCAGGACGACGCCGCGGTCTCGCTCGCCATCGCCGCGCGCGACGGCAGCGGGCGCTACGGCGTGGAGGCGGCGCTGGCGCCGGCGCGCAACCACGCGCTGGTGACGGTGCGGGAGCAGCCGGGCGGGCTGATCGCGCGGCTGGCGGCGCTGCCCGATCTGGGCCCCATCGAGGCGCGGATCGCCGCCGACGGCCCGCGCGAGAAGCTGGACATGACGGTGGCGCTGACGGCGGGCGGGCTGCGCGCGAACGCGGGCGGCACGCTGGATGCCGTCAACGGCGCGGCCGACCTGACGGTGAAGGCCTCGGCGCCCGCGATGAAGCCTTCGGCTGACCTGTCCTGGCAGTCGGTGGCGGTCGACATGCTGGTGCAGGGCAGGGTGACCGCGCCGCACGCGCGCGGCACGGTCGCGATCGCCGGGCTGGCGGCGGGTGGGGCGGCGGTGCGGTCGATCGACGCGGCGGTGGACGGCGATCAGGGCGCGGTCGCGCTGCGCGGCACGCTCGACGGCATCCGGCTGCCCGGTCCGAAGCCCGACCTGCTGGCCGCCGCGCCGGTCACGGTGGAGGCGAACGCGCGGCTCGACGCGCCGGACCGGCCGGTGCGGTTCGCGGTGCATCACCCGCTGCTCGCGCTGGACGGCACGGCGCGGACGGCGGGGACCATCGGCGCGGACGCGACGGCGACGCTGCCGGACCTCGCGCCGCTCGCCGCGCTGGGCGGGGTCGATCTGGCCGGCCATGCCGCGCTGGCGCTGCACGCCGCCGAGGCCGACGGCGCGGCGACGGCGCAGGTGGACGGCACGGTTGCCGTGACGGGCGGGCAGTCGCCGATCCCCGGCCTGATCGGCGAGAACGCGACGCTGGGCGCGACCGCGACGCTGCGCGGGCAGGACGTGACGCTGAGCCGCCTGGCGGTGAACGGCAAGGCGGTGCGCCTGTCCGGCACCGGCGCGCTGACGGGGAGCAGGACGCCGATGGAGGTCAGCGCCGACGCCGAGGCGTCGCTGTCCGACCTGTCGGTGCTGGCGCCGCAGCTTGCCGGGGAGGTGGCGGCGAAGCTGCACGCCGCCGGACCGCTCGACGACCTGGCGGCGCACGCCGATCTGACCGGGCGGGTGGCGGCGAAGGGGATGGATTCGGGCCCGCTGACCGCCACGCTGGATGCGGGCGGGCTACCGGGCAAGCCGCAGGCGACGCTGGCGGCGCAGGGCAGCCTGCTGGGAGCGCCGGTCGATCTGGCCGCCTCGGCGCGGCAGCAGCCGGACGGGACGCTGGCGCTGGATATCCAGCGGGCGAAGTGGAAGAGCGTGGAGGCGGGCGGTGCCGCGTCGCTGCCGCCGGGGGCGGCGATCCCGCAGGGCAGCCTGCATCTGGCGATCGCGCGGCTCGACGATCTGTCGCCGCTGATCGGGCAGAAGCTGGCGGGCAGCCTGACGGCGGCGCTGGAGGCGGATGCGAGCCGCGCCAAGCTGATGCTGGAGGCGCGCAACGCGGGAATGCCGGGCACCGCCGCCGCCGGGCGGGCGATGCTGAACGCCACCATCGAAGATCCGGCCGGCCATCCCAGCGTGGACGCGGCGCTGACGGTGGAGGGGCTGGCGGCTTCCGACATAAGCGGCTCGGCGAAGGCGACGGTGCGCGGCCCGGCTGATGCACTGGCGGTGAAGCTGGATGCGAACCTGCCGGCGCTGGCGGGCTTTCCCGCGACGCTCGCCGCCGCCGCCACGATCGACGCGGCGGGCCAGAGCGCGGCGCTGTCCGCCTTCCAGGCGGGCTGGCACGGCGAGACGCTGCGGCTGCTGGGGCCGGCGCGGATCGGCTTCGGCGACGGGATCGCGGTGGACCGGCTGCGGCTCGGGCTGCGGCAGGCGGTGCTGGAGGCGTCCGGCCGCGTGTCGCCCACCCTCGACCTGACGGCCTCGGTCCGCAACCTGCCCGCCGACCTCGCCGCCGTGTTCGATCCCACGCTTGCCGCCGACGGCACGCTGCGCGCCGATGCGCGGCTGACCGGGCCGACGGCGAGTCCCGCCGGCACCGTCGCGCTGGCGGCGAACGGGATCAGGCTGCGGCAGGGGCCGGGCAGGGCGCTGCCGGCGGCCTCGCTCGACGCCAAGGCGACGCTCGGGCCGGGCGCGGCGGCGGTGAACGCCACGGCGACGGCCGGAACGACGCGGCTGACGGTGACGGGACGCGCGCCGCTGGGGGCGGGGCCGGTGGACCTGCGGGCGGGCGGGACGGTCGATCTCGCGATGCTCGATCCACTGATCGCGGCGGAGGGGCGGCGGGTGCGCGGCAAGGTGGCGCTGGACGCTTCGGTGGGCGGCACGCTGGCGAAGCCGGCGCTGGCCGGCACCGTGCGGCTGTCGGGTGGCGACGTGCAGGATTTCGCGCTGGGCGCGCACCTGACCGATATCGAGGCGGTGCTGCGCGCGGCGGGCGACACGGTGCGGATCGAGCGGCTGACCGCCGCCGCCGGTCCCGGCACGATCACCGCCGCGGGCTCGGTCGGCGTGCTGGCGCCGGGCGTGCCGGTCGATCTGAGCGTGAAGGCGCGCAACGCCCGGCCGCTGTCGAGCGACCTGCTGACCGCCGCCCTGGACGCCGATCTGACGGTGCGCGGCGCGGCGGCGGCGCAGGCCGGGCAGGCGGGGCTCGGCGTCAACGGCAAGGTGACGATCAAGCGCGCCGATATCCGCATCCCCGAGCGGCTGCCGAGCAGCGTGCCGGTGCTGAATGTCCGCATCCCCGGCGCCGCGCCGCCGCCGGCACCCACCCCGCCGCCGCCGATCGCGCTCGATGTGACGGTCGATGCGCCGGAGGAGATCTTCGTGCGCGGGCGCGGGCTCGACGCCGAGCTTGGCGGGCGGCTGCACATGGGCGGCACGCTCGCCGACCTGCAGCCCTCGGGCGGGTTCGGCTTGCGGCGCGGCACGTTCAGCCTGGCCGGGCAGACGCTGACCTTCAGCAAGGGCCAGGTGACCTTCGTGGGCGCCGGGATCGCCGATCCGGCGATCGACTTCGTCGCCAACGCCACCAATGGCGGCATCACCGCGACGCTGGAGGTGACCGGCACGGCGAGCAGGCCGAAGATCGTGCTGTCGTCCGTGCCGGAGCTGCCGCAGGACGAGGTGCTGGCGCATCTGCTGTTCGGGCGCAGCGCCAGCTCCCTCAGCCCGTTCGAGCTGGCGCAGATCGCCGCCGCCCTGGCCAGCCTGACGGGCGTGGCGCCGGGGGCGGCCGATCCGCTGGGCGGGGTGCGGCAGGCGCTGGGCCTCGACCGGCTTTCGGTCGGCAGCACGGCGAACGGCGCGCCGGCGGTGGAGGCGGGCCGCTACGTGGCGCGCGGCGTCTATGTCGGCGTGAAGCAGGGCGTCTCCGGCGCGGATACGCAGGCGCAGGTGCAGGTCGACCTGACGCGCGGGCTGAAGCTGCAGGGCACCGTCGGCACCGGGCACGGCGCGGCCGCCGGATCGACGACGGTGGACCCGAACAGCGACAGCGGCAGCAGTATTGGGTTAACCTACCAGTTCGAATACTGACCGGCGCGCACGCCGCGCGTGTGGCCGGCGGGAGCGGACCGATGGACCGGCAGATCGAACAGCGCTGGCGCGACGCCCTGCAGGCGCGCGGCAAGGACAGGGTCCAGGCGGAGCTGGAACTGCGTCCGGGCAGCCCCGAGGATCTTGTCTACGGCGTGACCGACGGCCCGCCGCATCCGACGCGCGCCTTCTGCGACGCCTGGGTGCGGGGCGCGCCGCCGCGCGGCTTCGGCCTTTCCGGCAACACGGCGGCGCTGGTCGGCTTCTCGCTGCTCGCCGCCGCGTGCATCGCGGGCGCGGTGGGCGGGCTGACCGGCGGCTCGGCCGGGCCGCAGCGCCCCGCCTTCTCCGGGGGACCCGCGCCGCCCCGCGCGCAGGCGAGCGCGCCCGCGGGCGCGCCGCCGCCGGGCGCCGACCGCTTCCT
>JAFEFJ010000086.1 GCA_018240635.1 Pseudomonadota bacterium | reverse complement strand
GCTGGCAGCGCTGGAAGGCGGGCTCGATCTCCTCGGCGGCATGGACCGCGCGCGTGCCGCGCCCGCCGCCGCCGGCCACCGCCTTGATGATCATCGCGCCGCCGTCGAGCGAGGCGAAGAAGTCGCGCGCATCGTCGAGCGTGACGGGCCGGTCGATGCCGCGGATCACCGGCACGTCGGCCGCGAAGGCGGCCTGGCGCGCGCGCGCCTTGTCGCCGCACAGATCCAGATGCGCGGCGTCGGGGCCGACGAAGGTGAGGCCCGCGGCGTCGCAGGCGCGGGCGAAATCGGCGCGTTCGGACAGGAAGCCGTAGCCCGGATGGACGGCATCGCAGCCCGCCGATAGGGCCGCCGCGACGACGGCTTCGATGTCGAGATAGGCGGCGGCGCCGCGCCCCGGCAGCGCCACCGCCGCATCCGCCGCGCGCAGATGCAGCGAGGCTGCGTCGTCTTCCGAGTGGACGGCGACGGTGGGGATGCCGAGATCGGCGGCGGCGCGCGCGATGCGGATGGCTATCTCGCCGCGATTGGCGATGAGCAGCTTGGTCAGGCGCATGGATGGGCTTCTTCGGCCTGTTCTTGGCGTTTCCGGAGGCGCGGCGAGAGGATCAGGCGGCGAGGCGGCGCAGGATCGCTTCGGTGAAGACGGCGGTGGTGGCGGTGCCGCCGAGATCGCCGGTGCGAACCTTGTCCTCATTCAACACGAGGCCGATGGCGGCTTCCAGCCGCCGCCGCTGCTCGCCGAGGCCGACATGCTCCAGCATCATCCCCGCCGCCATCAGCACGGCGGTCGGGTTGGCGATGCCCTTGCCCGCGATGTCGGGCGCGGAGCCGTGCACCGCCTCGAAGATCGCGGCGTGCAGGCCGATATTCGCGCCGGGCGTCAGGCCCAGGCCGCCGACCAGGCCGGCGGCCTCGTCCGACAGGATGTCGCCGAACAGGTTGGTGGTGACGATGACGTCGAACTGCCACGGGTTGAGCACGAGCTGCATCGCGCAGGCGTCGACGATGCGGTCGTCGGCGGCGACGCGGCCCTCGTACTCCTTCGCCACGTCCCGCGCGGTTTCCAGGAACACGCCGGTCAGCGCCTTCAGCACATTGGCCTTGTGGACGATGGTGACCTTCTTGCGCCCGTTGCGCACCGCGTAGTCGAACGCATAGCGCGCGATGCGCCGCGAGCCTTCGCGGGTGTTCACGCCGGAGGAGATCGCGACGGCGTGCGAGTCCTCGCCGATCGGGATGTAGTGCTCGAAGGCGACGTAGAGCCCTTCCAGGTTCTCGCGCACGATCACGAGGTCGATGTTCTCGAACCGGCCGCCCGGCATCATCGACCGTGCGGGGCGAACATTCGCGTAGAGCTGGAACTCTTCGCGCAGCCGCACGTTCACGGACCTGAAACCGCCGCCGACCGGCGTGGTCAGCGGCCCCTTCAGGGCGAGGCCGGTGCGGCGGATGCTATCCAGCGTGGCTTGCGGCAAGGGATCGCCCGCCGCCTCGATCGCGGCCAAGCCGCCAAGCTGGCGGTCCCAGGCGAACGGGGGCCCCAGCGCATCCAGGACGGCGACGGCGGCATCGGTCACTTCCGGGCCGATACCATCGCCGGGGATCAGGGTCGCGGGGATCTGGCCGGTCACGCGGTTCTCCTGCGGGTTTCGTTCGGAAGCGCGGGAAGCCTATCGCGCCGGAAGGAGCCCGCCCACCGCCAAGCGCGGGCCGGGTCCGTTGCGCGGCATCCCGGGCGGCTCGGCGGAGGCAGGCCCGCGCCGAAAGCATTCCGGCGCGCTGCGGATGGTTCGACCGGATCGGAATAGTTCGCTTCTCAGCCGCGTCCGGCTCCTTGCGCCGCGACTTCATGCTTTCGCATGCACGCCTGTTGAGATAATGTTCGTTTTTAAGTCCATCAGGCCCCGAAGGCGGGCGATTTGGACGGAAAGGGTTGAAATCGCTAACACACACCCATCCTCGGCAGCCGATCACGAAGCGGCGTCGGCGCGGTTGGTGCTGTTGGTTGATGCTGTTGAATGAGCAGCGACGCGTTCCGGGGATTTCCTGGCGCATGGAAGCGCGTCTCTGAGAAATGTTGCCGCCGTCATGGATGTCGCCGGCCACGGGCCCGGTCCCCGGCGTGTAAACGATGACCACGTGGAGATCCCGATGACGGCCGGAACTCTGACCGGGAAGCTTCCCGCCGAACTCGCGAACAGTGTGTCGCAGGCGCTTGCCGCCGCGATCGGGCGGGGCGCCACGGCCGACGAGGCTTGCTGCGTCGCGGCTCAGGTCGTTGCCGACTATTGGCGCTGCGCCTATGGAAACGAGGCCCTGCAGACGCTTTGCCAAGTGGTGCTGAAGCGCGCAGAGGTGCCTCTCCCTGCCGGGATCGCGGGTGTCCCGAAGGCGGAGTCTCCCGCCGCCTCCGACGCCGACGGCAAGGCCGAGATTCGCAGCACCATCTAGATTTGCCTGCCGTCAGCAGGCCGGACTTCTTGACGCACGTCAAGGCGGGCAAGGCCCGGACACGTGAAAGTCCCGGCGATGCGAGGAAGGCGCGCGCGCCGCTCCCGGCGTTGGCGCCCTGCACTGCGAAAGGGACCAACGATGCCACGCATGAAAGCCGCGATCTTCGTCGAACCCGGCCGCATCGTGCTCGACGAGAAGCCTATCCCCGATGTGGGGCCCACGGATGCGCTGCTGCGCGTGACCACCACCACGATCTGCGGGACCGACATCCATATCCTGAAGGGCGAGTACCCGGTCGCGCCGCGCCTGACGATCGGGCATGAGCCGGTCGGCGTGATCGAGAAGCTGGGCAACGCGGTCAGCGGATACGCCGAAGGCCAGCGGGTGATCGCCGGCGCGATCACGCCGAGCGGGCACAGCGCGGCCTGCCTGTGCGGCTGCCTGTCGCAGGATGGGGCCGGGACGAAGCACGGCTTCAAGGCGATCGGCGGCTGGAAGTTCGGCAACACGATCGACGGCTGCCAGGCGGAATACGTGCTGGTGCCGGACGCGATGGCGAACCTCGCCCCGGTGCCGGACGGGCTGACCGACGAGCAGGTGCTGATGTGCCCCGACATCATGTCCACCGGCTTCAGCGGCGCCGAAAGCGGCAACGTGCGGATCGGCGACACCGTCGCGGTCTTCGCGCAGGGGCCGATCGGGCTGTGCGCCACGGCGGGGGCGAAGCTGTCGGGCGCCACGACCATCATCGGCGTGGATGCGCTGCCCGAACGCATGGCGGTCGCGCGCCAACTTGGCGCCGATCACACGATCGACTTCAGGAGCGTGGACCCGGTCGCGGAGATCATGCGCCTGACGGATGGGCGCGGCGTCGATGTGGCGATCGAGGCGCTGGGCACGCAGGCGACGTTCGAATCGGCCCTGCGTGTGCTGCGGCCGGGCGGCACGCTGAGCAGCCTGGGCGTCTATTCGTCCGACCTCACCATCCCGCTCGGCGCCTTCGGGGCCGGACTCGCGGACCTGAAGATCGTCACCACGCTGTGCCCCGGCGGCAAGGAGCGGATGCGGCGCCTGATGTCGGTGATCGCCTCCGGCCGGATCGACCTGAAGCCGCTGGTCACGCACCGCTACAAGCTGGACGACATCGAGGCCGCCTACGACCTGTTCGGCCATCAGCGCGATGGCGTGCTGAAGGTGGCGATCACGCCTTAGCCTGTCCCCCTGCCCTCCCCGCCCGGCGCGCGGCGGGGAGGGTGGGAGCGGCCGTCAGTGCATGAGCATGACGGGCAGCAGGCTGTGGCCGACGATGGTGCGCGTGGCGCCGCCGAACAGCATCTCCCGCCAGGGCGCGTGGCCGAACGCGCCCATGATGAGCACGTCGCAGCCCTCGTCGCGGGCGGTGGAGAGCAGATGCTCACCGGGAGCGACGCCCGAGATGCCTTCGATGGCGCGGGCTTCGCACGCCACGCCGTGCCAGCGCAGATGCGCGCAGGCGGAGGGCAGATCCGCGTCCGGGCGGTCGCCCACCGTCATGATCAGCACCTGCTTCGCCTTCTTCAGCAGCGGCAGCGCCGCCGCGATGGCGTGGACCGAGCGCGCGGAGCCGTCCCAGCCGACCGCGATGGTCTCCCCGATGGCGGCGGGCGGCGTCGCGGGCGCGAGCAGCACCGGCCGGCCCGAGTCGAGCAGGGTACGCTCGATCGCATCGCTCGCGGGCTGATCGATCACCCGGTCGGATCGGCCGAGCACGACCAGATCGAAGAAGCGGGCGCGGGCAGGCAGCAGCACCGCGGCGCGGCCGGTGTTCTCGTGCCAACCCGCAGTGGCGGCGGAGGCGGCTGCGCCCGCCGGCGGCTCCTCGACATGCGCCAGGCCCTTCTTGGCCGTCTCCGCGAGGAATGCCGCCTTCGTCTCCGACGCCAGCTTGTCGGCATCGCTGCCCATCTGGTCGATCCAGGCGCCGTCCATCGGCATGCCAAGCCCGCCGCCGGAGGCCGCGATGATGATCTCGTTCGGATCGAACTTGACGTGGAAGCCTTCGAGATGCGCCCCGAAGCGCTGGGCGAGCCGCGTTGCGAGCGCGACGGCGCCCCCGCTCGCCGAGCCGCCGCTTGCGCCGACGAGAATCGTCCTGATCGTCATACCCGCTCTCCTCTCGAACCGCCCGGGCGGCCGGGCATTCCGGACCGTCCGACATTACGACTAGGGCGCGAGGCAACGGCAACAATTGATCCGCGTCAACGCAGGACGGAGCGGGCTATGGTGTGACAGCGAACACGCGCGCCGGATGGCACCGGACCTTGGTCCGTGTCGCCGGTACCGGGGAGCCGCGATGAACATCCAGACGCCGCCGCGCCTTGCGATGGAGGAGAAGCGGACCACGGCCGCGCGTCCGCGGCGGCGCCTCCTGCTTGTCGTCGCGGTTGTGCTCGTGGCGCTCGCGGCGGTGGGCGGGGGCTGGTGGGCGACGCATCGCGCGCCCCCGATTCCGGCAGGCTTCGCCGTGTCGAACGGACGGCTGGAAGAGGACGAGATCGACATCCAGACAAAGTTCGCCGGCCGCGTGGCCGAGATCCTGGTCGATGAAGGCGCCGTGGTGCGCGCCGGGCAGGTTCTGGCGCGGATGGACACGAGCGACATGGAAACGCAGCTTGCCAAGGCGCGCGCGGACGTGGCGCAGGCCGAGCACGTGATCGCGACCGCGCGGACCGATCTGGAACAGGCCCGCAGCGTCTGGGCGCTGGCGCAGGCGGAGGTTTCCCGCACCGCCGCGCTGGTGCCCAAGGGCTTCGCGACGAAGGAGCTGCTGGATCAGCGCGTCCAGGCACTGGACGCCGCGATCGCGTCCTACAACGGCGTGAACGCGCGGATCAGCGCCGCAACCGCCGCGCGCGAGTCCGCGCTGCAATCCGCGCGGCTGATCGAGGTGAACATCGCCGACAACACGCTGCGCGCGCCGCGCGACGGGATCGTGCAGTACCGGCTGGCCAATCTGGGCGAGGTGCTGCCGGCGGGCGGCAAGCTGTTCACCGTGCTGGACACCAACTACGCCTACATGGACATCTTCCTGCCGACCGCGCAGGCCGGCCGCGCGGCCGTGGGCACCGAGGCGCGGATCGTGCTGGACGCCGATCCGGGCCATCCGCTGCCCGCGCATGTCAGCTTCGTCGCGCAGCAGAACCAGTTCACGCCGAAAATGGTCGAAACCGCGGTGGAGCGGGAAAAGCTGATGTTCCGGGTACGCATCCGCGTGGATGCGCAGGCATTGGGCGACGCCCGCGCGCCGTTGCAGGCCGGGCAGCCGGGGCTTGCCTTCGTGCGGCTGGACCCGAAGGCGCCGTGGCCCGCTGCCGCGGCGGGCATGCGCCGATAGGGCGTCCGGCCGGTGGACATCGTCTGCGAGGCATCCGGCCTGGCGCACCGCTACAGACGGACGCAGGCGCTGGAAGCGGTGACGCTGTCCATCCCGGCGGGCGGGCTGGTGGGCCTGCTGGGGCCGGACGGCGTCGGCAAATCGACGCTGCTCGCGCTGATCGCGGGGGCGAAACGGCTGCAGGCGGGACGGCTGACCGTGCTGGGGGCCGACATGACGCGCGCGGCCGAGCGCGACGCGGTGGCGCCGCGCATCGCCTACATGCCGCAGGGGCTCGGGCGGAACCTGTACCCTGACCTGACGGTGCGGGAGAACATCGACTTCTTCGGCCGGCTGTTCGGCCACGACGCCGAGGAGCGCGCGCACCGCACCGAGATCCTGCTGCAGGCGACGGGCCTGGCCCCCTTCCCCGACCGCGCAGCGCGCAAGCTGTCGGGCGGGATGCGGCAGAAGCTCGGGCTGTGCTGCGCGCTGATCCACGACCCCGATTTGCTGATCCTGGATGAGCCGACCACCGGCGTCGATCCGCTGTCGCGGCGGCAGTTCTGGGACCTGATCGCGCGGATGCGCGCGGCGCGGCCCGACATGACCGTGCTGACCGCGACCGCCTATATGGAGGAAGCTGCGGTCTTCGACCGGCTGTTCGCGATGAACGACGGAAGGCTGCTGGCCGATGGCTCGCCGGGCGCGCTGCTGGCGAAGACCGGCACCGACACGATCGAGGATGCGTTCATCGCCCTGCTGCCCGGCGTGACACGCCGCGCGGGGCGGATGCCGCCCCGCATCCCGCGTGACGGCGAGGCGGCGATCGAAGCCGTCGGCCTGACCTGCCGGTTCGGCGACTTCACCGCGGTGGACGACGTGAGCTTCCGCATCGAGCGCGGGGAGATCTTCGGCTTCCTGGGATCGAACGGCTGCGGCAAGACGACGACGATGAAGATGCTGACCGGGCTGATCCCGGCCACGTCGGGATCGGCGACCATGTTCGGCCGGGCGGTCGGCAACGGCGACATCGAGACGCGGCGCAACGTCGGCTACATGTCGCAATCGTTTTCGCTGTGGGCGGAGCTGACCGTCGCGCAGAACCTGGAACTGCACGCGCGGCTGTTCCGCATACCGCGCGCCTATGCGGCGGCGAGGATCGCCGCTCTCGTGCAGCGTTTCGGCCTTGGCGAACACCTGAACGCGAAAGCCGCGTCGCTGCCGCTGGGGCTGCGCCAGCGCCTGTCGCTGGCCGTCGCGGTGGTGCACGAGCCCGAGGTGCTGATCCTGGACGAGCCGACCTCGGGCGTCGATCCGCTGGCGCGCGACCAGTTCTGGGAGCTGCTGGGCGAGTTGTCGCGCGAGCAGGGCGTGACGGTGTTCGTCTCCACGCATTTCATGACCGAGGCGACGCGCTGCGACCGCATCGCGCTGATGCATGCGGGCCGCGTGCTGGCGACGGGCGCGCCCGCGGCGCTGACGCGCGCGCGCGGCGCGGCGACGCTGGAGGAGGCGTTCATCGCCTACCTGACGGAAGCATCCGGTCCCCCGGACCCGCCGCCGCCGCTGCCCGATGCCGGGGCCGCGCCCGCCGCCCCGGCGGCGTTCAGCCCGCGCCGGATGCTGGCCTATGCGCGGCGCGAGTGGCTGGAACTGACCCGCGACCGCATCCGCCTGGGCTTCGCCATCCTGGGCACGATCTTCCTGATGCTGGTGCTGGGCTTCGGCATCGACACCGACGTGGACCACCTGGCCTTCGCGGTGCTGGATCACGACCAGACGCCGGAAAGCCGCGCCT
This sequence comes from Pseudomonadota bacterium, assembly GCA_018240635.1. Lineage (GTDB taxonomy): Bacteria > Pseudomonadota > Alphaproteobacteria > Acetobacterales > Acetobacteraceae > JAFEFJ01. The sequence goes on along the minus strand of JAFEFJ010000086.1, from coordinate 7,158 downwards.
ACATCAACGAACTGCGCGGCAGCATCTATTTCGACGAGCGCCCGTCGATCCGCGACCAGGACGATCTGGAACGCCGGCTGGCGGACGGCGAGCTGAAGCTCGCCATCGCCATCCCGCCCGGCTTCGGGCGCGACCTGCGGCGCGGGCGGCCGGTGGAGATCGGCGCCTGGATCGATGGCGCGATGCCGTTCAACGCCGAGACGGCGCGCGGCTACCTGGCGGGGCTGCATCTGCTGTTCCTGCGCAATCTGTCCATCGCGACGACCGGCGCCGCGCCATCGGGCGGCGGCGCAACGATCGAGACGCGGTTCCGCTACAACCAGGATTTCGAAAGCGCGCTCGCGATGGTGCCGGGCACGATCGCGCTGCTGCTGGCGCTGATCCCGGCGATCCTGATGGCGCTGGCGGTGGTGCGCGAGAAGGAGCTGGGCTCGATCACTAACCTGTACGTCACGCCCGTGCGGCGGATCGAGTTCATCCTGGGCAAGCAGCTTCCGTATATCGGCATCGCCATGCTCGACTTCGCGGCGCTGACGGCGCTTGCGGTCACGGTGTTCGCGATCCCGCTGAAGGGAAGCCTGCTGGCGCTGACGGCGGGCGCGCTGATCTATGTCGTCGCGACCACCGCCTATGGCCTGCTGATATCCTGCTTCGCCACGACGCAGATCGCAGCGCTGTTCGGCACGGCGATCCTGACCTTCATGCCGGCGATGCAGTTCTCCGGCCTGCTCACGCCCGTCTCGGCGCTGACCGGATCGGGGCTGGTGATGGGGCGGCTGTTCCCGATGTCGTATTTCCTGCCGATCAGCGTGGGGGTGTTCACCAAGGGACTGGGCTTCGCGGAGCTGGCGCCGTTCATGCTGGAACTGGCGCTGTTCGTCCCGGCGCTGATCGGGCTGAGCGCGATCCTGCTGCGCAAGCAGGAGCGGTAGGCCCATGCGCGACTCGCTCGCCAACATCTTCTGGCTCGGCACCAAGGAGGTGCGCAGCTTCCTCTCCGACGTCGTGCTGCTCGCCTTCGTCGTCTATGCGTTCAGCCTGATGGTGATCGCGATGGCGCAGAGCGTGGCGCAGGAGGTGCACAACGCCTCGGTCGGCATCGTGGACCAGGACCGCTCCGCCCTGTCGCGCGCGATCGCCGAGGCGATCCTGCCGCCCTACTTCAAGCCGGCGGTGCCGATCGACGCCGCGGATGCGGACCTGTTGCAGGACCGCGCGCGCTTCACCTTCGTGATCGAGATCCCGCCGCATTTCGAGCGCGACGTGCTGGCGGGAAGCAATCCCGGCATCCGCGTCAGCGCCGATGCGACGGCGGCGATGCAGGCGGGGATCGGGCTCGGCTACCTGCAAAGCATCATCGCGGCCGAGATCGCCCGGGCGCTGACGCGCACCGACTACGAGCCAGACACGCCGGCGGCGCTGCAAGTGCATATTTCGTTCAATCCGAACGCCAGTTCCGCGTGGTTCATGGGCCTGATGGGCATCGTCAACAACGTGACCATGCTGTCGATCGTTCTGGCGGGTGCGGCGGTGATCCGCGAGCGCGAGCACGGCACGATGGACCACCTTCTGGTGATGCCGCTGCGGCCCGTCGAGATCGCGCTGGCGAAGATCTGGGCGAACGGGCTGGTGATCACGGTGGCGGTCGCGCTGTCGCTGACGCTGGTGGTCCGCGCGCTGCTCGGCATTCCGATCCACGGCAGCATCCCGCTGTTCCTGGCGGGCGTGGCGCTCTACCTGTTCTTCGCCACCGCCATCGGCATCCTGCTCGCGACCATCGCGCGCTCGATGCCGCAGCTCGGGCTGCTCTACATGCTGGTGGCGATCCCGATGAACGTGCTGTCGGGCGGGAACACGCCGCTCGAATCGATGCCGTTGTGGCTGCAGGACGTGATGTGGTGGTCGCCGTCCACGCATTTCGTGGCCTTCGCCAAGGCGATCCTGTTCCGCGGCGCCTCGCTCGGCGCGGTGTGGCAGGACTTCGCGATGACGCTGCTGGTGGGGCTGGCGGTGTTCGCCGCCGCCCTGGCGCGGTTCCGCCGCGCGGCGGCGCAGATGGTCGGCTGACCGGAGGCGCCGGTCCTGCCATCATCGCGCCGGGACGGACGGCAGGGCGGAAGGCGCGCGTGAGCGGACGGCGGCGGACGATCTACGGCACCGAGGAAGGCGCGCGGCTTCTCGCCATCGAGGAGGGCGAGGACTGGCGGCGCTGGGGGCCGTACCTCAGCGAACGGCAATGGGGGACCGTGCGCGAGGACTACAGCGCCAACGGCGACGCCTGGGCGTATTTCCCGCACGCCCATGCCCGCAGCCGCGCCTATCGCTGGGGCGAGGACGGCATCGCGGGCTTCAGCGACCTGTGGCAGCACTGGTGCCTGTCCGTCGCGCTGTGGAACGGGCGCGACCCGTTCCTGAAGGAGCGGCTGTTCGGCGTGACCAACACGCAGGGCAACCACGGCGAGGACGTGAAGGAGCTTTACTTCTACCTCGATGCGACGCCCACGCATTCCTACATGCGGATGCTCTACAAATACCCGCAGGCCGCGTTTCCGTACGAGCAACTGATCGCCGAGAACGCGCGGCGCGGCCGGCAGGACCCCGAGTTCGAGATCACCGACACCGCCGCCTTCGACGACGGACGGTATTTCGATGTCGTGACGGAATACGCGAAGGCGTCGCCGCGCGACATCCTGATGCGCGTGACGGTGACGAACCGCGCGCCCGAGGCGGCGACGCTGCACCTGCTGCCGCATCTGTGGGCGCGCAACACGTGGTCCTGGGCGGAAGGACGCGCGCGCCCCGCGCTGCGGCAGGAGGGACAGGCGGTGCTGGCGGATCATCCGCTGGAACCGCCGATGCGGCTCGACGCCGATCAGTCAGCCGCGTGGCTGTTCTGCGAGAACGACACGAATACGCCTCTGCTGTTCGACGCCAAGGAGACGGGGCCGTTCAAGGACGGCATCAACGACTGCGTGGTGAACGGCGCGCGCGAAGCGGTCAGCGCCGATGCGGCGGGAACGAAATGCGCCGCGCTGCTGGTCTGGACGCTGGCGCCGGGCGAGACGCGCACGGTCCGGCTGCGCTTCCGCCCGCGCGCCGCGCCGCCCGCCGCATCGGATGCCTTCGCCGATTTCGACGCCACGATGGCGCGGCGGCGGAGCGAGGCCGACGATTTCTACGGCGCCTTGCAGGCGGACATCGCGGACGGCGATGCGCGGCTGGTGCAGCGGCAGGCGCTGGCCGGGATGATCTGGTCGAAGCAGTTGTATCTCTACAACGTGCAGGAATGGCTGGACGGCGACCCCGCGCAGCCCAAGCCGCCCGCAGGCCGGACGCGCAACCGCGACTGGCGGCACCTGAACAACGCCGACATCATCTCGATGCCGGACAAATGGGAATATCCCTGGTACGCCTCCTGGGACCTGGCGTTCCATTGCGTGACCTTCGCGCTGATCGATCCCGCCTTCGCGAAGGGGCAGCTGATCCTGATGCTGCGCGAATACTACATGCATCCGAACGGCCAGTTGCCCGCGTACGAATGGAACTTCGGCGACGCCAACCCGCCGGTGCACGCCTGGGCCGCATGGCGCGTGTACAAGATGGAGGAGGCGCTGACCGGCGTGCCGGACCGCGACTTCCTGGAGCGCGTCTTCCACAAGCTGCTGCTGAACTTCACCTGGTGGGTGAACCGCGAGGACGCCGACGGCCGCAACGTCTTCCAGGGCGGCTTCCTCGGGCTCGACAATATCGGCGTCTTCGACCGCTCCCAGCCGCTGCCCGGCGGCGGCACGATCGACCAGGCGGACGCGACCTCGTGGATGGCGATGTACACGCTCACGCTGCTGCGGATCGCGATCGAGCTGGCGATGCGCAACCCGGTCTACGAGGACGTCGCCACCAAGTTCTTCGAGCACTTCCTCTATATCGCGGAGGCGATGACCGATCTCGGCGGCCAGGGGATCGGGCTGTGGGACGACGCGGACGGGTTCTTCTACGACGTGTTCCGCCAGCCGAACGGACGGATGGAGCGGCTGCGCGTGCGCTCGCTCGTGGGGCTGCTGCCGATGCTGGCGGTGGAGGTGCTGGACGGCGCGGTGGAAGGGCGGCTGCCGGAGTTCGCCAACCGGCTGCGCTGGTTCCTGCGCCACCGCCCGGACCTCGCGGGCCTGATCTCCCGCTGGGCGGAGCCGGGCATGGCGGAGCGCGGCCTGCTGTCGATGCTGCGCGGGCACCGCCTGAAGAAGCTGCTGGAGCGGATGCTGGACGAGACGGAGTTCCTCTCGCCCTACGGCGTGCGCTCGATGTCGCGGGCGCATCTGGCCGCGCCCTTCGTGCTGGAGCTGGACGGGCAGCGCTTCGGCGTGGACTACGAGCCCGGCGAGAGCCAGAGCGGCGCGTTCGGCGGCAACTCCAACTGGCGGGGGCCGATCTGGCTGCCCGCCAACGCCCTGCTGATCGACGCGCTGCGCAAGTTCGACAGCTACTACGGCCCCGAGTTCACGGTGGAATGCCCGGTCGGCTCGGGCCGGATGCTGAACCTGGCGCAGGTGGCGGACGAGCTGAGCCGCCGGGTGATCGCGCTGTTCGCCAAGGACGCGGACGGCGCGCGCGCATCGCTGCGCGGCACGCCGGTCCCGCGCGCGGCCGGCGCGGAGGAGGCGCTGCTGTTCCACGAGTTCTTCCACGGCGACAACGGCCTGGGCCTGGGCGCGTCGCACCAGACCGGCTGGACCGGGCTGGTCGCTCTGCTGATCCAGGACCTGATGGCGCGCGGCCCCGGCCGGGACTGAGGCCGGCGGACGCCGCATCCTTGCGTCCCTCGCATTGCAGGGCGTCCGCCTCCGGGTAGTGCCCGGCGCGGCGGTTGCGGTCAGGATCGCGCAACGGCGTCGCGAAGCCGCCGGTCACGGAGGAACGCCGAAAGCGGTGGCGCAGGCCAGCGATCGGACCATTGAGGCCGCGTGCGCCGGCCAGCAGACCGCCGGCCAGCAGACCGCCGGCCAGCAGACCGCTCAGGCCGCGCCCGCGCGGGCGCGCGCGGCGCTGCTGGGCGAGGCGGATTTCTGGCGGCTCTGGTACGTCGGCCTCGCGGTCTTCATCGCCCGCTGGCTGGAGACGATCGCGGTGGGCGTGTTCGCCTACCAGCAGACGCAATCCCCCTTCATCGTCGCCATGCTGACGATGCTGCGCCTTCTGCCGATGGGATTGTTCGGCGCCTTCCTCGGCGCATTCGCCGAGCGGATGCAGCGGCGCACCGCGTTGATCCTGGTGGTGGTGATGATGCTCGCCACCTCGGTCGTGCTGACCGTCCTGGCGCATGCCGGAATGCTGGCGGTGTGGCACCTGGCGGTCGCGAGTTTCCTCAACGGGCTGGGCTGGGCGACCGACAATCCGGTGCGCCGCGTGATGCTGGGGGAGGTGGTCGGCATCGACCGGATGGGCACCGCGATGTCGCTGGACGTGGGGGCGAACAACGCGAGCCGGATGGTCGGCCCCACGGTGAGCGGACTGCTCTACGCCGGCGTCGGCGTGCAGGGCGTGTTCGCCTGCGGCATCGTGCTGTACGCGACGGCGTTGGTCGCTGCCGCGGGGCTGCGGTACCGCAACCGGACGGCGCACGCCGCCGGGACCGCGGTGATGGAGCAGATCGCCGAGGGGCTGCGGCTGGTGCGCGGGGAGCGCCGGCTGATCGGCACCCTGGTCGTCACCGTGATCTACAACCTGTTCGGCTGGCCGTTCACCAGCATGGTGCCGGTGATCGGGCGCGACAACCTGCATCTGGGGCCGGAGGGAATCGGCATCCTGGCGAGCATGGACGGCGTGGGCGCCTTCTTCGGCGCGCTGCTGATCGCCGTGTTCGCGCGGCCCGCGCATTACAAGCGGCTGTATGTCGGCGGGGCGGCGTCCTACTGCGCGCTGCTGGTGGTGTTCGCGGTCGCGCCGAGCCCGCTGATCGCGGGCGCCGCGCTGCTGCTGACGGGGCTGGGCGGCGCGGGCTTCTCGATCATGCAGGCGACGCTCGTGTACATGGCCGCGCCGGCGGAGATGCGCAGCCGGGTGCTGGGCGTGCTGTCGGTCTGCATCGGCCTGGGCCCGCTGGGCTTCCTGCTGCTGGGCACGCTCGCCAACCGGTTCGGCGCGGAGCCCGCGACCGCCACGATCGGCATCGCGGGGCTGCTGGCGCTGGCGCTGACCTGGCGCTGGTGGCGCTGGATCGGCGCCTGAGAGGCGCCGCCTACAGCGCCGGCGGCGCCGCCAGCCATTCCACCGGGAGGCCGAGGGCGGATGCCTCCCGCTCGACCCATCGCTGCGCGCACGCCACCGAGGAATGAAGCGCCCGCGCCGGAGGCCGGGGCTTCATGCTGGGAGGCGGCGAGAGGGAGGCCCCGCCCACATACGCCGCCATCACCTCGTTGCCGCCCGTCGTTTCGATCCAGGCGAGCAACTTGGCGGTCGAAGGCATCCGGCCTCTCCGTGAAACACGTCCGCTATATAGACATATCACGAAGTTGTGCGCCAGCCCGCCAGGGTTGTGCCCCGACCCTCCCGATCAGGCGGCGCGGGCGATTTTCGGCCGGTGACGGACGGACGGCAGCGGACCATCGCGGACCTCGGCGATGCGGGCGCGGTCGAAGCCGTTGAAGCCGGTGCGGAGCGCGCCGCCATAGGCGCCGAGCTGGCCGATCTCGATCCAGTCGCCCTCGGCGATGCCGGCGGGCAGCAGGAACGGACCCCGCATCGCATCCGCGCTGTCACAGGTCGGCCCGAAGAAGCGGAACGGGACGAGGTTGCCGCTCAGCCCCGCGCCTTCGGGGCGCAAGGCGCGCACCGGGTAGCGGAAGCCGAGCGCGCCGGCATCGGCGAGCGCGCCGAAGACGCCGTCGTTCACGTAGAGCGCGTCGCCCCGGCGCTGCTGCACCTGCACGACGACCGAGCCGCCGCCGGCCACCAGGGCGCGGCCGGGTTCGGCCCAGAGCCGGACATGGGCTGGCAGGCCCAGGCTCTCGAAGCCTTCCTCGATCTCGGCCAGGAACGCGCCGAGCGGCGGCGGGTCCATGTCGGGATAGGCCACGGGAAAGCCGCCGCCGATATCGACGATGTCGATGGCGACGCCCGCGGCGCGGATCACCTCGCCCGCCACCGCGAGCGCGCGCCGCC
>JAFEFJ010000085.1 GCA_018240635.1 Pseudomonadota bacterium | reverse complement strand
AGTCACGATGGCACCATATCCCGCACGGGGCGGCGGCGGCTCAGGCGCAGCAGGGTCACCGCGGCGGCACTCGAGCAGGCAATCACCACGCCGAGCAGCGCGTTCGAACCCAGGCGCGTCAGAAGCCCGGCGAGAATGGGCGCCGCAACTGCGGACATGACGTTCAGCGGAAGCGCGAGTTTCGAGGCGGCGCGCGCATAGGCCGCGCTGTCGAAGAACACGAGCGGGATCGTCGCGCGCGCCACGGCGAAAGCGCCGCTCGACACCCCGTACAGCAGAATGAAAACGGCGATCGTCCAATAGCCGGCCCCAGCGGCTGCAAGGAATGACAGGGACACGGGTATCCCGATGCCGGCCACGAGGCCCGTATTCAACCCGTCCCATCGTGCGCCGCCCAGGAAGTCGGCGGCGCGTGCGCTGACCTGAACCACGCCCAGGATCGAGGCGAACGCGATCGCCTCGGTCGGCGGCAGGCCCTTGGACTTGAGCAACTCGATGAGCAGGGCGCTCAAGCCGACCGTGACGAAGGCATTGAGCGCGATCGCGGTCACGATCAGGGGGAACACCGCGGTTCCGACAACGCCCGGCGCGCTACCCCCGTCCCCGTGCACCGGATCGGCTCGTTGATCCTGCGGGGCAGGCGGGCGCGGCAGCCCGAATGCGTAGAGCGGCAGGCAGACCGCCGCGAGCGCGACCGCGTATAACGCACAGGTGCCGCGCCAGCCGAGGTGGGCGGCGAGCACGGCGGCAAACGGCCAGAAAATGCTGCTGGACAGGCCCGTGATCACCATCAGAAGGCCGATCGCGCTGCGTGCGTTCCGGCCGGCGATCTCGTTCAGCGCGATATTGGCGGCGGTGGAAAGCGTCGCGCTGCCGCCCGCGCCCAGCACCGCCCACGAAAGAAAATACGCGGCAGGACCGTGCACCCCCGCCAGCGCGGCGAAACCCGCGGCGGAGACAAGGGTTCCGGCAGCCATCACCCGGCGCGCGCCGTGCCGGACGAAGACCCCGGCCAGCAGTGGGCCGCACAGTCCCATCGTCACATAGAACACCGCATTGCCCGCGAAGACCGTCGCCAGGTCGATGCGCAGATCGGCGGCGATGCTCCCGCCGACCACGGCAAGAAGGCCCACCGTCCCCCAGCCAATAAGCTGCGCGGTCGCGAGTACGGCGAGGACGCGGCCGCCCAGGGCGCCCGATGCGGCCGCGTTCCGTCCGGTCATCCTAGTCCGCCGCGTCCGCCAGTTCGTGCGCATGCGCGCGCGCGATGTCGCGCAGCGTGCGGGCGCAGGTGCCGCATTGGGCGCGGCAGTTGCAGGCGGCCAGGATCTCGGCCGGGCGGCACGCGCCCGCGGCGCGCGCGCGGCACACATCCTCGTCGGTCAGGGCATTGCAGAGGCAGACATACACGGGAACGCGCTCCGAAGCGGGAACACGCCCGATCTACCGAAAATGCGAATTATTTGCAATTGCAGTCTGCGCCGCAGCGCCGTCCCATCCGGCGGGCCAGCGGGATGGCCGCCCAGCCCCAGGCGCGCTTGCCTCCGCCCTCCCTTTGTGCTTCACACCCGCGCTTCCCTGCCGGGACGGCGGCATCCGCCCCGGCTATGCCCCTGCGCGCCGCGCAGCACGACCGATCCCGGTCACCGGGCCGAACACCAGCCAGAGGGAGTCACGATGCCGCTATACGAATGCGTGCTGATCGCACGCAACGACGTCACGCAGCAGCAGGTCGAGGCCGTCGCCGACGAGATCGGCACCAGCCTCGAAGCCGAGGGCGGCGCGGTCAAGAAGCGGGAGTACTGGGGCCTTCGCAGCCTCGCCTACCGCATCAAGAAGAACCGCAAGGGCCACTACATGCTGCTCGGCCTCGACGCCAAGCCCGCCTTCATCACCGAGATGGAGCGCCAGCTGCGGCTGAACGAGGACATCCTGCGTTTCATGACCGTGCGCGCCGAAACCATCGACGAGGCGCCCTCGGCCATCCTGTCGCGCAAGTCCGACGACCGCGAACGCAGCTTCCGCGGGCCGAAGCCCGCCGGGCGCTTCGACAGCGGCCGGCGCCGCGGCTACGACGACCGCGAGGAATTCCGCGCCCGCGAGGAGTTCTCGCCCGGCCGCGACGAATTCCGCGGCGGCGGAATGGAGGAATAGGCGATCATGTCCGATACCAGCGAAGTCAATCCCGCCGCCCGCCGCACCGCGGTCGGCGCGCGCCGTCCCTTCTACCGGCGCCGCAAGTCCTGCCCGTTCTCCGGCCCGAATGCGCCGAAGATCGACTACAAGGACGTCCGCCTGCTGTCGCGCTTCCTGTCCGAGCGCGGCAAGATCGTGCCGAGCCGCATCACCGCGGTGTCGGCCAAGAAGCAGCGCGAGCTGGCCGTGGCGATCAAGCGCGCCCGCTTCCTCGCCCTGCTCCCCTACATCCTGAGCTAGGAGCCGGTCATGGCCGCCGTCGAATTGATCCTGCTGCAGCGCGTCGAGAAGCTGGGGCAGATGGGCGAACTGGTGAAGGTCAAGCCGGGCTACGCGCGCAACTACCTGCTGCCGCAGAAGAAGGCGATCCGCGCCAGCAAGGCGAACCTCGAACGCTTCGAGACCGAGCGCGCCCAGCTTGAGGCGCAGAACCTCAAGCGCCGCGAGGAAGCCGAGCGCGTGGCCGAGCGCGTGGGCGGCCTGTCGGTGGTGGTGATCCGCCAGGCGGGCGAATCGGGCGGCCTCTACGGCTCGGTCTCGGCGCGCGACATCGCCGATGGCTGCACCGCCGCGGGGCTCACGATCAACCGCTCGCAGGTCGTGCTCGAGCATCCGATCAAGACGCTCGGGCTCACCACGGTCCGCGTCGCGCTGCACCCCGAGGTGTCGATCCCCGTCACGGTGAACGTCGCCCGCAGCGCCGAGGAAGCCGAGAAGCAGGCCCGCGGCGAAGCCGTCGGCCTCGCCGCCGAGGAGGAAGACGCGGACGCCGAGCCGCTCGAGCTGTTCGACCCTGACGCCGAGATCACCGCGGGCTGATCACGCCCCGCGCGCCACGCTCCCGGCGGGTCGATCCCCCGGCAGCGCGGCGCGCGGATGCCTGCCCGCCGGCCCACAACGGTTTCCGCGCCGCGCCGCGTGGGATCTTGCGCCGGAATTTTGACGAACCGGGCGACCTTACGCCAACATGACGCTTTGTTTGTGTTGATGTCGTCGGCGCGCCCATGCAAGCGGTTCTCGATGCGATCCTGAAGCGGTTCGTCCGGTACGGGCGATTGACCGTGCGGTGGCCGGACGGTCGGCTGTCTGCCTATGCCGGCACCGAGCCCGGCCCCGAAGCGGCAATGTCGCTGAACGACAAGGCGACCGTCCGCAGGCTGGTCCTGAACCCCTCCCTGCGCTTCGGCGAATGCTACATGGACGGCACGCTCGTCCCGCTCGACTGCACGATCTACGACCTGCTCGACGTGATCGCCCTGAACGCCGTCGAGGGCATGGCGCACCATCCGTTCGCCCGCTTCCAGACCGCCTGGAGCACGCTGCGCCGGCGCATCGACCAGTACAACCCCGCCGCCCGGTCACAGAAGAACGTCGCGCACCACTACGATCTGAACGGACGGCTCTACAGCCTGTTCCTCGACCGCGACCGGCAATACTCCTGCGCCTATTTCCCGCGCGGCAACGAAACGCTGGAACAGGCGCAGGCGGCGAAGAAGCGGCACATCGCGGCCAAGCTCTGCCTCGACCGCCCGGGGCTCGAAGTGCTCGACATCGGCTCCGGCTGGGGCGGCATGGCGCTCACGCTCGCGCGCGATTTCGGCGCCCGCGTCACCGGCATCACGCTGTCGCAGGAGCAGCTTGCCGAAGCCCGCGCCCGCGCCGCCGCCGAGGGCCTGCAGGACCGCGTCACGTTCGAGCTGATGGACTACCGCGCGGTGCAGAAGAAGTTCGACCGCATCGTCTCGGTCGGCATGTTCGAGCATGTCGGCGTCGGCCACTACGCCGAGTTCTTCAAGATGGTCGGCCGCACGCTGAAGCCCGACGGGGTCGCGCTGCTGCACGCCATCGGCCGCAGCGACGGGCCGGGCAGCACCAATCCCTGGATCGCCAAATACATCTTCCCCGGCGGCTACTGCCCGGCGCTGAGCGAGGTTCTGCCGCCGATCGAGCGCAGCCGGCTCGTCGCCACCGACATCGAGATCCTGCGCCTGCACTACGCCGAGACGCTGCGCCACTGGCGCCGCCGCTTCGCCGCCAACCGCGACGCCATCGGCGCGCTCTACGACGAGCGGTTCTGCCGCATGTTCGAATGCTACCTCGCGGGCTCGGAAGTCGCGTTCCGCCGCGAAGGGCACATGATCTTCCAGATCCAGCTCGCCCATGTGCAGACCGCGGTGCCGCTGACGCGCGACTACATCACCGAGGTCGAGCGCCGCGTGCCGTCGGAACACGCCGCCGCGAAATAGCCCGGCGGCCTCACGCCCGGCTGCGCACCTCCGCGCCCGCCCACTTCTCCAGCAGGCGGATCACCTCCGTCATGTCGGCGCGCCCGTAGCCCTCCAGCACGCCGAGCTTCCACAGCCGCGCCGCCTGCTCGACGGTCCAGGCCGGCACGCCCAGCGACCGCGCCTCCGCCACGCCCAGCTCGGCGTCCTTGGCGATGATCGCCGTCGCCGCGCCGAAGTCGAAGCTGCCCGGCAGCACCGCCTTCGGGATCAGCGTCTCCGTCACCATGCTGCGCCCAGTGGAGGCGTTGATCACCTCCAGCATCAGGTCGGGGTCCAGCCCCGCCTTCGCGCCCATCACCAGCGCCTCGAAGGCGGATGCCAGGTTGGTCGCGATCAGGAGGTTGTTCACCAGCTTCATGGTCTGCGCCATGCCGGGCGTCTCGCCGATCACGAACACCGCGCGCCCGATCCGCGCGAGCCAGGGGCGCACCAGCGCCACCGCCTCGGGCGCGCCGGCCGCCATCATCGCCAGCGTCCCCGCCCGCGCGCCGGGCGGCCCGCCGCTGACCGGCGCATCCACCGCCGCCACGCCGCGCGCGGCCATCGTCGCCGCGACCGCCGCCATCGTCTCGCGCCCGATCGTGGACATCTCGGCATAGACACGCAGCGCCGTACCCGCGGCGGCTTCCTCCGCCACCGCCAAGCTGATCGCCTGGGCCGGCAGGCAGGCGAACACCACCGCCGCCGCATCGGCCACACCCCGCGCCGACCCGTGCGCCACGGCCCCGCGCGCGGCGAACCCGGCCATCGCGCCCGGATTCGCGTCGTGCACATGCAGCCGCACGTCGTCAGCCAGCAGCCGCGCCGCCATCGGCCCGCCCATCTGCCCGAGCCCGATGAAGCCGATCTCCGCCCGCATCCCACTCATCCGTCCGCTCCCCCTGCCCCGCGCATTGCGTCCCGCTTGGCACCCACCGCCGCCCGGCGCAACCTCTCCCGCAACGCCAACGTAACGGGAGGACAGCAAGGATGGCCGACAGCGAGGCATTCACGAAGGGCAGCGAAATCCGCCGCAAGCTGATGGGCGACGCCTATGTCGAGCGGCTGGGCCAGACGGTCTACACCGACGAGACGATGGCGAAATTCGGCCGCTATGCGACCGAAGCGGTGTTCGGGATGCTGTGGTCGCGTCCCGGCCTCGATCTCAAGACACGCACGCTGATCTGCGTGATCTCGGACACCGTGATGGGGCGGGAGGCGGAGCTGCGAATCCATCTGCGCATGGCGCTGCGCCAGGCCTGGACCGAGGACGAGCTGATCGAGGCGATCCTGCACCTGTCCGGCTATTGCGGCCTGCCGCTGGTGCGGGAAGCGCTCATCTGCGCGCGCGACACCTTCGCCGAGCTGCGCGCGGAAGGCTGACCGGCGCGCTCGACCACGCCGCTTGGCGGCGGGGGAAGTGCGGCCGGGTCGAGGATTGGGATCGGTAGGCAGACGGGTCCCGGAGTTCCGGGACCCGGGCGGTCAGAAGCCCTCGCGCTCCAGGCGCTTGCGCTCCAGCTTGCGGGCGCGGCGAACGGCCTCGGCGGCCTCGCGCGCGCGGCGCTCGGACGGCTTCTCGTAATGCCGGCGCAGCTTCATTTCGCGGAAAATGCCTTCGCGCTGCATCTTCTTCTTGAGCGCTTTCAGCGCCTGGTCGACGTTGTTGTCGCGGACGAGAACTTGCACTTGGCCGCCTACTCCTTTCGGTCTGCGCCCGTCATGCGGGCAGGCAAATGGTCTCCGCCGCCGGAACCCGGCGCAGGGCGGCCGCTATATCACGGGCCGCAGGACCCGCCAAACGGAATTGACCGGGCCACCCGATGCGCATGACGCACGGCGGCCCTGTGCGCCGCGGCGCTATCCCTATATGCCGGAAGGGAAAGCGCCCTCCCGAACGTCCAGCGGAACCGACGACACATGGCCATCCTCAAGATCGCCCGCATGGGCCACCCCGTCCTGCTGCAGAAGGCCGAGCCGGTGGCCGATCCCGGCGCGCCGGAGATCCGCCGCCTCGTCGCCGACATGATCGAGACGATGGAGGACGCGATGGGCGCCGGCCTCGCCGCCCCGCAGGTCCACGTGCCGCTGCGGCTGTTCGTCTTCCGCGTCCCCGCCGCCCGCGCCGGCGGGGACCCCGGCGACGTGCCGGTCGGCAACACCGTGGTCATCAACCCCACCGTCGAGCTGCTCACCGACGAACGGGTGCTGCGCTGGGAAGGCTGCCTGTCCATCCCCGGCCTGCGCGCCGCGGTCCCACGCGCGCCGCGCATCCGCTACCGGGGCGTCGATTGCGACGGCAACGCCATCGGCGGCGAGGTCGCGGGTTTCCATGCCGGCGTCGTGCAGCACGAATACGACCACCTCGACGGCATCCTCTATCCGATGCGGATGACCGATTTCCGCAATTTCGGCTTCCTGGAGGAACTGGCCAGGGCAGACGCCGCCCGCGCCGCGGCGTCGGACGCGGCCGCCGCGAAGGGAGGAAACGCATGATGCAGGCGCCTGAACGCAGCCCCGAGCGCGACGCCGCGATCGAGGCGATGCTGCCATCGGTGCCGTTCGACGGCTGGACCAGCCGCGCGCTGCGCCACGCCCTCGCCTCCATCGGCGCCGATCCCGCCGACGCGCCGATGCTGTTCCCCGGCGGCGCGGCCGACATGATCGAGGCGTTCTGCGACCTCGCGGACCGCCGCATGCAGGAAGCCGCCGCCGCGGCGGACATGTCGGCGATGCGCCTGCCCGCCCGCGTGCGCGCCGTGATCGCGCTGCGGCTGGAGCAGAACCGTCCGCACAAGGAAGCGGTCCGCCGCGCCGCCTCGGTGCTGGCGCTGCCGGGCAATCTGCGCCTCTCCGCCGCCTGCACGGCGCGCACGGTCGATGCGATCTGGCACGCCGCCGGCGACGCCTCGGCCGATTTCAGCTGGTACACCAAGCGCGCGATCCTGTCGGGCATCTACGCGGCCACACTGCTGTACTGGCTGCGCGATCAGAGCGAGCAGGACGAAGCCACGCTCGCCTTCCTCGACCGCCGCCTTGCGGGCGTCGCGGCCTTCGGGCGGGTCCGCAAGCGCGCGCAGGGCGCCGCGGAGCGCCTCGTGCCGCGCGGCCTCGCCGAACGCCTGCATGGCCCGGCCTGAGCCGCCGCCATGCCGCATGTCCGCGTCACCCATGCCACCGAGTACCGCTACAACCAGCCGGTGAAGCTGCTGCGGCACCGGCTGATGCTCCGGCCGCGCGACTCGCACGACCTGCAACTGCTCGACGCGACGCTCACGCTGTCCCCGCCCGCCGTCCGCCAGCGCTGGGCGCACGACGTGCAGTCGAACTCGGTGCTGTTCGTCGACTTCGACCAGACCGAGACCGACCTTCTGCGGATCGTCTCGACGCTCGACCTGGAGCATTACCCGACCGGCAACGACTTCCCGCTGGAAACCTCGGCCGAGCTATATCCATTCAGCTACGCGGTGGAGGAAGTACCCGACCTCGCCCGTCTCGCCGAGCGTCACAGCCCGGACCCCGAGCGCAAGGTCGATGCCTGGGCGCGCAAGTTCCTGAACCCGAAGGGCCCTACGCGGACGATGGACCTGCTGGTCGCGATGACCAGGGCCATCAAGTCCGACTTCGCCTACCAGGGGCGCGAGGCCGAGGGCACGAATACGCCGACCGTCACGCTCGCGACCAGAAGCGGCGCGTGCCGCGATTTCGCCTTGCTGATGATGGAGGCGGCGCGGGCGCTCGGCTTCGCCGCCCGCTTCATCAGCGGCTACCTCTACGACGAGGCGCTGGTCGATTCGGCCGATCCGGTGGTGGGCGGCGGCGCCACCCATGCCTGGGTCGCGATCTACCTGCCCGGCACGGGCTGGGTGGAATTCGACCCCACGAACGGCCTGATCGCCGGCCGCAACCTGATCCGCGTCTCGGTCGCGCGCACGCCGGAACAAGCGGTGCCGGTCAGCGGCGGCTTCATCGGCGCGCCCAACAGCTTCCAGGCGCTCGACGTGAATGTCACCGTCACCGTCGGCACGCTCGCGCCGCCCGCCGACGCCGCGCCCCGCGCGAACCCCGTGCCATCCGACACCGGCAACGAAGCGGAACCGCAGCCCGCCTGAACGGTCCCGATCCGCCATCCGACCAGAACAGAAACAACAAGAGGGCAACCAAATGGGCGTCGAGTTCGCATCCGAGCGGAAGTTGCTGGCCGAGTCGGAACTGGCCTTCGTGCAGAACAGCCACTACCCGGCGCTGGAAGGGATGGAGCGCGGCGCGCTCGTCGATCTCGCGCGGTGGCTGCGCGAACAGCGCGCCCGTGCGCGCGGCATCATCAGCACCCATCGCCGCGTGCGCCGGGGCAAGCAGGACGCCCGCTCCGCCTCGGCGGGCGAAGCGAGCGAGCGTGGCATCATGGCGAAGAAGCAGGTCTATGCGCGCGCGCTCAAGCGGGTGAACGCGCGCATCGATGCGCTCGACGCCGAGGCCAAGCGCGCCCGGGCAGTGGCGACGATGCGCGCCGCGCTCGCTGCCCGGCAGGCCCGCGCATCGCACGCCCCGGCAAGCGCGGTGGCCGCAGCCGACGGGATGCGCCCGCGTCCGAGCCGCAAGCCGCGTCCCACGATCCACGGCGCGCGCATCGGCAGCGTCTCTCAGCAGGGCCGTGTCGCGCAGGCGCGGGCCGACGCCCGAAGCTAGGGCCCCGCGTCAGGCGCAGGAAATGCGCAGCGTTCCCGTGACGCCGCATTCGGGGGCCAGCGCCTCGATCCCCAGCAGGATCGTCTCCCGCGCCTCGGCCTCCGCCGCGTCGCCCTCCACCATCAGGCTGAACGTCGCCACGATGTCCCAAAGGCTGTCGCTCAGCGCGCTCACATGCACCCGTGCACTGGCGGATTCGCACACCGGATCGGCGTCCAGCAGCGCGCGGACGCGGCCGATCAGCGCTGTCAGCGCATCGCGCGGAGTATCGCGCGGCACCTGCACCGTCAGGCGCTGGCGCCGCGCGGGCCGCAGCGTCAGGTTCTCCACCGTGGTGTTCGCGACCGTGCTGTTGGGCAGCGAGATCAGCGAGTGCTCAGAGGTGCGGATGCGCGTGCTGCGGAAGCCGACATCCTCCACCGCGCCCTCGACCCCGCCAACCCGGACATAATGTCCGATGCGAAACGGCTGCTCGATCAGGATCAGCAGGGATCCGAGCAAGTTGGCCAGGCTATCGCGCGCGGCCAGAGCGACGGCGAGGCCGCCGACGCCCACGCCCGCCAGAACCGAATAGGCCGGAAACCCCAGTTCGTCCGCACCGCGGATCACCAGCGCCAGCGCCGCGATCATGCCCAGCAGCCGCGCACCTAGCCGGATCAGCTGCGCATCAAGCCGGCCCAGGCGCAGATGCTCGGAGGCGACAATGGCATTGGCCACCAATCCCGCGAGCGCCATGCCCAGCCACGCGCCGCCACCGAACAATCCCACCGTCAGCAGGAAGGCGATCGCCTCGCGCACTTCACCGCCGATATGGAAGAGGTTTGCCGCTGTTGGAACGATCACGGCGGCGGTGAAGATCAACGCCAGCGGGACGGGCAGTCCGCTCCAGAGCGAGCCCGCACCGCGACCCGCACGGGCCAGCCGCCGCGCACCCCAGACCGTCAGCGCCCCCACGCCCGCGCCCAGCATGAGCCCGCTCCATTGCCATACCGTTACGCGCAGGAACCGTGCGCGGGCCCAATCCGGCAATTCGAAAAGCCAGCGCGGGGGGATCACGCGCCCGAGGCCGACCGGCGATTGCAGGAAAGTTTCGTAGACGGTGACCCGGCGCCCCCCGTTCAGCTCGCCGAGCACGCGGGCGAGATCGGCCATCGGCCCCGGCCGGTACGGAAGCGTACGGACCAGACCGTAGTAGAGCGGAAGCTGCTCGACCGTTTCTGCCGACACCACCCACCGCCTCGCGTCGGCGCTGTCGCCTTGCGCGGCGAATTCGATCTCGGTGCCAGGCAGGCGCCAGCGTTTGATGCCGCTTGCCGCCACCGCCGCGGCGTCTGGCACCGTGTCCATGGGGGGCAGGTCGATGCGATTCAGCACCTCCATAAGCTGCACCGCCCGCTCGATGCCGAAGGTCTGCCGCAGGACCGGTGGAATGCCGGACAGATCCATCGCCGGCCTGAAACGCACCTCCGCCGCCGCCGAGGCAGCCAGGATCCGCCGCATGCCCGCGCCGTCGTAAAGCTCATTGGAACGCGCATACCGCCCGAGCACATCGGCGATCAGGATGAAGAATCCATCCGATTGGGTCACGAGGGTTTGCAGCGTGGCGCGCGGGCTCGACAGGTCGGGCGGCTGCAGCGGGTTTTCGGCGGCGATCGCGCGCGGCAGCCCGGCGAGCAGCACCGCCGCCAGCAACACAGCGGCGAGAACCGCGCGCGCCATCACAGAAGCGACGGCGGCGCACGCGGCGCCCCGCCCGGCTCCGATGCGGGGCATTCTAGCCGCCCTTCACGCCGCCCGCGGTCAGGCCCGCGACGATCTCCTTCTGCATCAGCAGCGTCAGCAGCAGCACCGGCGCCGTCACCACCAGCGCCGCGGCGGCCAGCGGCCCCCAGCTCACCTGCTCGAAGGTCAGCACGTTGTAGACCGCGACCGGCAGCGTGCGGGTCTCGCGGCCAGCCAGCACCACGCCGAAGATGAAGTTGTTCCAGCTGAAGATGAACGACAGGATCATCGCCACCGTGATCCCCGGCCGCGCCAGCGGCAGCGCGACATGGCGGAACGCCTGCCAGATCGTCGCGCCGTCGACCAGCGCGGCCTCCTCAAGCTCGTTCGGCAGGCCCTCGAAGAAGCCGATCATCACCCACACCACGATCGGCACGGTGATCACCAGATGCGTGATCACCAGCGGCGTCAGCGTGCCCACCAGCCCGAGCCACTGGAAGATCAGGAACAGCGGCACGAGGAAGGACAGGCCGGGCGTCACGCGCGCGATCAGGATCAACACCGCCGCCTTCGTCGCCTTCGACTTGGCGATGCCGTAGCCCGCCGGAACGCCGAACAGCAGCGCGAGCCCGGTCGCGCCGAACGACACGATCACCGAGTTGATCGTGTACGTCAGAAAGTCGTTCTTCTCGAACACGTCGATGAAGTTGGACAGCGTCGGCGGGGACGGGATGAACACCGGCGGGAACGCCATGTTGTCCACCTCGTTCTTGAACGCGAGCGACAGCGTCCACAGGAAGAACAGCAGCGCGGGCGAAATCAGCATCAGCACCGCGAAGCCGAAGCCGATGCGCCCGGCCAGCCGGCGCATCCGGTAGCGCCGCGCCCGTCCCTCCGCCGCCTGCATCCGCGCGCCAGCCGCCGCGCCGCTCATCGTGATGTCCTCACGCGCAGCAGGATCATGCTGATCAGCAGGATGAGCACGAAGAACACCACCACCATCGCCGAGCCGTAGCCCAGGTCATAATAGGCGAAGGCGGTCTGGTACAGCAGGATGTTGATCGTCTCGCTGGACGTCCCGGGACCGCCGCCTGTGATGACGTAGATCGTGTCGAACGCCTTCAGCGCGTCGATCAGCCGCAGCACCGCGGCAACCAGGATGAACGGCCACAAAAGCGGCAGCGTGATGTGGCGGAAGGTCTGCCACGGATTGGCGCCGTCCAGCACCGCGGCCTCGTACGGATCGGTCGGCAGGCTCGCGAGCCCGCCCAGCACGATAAGCATCACCAGCGGCGTCCACTGCCAGGTCTCCACCATCACCAGCGTGGGGATGACGGTGTTGGCCTGGTACACCCAGGTCGCGGGCGGCAGTCCGATCGAGGTCAGGATGTAGTTCAGCACGCCGAGCTGGGGGTGGAACATCATCGTCCACACCAGCGAAACGGCCACGGGCGTCGCCATCATCGGCAGGATGAAGATGGTCCGCGCCAGGCCGCGCAGCGGAAACTTCTGCGCGAAGCAGACGGCGGCGATCACGCCCAGCACCACCGGCGCGAGCGTCGCGAACAGGGTGAAATAAAGCGTCCGCAGCACCGCCCACTGGAAGCGGTCGTCGGTGAACAGGTGGGTGTAGTTCGCAAGGCCGACATAGCTCACCGTGCCGGTCACCTTCCAGTCGTGCACCGACATGAACAGGGTGAACAGCCACGGGAAGACGATCACCGCGCCGACCACGGCGGCGGCGGGCGCGGCGAACGCCCAGTAATGCCGCGCATAGTTCGCGCCACGCGGCTTGCCGCCCTCGGCCCGCGCCGAAGCCGATGCGGCGACGCTCGCGCTCATGCTGGACCCGGACTCGCGTGTGCCGGGACGGGGAGGGACAGCATCATCGGATCATTTCCTCGAAGGCGTTGTTGGTCGCGTATCACAGGTCGGCGGCTGCCCGCCAACCAGGCGGTGACGAAGTCCGGCGCGTTACGGGGCGTCGCCCACGTCCACCGTCATCCAGGTCTCGAAGCAGTAATTATCGGCTAGCGACATCACGCCGATCGTCGCGCGCGGGCCGATGCCAATCTCCTCGCCGAATACCTCGGCGAACAGGTCCGTCAGCCCGCTCGCGACACGGTGCGGCTCGGTGAAGCCCGGCGCGCAGGCGACGAAATTGAGAGACCGCGCAAGCCCCACCACGCAGTCGAGCGAGCCCACGGCCTCCCTGATCCCGGCCAGGCAGTTAAGCCCCGTCAGCCGCGCCGCCTCGTAGCCCTGCTCCACCGTCAGATCCTTGCCGATCACGCCGGGGAACAGCACCTTCCCGTCCCTGATCCCTGGCACGTGTCCCGACAGCAGCAGCAGGTTCCTGCTCCGGTAATACGGCTTCATCTTGCCGTATTTCTTCCCGTAGTAGTCGAGATCGCCCAGCGTGGGCGTCGGCAGCGCAAGGCCGAGTTCGCGGAGACGGTCTTCGATCATGCTCGGCCTCGCTTCGTTTACCGGGGAATCCGGCGCGGTCAGAGGGAACGCTAACATACCTCCTGGGCGCAACCGGCAAGCTGGGCAATAACCGGCGCGTGCCGCCATTCACGTCCCGGTCGATGCCGTCCTACCGCGTCCTTGCCTGGATCGCCTACGACTGGGCGTTCAGCGCCTTCAACACCGTGGTCGTGACCTTCGTGCTGGCCACATATTTCGTGCAGGCGGTGGCGCCCGACCCGGCGACGGGCACCGCGCAATGGGCCGCGGCGCAGACCGTGGCGGGGCTGGTCATCGCCGCGCTCGCCGCCCCGCTCGGCGTGCTGGCGGACCAGGGCGGCCACCGCCGCGCGCTGCTCACCGCCTTCACGCTGCTGCTGATCGGCTGCACCGCGCTGCTGTGGTTCGTCCGCCCCGGCGAGGCCTACGCGATGCGCGCCCTGGTCCTGGTGGGTGCTGCCACCGTCGGCTCCGAGCTCGCGGGCGTGTTCTACAACGCCATGCTGCCGGAACTCGCCCCGCCCGCGCGCGTCGGGCTGCTCTCGGGCCTCGCCTGGGGGGCAGGGTATCTGGGCGGCATCGCCTGCCTTGCCGCCTGCCTGTTTGGCCTGATCGAGCGCACGCCGCCGCCCTTCGGCCTCGACCCGCACGCCGCCGAGCCGGTGCGCGCCACCGCCCTGCTCGCCGCCGCCTGGATCGCGGTCTTCGCCGCCCCCCTGCTGCTCGCGCCCGGCGGCGGTCCGCCGCGCCGCGGCACCGGGCTGCGGGCAGGGATGCGCGCGCTGGGCGCGGCGCTGCGGCAGGCCGCCTCCGACCGGCGGCTGGTCCGCTTCCTGCTCGCCCGGATGCTCTACACCGACGGCCTGACCACGCTGTTCGCCTTCGGCGCGATCTACGCCGCCGGCGAATTCCGCATGGACACGACGCAGGTGCTGCTGCTCGGCATAGTGTTGAACGTCACCGGCGGGATCGGCGCGATCTTCTTCGCGTTCGCCGACGACCGGCTCGGCGCCAAGCCCACCGTGCTGATCGCGCTCGGCGCCCTCACAGCGCTCTCGCTCGCGATCCTGCTGACGGACCGGCTTGCGGTGTTCTGGGGGCTCGCGATGGCGCTCGGCCTGTTCGTCGGCCCCGCTCAGGCGGCGAGCCGCAGCCTGATGGCCCGGATCGCGCCGGCCGCCGCGCGGAACGCGCAGTTCGGCCTGTTCGCGCTGTCGGGCCGCGTAACGGGCTTCGTCGGCCCCGCGGCGCTCGGCGCGGTGACCGCGATTGCGCACAGTCAGCGCGCGGGCATGGCCGTGATCGTGGTCCTGCTCGCCGCGGGCGGCCTGCTGCTGGCCGGGGTGCGGACGCGCTAGCGGCGCCGCTTGACTCCGCCCCGCGCGGGCTGCGACCAAGCGAGGAAGAAGAAACGCCGCGTCCGCGCCGCGCGATCCGCGTGATCGTTCCGGGCGGAACATGAAGGGGGAACGCCGCATGACCGACGACACCGCATC
>JAFEFJ010000084.1 GCA_018240635.1 Pseudomonadota bacterium | reverse complement strand
CTCCGCCTCGCGCCGCCGCCGTTCCTTGGCCGGGATGTCGTCGCCGTCCATTGCCAGATCACGCCTCTCCGTCAGCACCGCGCACAGTCCCCATCTGGCGTGTCCGTCCGCGCCTTGCACCGGCCCAGCGCAGGGGGCTATATGCCGCCGCCTGTCGGGGCTGCCGTAGCTCAGTGGTAGAGCACTCCCTTGGTAAGGGAGAGGTCGAGAGTTCAATCCTCTCTGGCAGCACCACCCCCCGCCACCCTCCAAGCCGATCAGCCCAGCCACGCCCACAGGGCCGCAGCCAGCAGGCCGATATTAGCCGTTCCGCTCGCCGCCATGCCGGGCGCGCGCCAGAGCGGGCCCGCGTGGTAGCCCGCCCAGAACGCGACGCGCGCACAGGCAAAGGTCAGCGCCGCCGCCAGAACCATCGGCATCCATGCGGGCTCCGCGACGGCCGCCAGCGCCAGCAACGACGGGATCAGGCACGCCATCTGCTCGACCGTGTTGGTGATGACGCGCTGATTGACCGCAAGCCGCCGCCCGTCGGCGCCATCGGTCGGATCGAACCGTCCAAGGGCGAAACGCAGCCCCATCTGGCTCAGGATCATCGCCGCCAGCACCGCCGCCGCTGGCAGCAACGCCCCTGCGGCGGCCGCGAGCCGTCCGGACGCCGCCGCGTATGCGTCCGACTCCGGGATCGCCCGCCGCAGCCCGAGCCAGAGGAGAACCCCGAGAACGATCCCGCCCGCCGACAGCGCGAGCGAGCAGGCGCGCACCGTCAGGTGAGCCCCTCGCGGCCCATGTCCAGGAACTTCGCGCGGCGGCGCGCACGGAGCGCCGCGCCCTCGGTCCCGATCAGCGGCGTCAGCGCCCGCTCCACCGCATCGCCCACTGAGGTCACCGTGGCCTGCGGATCGCGATGCGCGCCGCCTAGCGGCTCGGGCACCACCGCGTCGATCAGCTTCAGCTTGCGCAGGTCCTCGGCGGTGATCCGCATCGCCTCGGCCGCCGCACTCGCCTGCGCCGCGTCGCGCCACAGGATCGAGGCGCAGCCCTCCGGCGAGATCACCGAATAGACCGCGTGCTCCAGCATCAGCACCGCATCGCCCGCGGCGAGCGCGATGGCGCCGCCCGAACCGCCTTCGCCGATGATCGTCGCGATCACCGGCACCGGCGCCTCCAGGCACGCCTCGATCGAGCGGGCGATGGCCTCGGCCTGGCCGCGCGCCTCGGCCTCGATGCCGGGAAAGGCGCCGGCGGTGTCCACGAAGGTCAGCAGCGGCAGGCGGAATCGGCCGGCCAGCTCGATCAGGCGGCGCGCCTTGCGGTAGCCCTCGGGCCGCGCCATGCCGAAATTGTGCTTCACCCGGCTTTCGGTGTCGCTGCCCTTCTCGGTGCCGATCACCACCACCGACCGGCCGCGGAAGCGGCCCACGCCGCCCAGCACGGCGGCATCGTCCGCAAAGGCGCGGTCGCCCGCGAGCGGCGTGAAATCCTCGATCAGGCCGCCGACATAGGCGCTCGCCTTCGGCCTGTCCGGGTGCCGCGCCACCTGGGTCTTCTGCCAGGGCGTCAGGGTCGCATAGGTGGCCTTGAGCTGCTCGTCGGCCTTCTCGGTCAGCCTCGCCACCTCGTCGGCGATGTTGATCGTGTCCGGCTCCGCCATGTCGCGGAGTTCCTGGATCTTGGCTTCCAGCTCGGCAATCGGCTTTTCGAAGTCGAGGAAATGACGCATGGGGAAAATGGCGGGCAACTCAGGTTGGACGGCAGGACCGGCCGTCCGACCCGGCGGTGCCGAAGTTCTATGGAAACGCGACCTGCTCTAGCACAATTCCGCGCCGGCGGAAGGCCGGGGCGTGCTGCGGCGCGGCAATACCTGATCCCGCGCCGCCTCCAGGATCGCGCCAGACAGGACCGGATCGTTCGAGAGCCGCGCCAGCACCACGGCGCCGACCAGGGTGGACAGCGTGGCCATCGCCGCCTTCTCGGCGCGCGCGCGGGAGCGGAAGGGCAGCATCCGCGCCAGCGCCGCCAGCATCTGGCGAACCGCCTCGGTGACCGCCGCCCGCGATTCCGGACGCCGCGCCAGTTCCGGCCCCAGCGCCGGCAGAACGCAGCCGACATTGCTCGGCTCGACATGCCGCTCGTGAAGGTAGTTCGTCACGATGCGGTCCAGCGCCTCAGGCTGCGGCAGTCGGTCCGCCGTGTCCGACCACCGGGCCGCGGAGCGCGCGAGCTGCTCGGCGGACACCGCCGCCACCAGCGCCTCCTTGGACGGGAAGTAGAAATAGAACCCGCCATGCGTCATCCCGGCGGCGCGCATGATCGCGTCCACGCCCACGCCGTCGATGCCCCGCTCCCGGAACAGCGCGTCGGCGGCCTCCACGATGCGGCGCCGCGTCTCCATCCTCTGGTTGCTCGCTTCACGCATCCGGCATCCCATTCCCGCATGACGACCGTCATACAATCCGGCTTGACGGCACTATGACGCACGTCATGTATTAGCGCCCTCTCCGGGGAGATTCCAGACATGGCTCCGTCAGCAGTGGCTCGCCTGTTCGCCGGCCGGGTGCATTACGCCTGGATCGTCCTGGGACTGATGTTCCTGGTGATGCTGTCCACCGCAGGCGTGCGCGCCGCACCCAGCGTGCTGATCGTGCCGCTGCAGAACGCCTTCGGGTGGGACCGCGCCACGATCTCGGCGGCGCTTTCCCTCAATATCGGCATCTACGGCCTGATCGGTCCCTTCGCCGCGGCGCTGATGCAGACCATCGGCCTCAAGCGCACGATCCTGCTGGCGCTGGTCATCCTCTCCATCGCGGTCGCGCTCTCGGGCCTGATCGACGCGAAATGGCAGCTGTTCCTCACCTGGGGCGCACTTGTCGGACTCGGCGCGGGCGCCACGGCGGGCGGCTTGGCTGCGACGGTCGCGAACCGATGGTTCGTGAAGAATCGAGGCCTCGCGGTCGGCATCCTCACCGCCAGCAACGCGAGCGGCCAATTGATCTTCCTGCCGGTGCTGGCGGCGGTCGCGGAGAGCGACGGCTGGCGCATGGTCTCCTGGGTCGTCGCCGGCTTCGCGGCGGTGATGATCCCTCTGGTCCTGCTGCTTCTGCCGGAAAGCCCGCGCAGCATCGGCCTCGGCCCGCTCGGTGCCGAGGTGGAGCCGCCCGCCCCGCCCCGCGGCAACGCGGTCGCAATGGCGCTCGGCGGCCTCGCGCGCGGCGCGCGCTCAGGCGATTTCTGGCTCCTGGCAGGAAGTTTCTGGATTTGCGGCTTTTCCGCCAACGGGCTGGTCGGCACGCACCTCATTTCCTATTGCATCGACAACGGCATCGCCCCCGTGGCTGCGGCTTCCGTCGTGGCGGGCATGGGCGTGTTCGATCTGATCGGCACGACATGCTCGGGCTGGCTCAGCGACCGCTACAACCCGCGGATCCTGTTGTTCTGGTATTACGGCCTGCGCGGCCTGTCGCTGATCCTGCTGCCGTTCAGCAGCTTCGACGCGGTCTCCCTCTCCGCCTTCTCCGTCTTCTACGGGCTTGATTTCGTGGCAACCGTGCCGCCCACGGTGATCCTGACGAACCAGATCTTCGGCCGCCAATCGGCGCCGATCATCGTGGCGTGGCTGATCTGCGGCCATCAGATCGGCGCGGCGACCGCCGCCGCGGGCGCTGGGTGGATCCGCAACGTCACCGGCAGCTACTTCGAAGCGTTCATCATCTCCGGCGCCGCCTGCATGCTCGCCTCGCTGATCGTGCTGCGCATCTCCAAGCCCAGCCCGGCTGCCGCCGTTCCCGCCTAGCCCGCCGTCCCGCCCGCCGCGGCGCGGGCCAGCGGGTGGTGGGCGTCCACCAGCCGCTGCAGCCGCTCCGCCAGAACATGCGTGTAGATCTGCGTGGTCGCGATGTCGGCGTGGCCGAGCAGCAGTTGCAGGCTGCGCAGATCCGCGCCGCGCGCCAGCAGGTGCGAAGCGAAGGAATGGCGCAGCACATGCGGCGACACCCGCGCCGGATCGAGCCCGGCATCCAGGGCAACCTGCTTCAGAAGCAGCGCGAAGCCCTGCCGTGTCATCGCATGGCGCGCATTGCGCCCCGGAAACAGCCACGGCCCGGCCTTGGCGGCCTTCCCCTGCGCCGCGATCAGCGCCGCGGCGGCGTCGCGCGCGGTGTCGGACAGCGGCACCAGCCGCTCCTTGCCGCCCTTGCCGCGCACCAGCAGCATCGCCGCGTCGCCCGTCAGCGCCTGGCGCGGCAGCCCGAGCAGCTCCGACACGCGCAGCCCCGTCGCATACAGGATTTCCAGCGCCGCCCGAGCGACCGCCCCGGCCTTCCCGGCTCTGCGGGAGGCCGCGGCCAGCAACGCATCCACCTCCTCCTCGGAGAGGTATTTCGGCAGCGCGGGCCTGATGCGCGGCGCATCGAGCAGCGCCGTCGGGTCGTCGTCGCGCACCCCTTCGCGCAACAGGAACCGGTGGAACTGCCGCAGGGCGGACAGCCGCCGCGCCGCCGTCCGCGCCGACAGGCCGAGCGCATGCAAGCGGGCCAGATAATCCTGCAAAGCCCGCGCATCCGCGCCCGACGCTGCCGCGCCGCGCGAGGTGGCGAACGCCCCGAAGTCCGCCAGGTCCGCCGCGTAGGCGTCCAGCGTGTTGCGTGCCGCGCCGCGCTCGGCGGCGAGCATTTCCAGGAAGGCATCGACGTGCCGGTCCTGCGCCGCGGCCATCGCGGGCCGCGTCAGTGGGCCTGGAACTTGTCGTTCGGCAGGACCCGCTCGACCGGATGCGATGCGGGCGTGGGCGGAAAACTGCCGAGCAGCACCATCCCCACGCCGACCACCACCAAGCCCGCCACCAGGACGATCAGGAAGAACCGCGTCATGCGTCGCGCACCGAGTAACAGGCAGCGGGACCGGGTTTGGCCTCCGCGATGGGGGGTGTGCTAGCCTCCGCCCGCATGACGCGCAACACCGCCATCAAGGACGGCATGGCCCTGCCCGACGCGCTCGCCGGACGGAGCATCGTGCTTGTCGGGCTGATGGGCGCCGGCAAGACCTCGATCGGCCGCCGGCTGGCCGCCCGGCTCGGGATGCCGTTCCGCGATGCCGACATGGAAATAGAGCTTGCGGCGGGCTGCACCGTTCCGGAACTGTTCGCCCGCTACGGCGAGGCGGCGTTCCGGGACGGCGAACGGCGCGTCATCCGCCGCCTGCTCGCCGCCGATCCCGTGGTGCTGGCTTTCGGCGGGGGCGCGTTCATGGACGCTTCCACCCGCGCCGCGGTGCGCGAGGAGGCGGTCTCCGTGTGGCTCCGCTGCGACTTGCCCACGCTGATGCGCCGCGTCGCCGGGCGCGACCACCGCCCGCTGCTCAATTCAGGCGACCCGACCGAGGTGATGCGCGGCCTGATGGAGAAGCGCTACCCGATCTACGCCGAGGCCGACGTGATCGTGGACTGCGGCGACGAGAGCCCCGACGCGACCACCGCACGCGTCCTGTCCGCCGTCACCGCGTGGCGACGCCCCCGCCGGCTGTCCGTCAACCCGTCCTCCGGCAGCTACGACGTGGTCATCGGCGAGGGCCTGGTGGCGCGCGCCGGCGCCTACCTCGCCCCGGTTCTTCCGCAGAAGCGCGCCGTCGTCGTCACCGATCAGACCGTCGCGGCGCTGCATCTGCCCGCGCTCCGCTCCGGCCTCGCGGAAACCGGGATCGCGACGAGCGAGATCGTTGTTCCGCCCGGCGAATCGTCGAAAAGCCTGGAGACCTTTGGCTCCGTCGTTGACGCCATGCTGGAAGCGAAGGTGGAGCGGCGCACCGCCGTCGTCGCGCTCGGCGGCGGCGTGGTCGGCGATCTCGCGGGATTCGCGGCCGCCGCCACCCTGCGCGGCCTGCCCTTCGTGCAGATCCCCACCACGCTGCTCTCGCAGGTGGATTCCAGCGTGGGCGGCAAGACCGGCATCAACACGCCGCGCGGCAAGAACCTGATCGGCGCCTTCCACCAGCCGAAGATCGTGCTGGCCGACACCGCCACGCTCGCCACCCTGCCGCCGCGCGAACTGCGCGCGGGCTACGCGGAGACGGTCAAGGCCGGGCTGATCGGCGAGCCGCTGTTCTTCTCCTGGTGCGAGGCGAATGTCGGCCGCGTCATCGGCGGCGACCGGGAAGCCCAGGCGGAAGCGATCCGCCGCGCCTGCGCCTTCAAAGCGCAGGTCGTTGGGGACGATGAGCGGGAGGAGAAATCCTCCGATGGGCGCGCGCTGCTCAATCTCGGGCACACCTTCGGCCACGCGCTCGAAGCGGAATACGCCTATGGCGGCGGCATCCTGCATGGCGAGGCGGTCGCCGTCGGCATCGGCCTCGCGTTCCGGCTCTCGACGCGCCTTGGGCATTGCCCGCGCGAGGACGCCGATCGGGTGCTCGCGCATCTGGAAGCCGCCGGCCTTCCGTACGAGCTTGGAATGCTCAACCGCCGCTTCTCCGCGGCCGGCCTCGTGGAGCACATGCGGCGCGACAAGAAGGTGCAGGACGGCGCGCTGAAGTTCGTGATGGCGCGCGGAATCGGGCAGGCCTTCACCGCGACCGACGTGCCTCCGGCCGCCGTCGTCGATCTTTTGCGGGATGCCGGTTGCGCCGCCTAGCGGTCGGGGCTCAACTGCATGTGAATTGGCTGGCCTGCAGGGAGCGAATCGTCACATGACAAATCATCGAGGTGCGCTGCGGACTCGACGCCGCGTTCTCCAGGGGCTTGGCGGGGCTGGGCTCGCGATGGCCGCGGGCAGCGCCTTCGCCGCAAAGTCCGTTGATTTTCCATTCCCCGGCGGCGTTGGCGAGCGCGAGATCGCCACCGGATTCCCCGGCAAGGGCGCGATGGTGCTGCAGCGCACCCGCCCGCCGCTGCTCGAAACGCCATTCGAGGTGTTCGACCAGGGCGTCTTCACCCCGAACGACCGGTTCTTCGTCCGCTGGCACTACGCCGTCATCCCGACGAGCATCGATGTCGAGAGCTTCCGTCTGAACGTACACGGCGCGGTGGACAAGCCGCTGACCCTGTCGCTCGCCGACATCCTGGCAATGCCGGGACGCATCGAATACGCGGCGGTCAACCAATGCTCGGGCAACTCGCGCGGTTTCTTCCAGCCGCGCGTTCCCGGCGGTCAGTGGGCGAACGGCGCGATGGGCAACGCCAAATGGACCGGCGTGCCGCTGAAGGCGGTGCTCGACCGCGCCGGCGTCAAGGCGGGCGCCGTGCAGGTGCGGTTCAACGGGTTGGACACCCCCGTCGTGGCAGGCTCGCCCGACTTCATGAAGTCGCTGTCGGTCGATCACGCGCGCGACGGCGAGGTGATGATCGCCTTCGCGATGAACGGGAAGCCGCTGCCGCTGCTGAACGGATTCCCGGTTCGTCTCGTCGTGCCGGGCTGGTACTCCACGTACTGGGTCAAGATGCTGAACGACATCGAGATCCTCGACCATCCGGACGAGAACTTCTGGATCAAGACAGCCTACACCATCCCCGACACGCCGCACGCCGACATGAAGCCGGGGCAGACCGGCGTACCGATGGTCCCGATCAACCGGATGGTGCCGCGCTCCTTCGTCACCAACATCCGCGAGGGCGCGAAGCTGCGGCTCGGCAATCCCGTCACGGTGCGCGGCATCGCCTTCGGCGGCGATTCTGGCGTCGCCAAGGTGGAATTCTCAGGCGACGGCGGCCAGAAATGGGAAACCGCGCAACTCGGCAAGGACGAAGGCAAGTACAGCTTCCGCCGCTGGGAAGCGCATCTCGTTCCGCGCACGACCGGGGTGCAGGCCCTGATGGTCCGCTGCACGAACACCGCTGGCGTCGTGCAGCCGGATACACCGAACTGGAATCCCGCCGGGTTCATGCGGAACGTGATCGAAACCACGCATGTGAGCGTGCTGTGAGGGAGGGGAGCATGACCATCCGCACCGTTGCCGGCGTCCTTCTCGGAGCATGCGCCCTCGCCTGGCCGCTCGCGCATGCCTCGGCGGGGGCGCCGCCCGCTCCCGCGCTGCGCTCCGTCAGCGTGCAACTGCCTGTCAGCAAGCGGATGTTCCCTGGCGGCGCCGAAGCGGCGCCGGCGAACGCCAACTGCCTGACCTGCCATTCCGCCGGCATGGTCCTGAACCAGCCGTCGCTGTCCAAGGCGACCTGGGAAGCCGAGGTCAAGAAGATGATCGCGGTATACAAGGCGCCGATCGCGGAAAAGGACATCGCGCCGATCGCCGCCTACCTCGCCGCAACGAAGGGCACCGACTAGGCGGCGTCCGCCGCCCCTTCGTTGCACCGCGCTGCCGCTGGCACTACATCCCCGTGCTGCACCGCAACAGCCCGGAGACAAGCCGTGCCGCTAAGCCCCCCTGCCGCGCGCGAGCCCGTCCACACACGGGCGATCACCCTGAACGGCTACGCGCGGGAAGACGGGCTCTTCGATGTCGAGGCCTATCTGTCGGACACCAAGCCCTGGGCCTTCGAGAACGAGGACCGCGGCGTGATCGACCCGGGCACGCCTCTGCACGGCATGTGGATGCGGATGACGGTGGACGTCGATCTCACGATCGTCGCCTGCGAGGCGGCGACCGAGCATAGTCCCTACGCGCTCTGCCCAAGCGCGGCGCCGAACTTCGCCCGCCTCGCCGGGCTGCGCATCCGGCCGGGCTTCCTGAAGGAAGCCAATGCCCGTGTCGCCGGGGCCGCGGGATGCACGCATCTGCGGGAACTGCTGCAACAGATGGCGACGACCGCCTATCAGGCGGTCTACCCGGCGCGCGCCCGACTGAAGGTGAAGCCCGCACGGGAGGAGCCCGCCGAAACCGACCGGGCCGCCCGGCTTCTGAACGCCTGCATCGCCTACGGCACCGACAGCCCGGTCGTCCGCCGCAACTGGCCCGACCTCTACACCGGTCCGGCCGAACACAAGGCCGAACCCGCCCCCGCCAAGTAGCTCATCCGTTCCCCGCGCGCGGAATGGCCATCCCGCCGGGGCACATGATCCCGGCCATCACCGGCCGCGTCGTCGGCATCGCCGGCCTCGCCCCGGCGGCCGGACCGGACATCGCGGACGTCAGGCGGGAGAGCCTGCGGCGGCAGATCGCGATGGTCGAGAACGATACCCGGCTCCTGCACCGCTCGATTCGCGACAACGCCCGCTACGGCCGCCCCGACGCGGACAACACGGTGGCTGCCGATGCGGCGCGCCGGCCGGTAGCGCACGACTTCATCCCGGGCCTGGAGGATCGGAAAGGGCGCGCAGGTGCGACGCCAATCTCGGCCAAGGTGGCGTCACGCCATCGGGCGGCCAATGGTAGCGCTCCGCTGGTTTCGAGCAGAATGGTTTCCCTACCATTCTTGACACTGCCGGAACCCCCCTGTAGCAAACCCCCGCCTTCCGGCAAGGCAACTTGCTAGGAGCGGACATGAGCGAGACGCCGGGCGGCGGCGAGCGTTCCTTGAAGGAACGTCTCGATGCCGCCCGAAAACGGCAGGGGCTGGGATTACCCTCGAAGCCGAACCGCCCGGTCGATCCGACCGAAGGTTCGGCCCTCAGCCTCGGCCTGCGGGTCGGGATGGAGTTGGTGGCGGCAATGCTGGTGGGCGTGGCCATCGGCTGGGGCTTGGACCGCTGGCTCGGCACCCGCCCCGTCTTTCTCGGCGTGTTCATCCTCATCGGGGGGGCGGCCGGCGTGCTCAATGTCTGGCGCATCGTCGCGCCCCGGCAGTAGAGCCGCCGGGTCTTCGGCAGAGTAATAAGGTGCCGTGCAACGCGGCGGCGATGAAGGAACCGGATTGTGGCGGCCGAACATTCCTCGATCGACGCGCTCGGCCAGTTCGAGCTGCATACCACTCTCGGTGCCCTCGGCCACTCGGTGAACTTCACCCAGGCCAACCTGCTGATGTTGGTCTGCTCGGCCCTCATCCTCGCGCTGATGTATTTCGGCATGCGCCCGAGTGCGATCGTGCCTGGACGCCTGCAGGCCGGCGCCGAGCTTGCCTATAAATTCGTGCACGACATGTGCGTCGAGCAGATCGGCGAGGAAGGGCGGAAGTTCTTCCCCTTCGTCTTCACGCTGTTTTTCTTCATCCTGATCGGCAACCTGCTCGGCCTGCTGCCCTACTCATTCACATACACCAGCCACATCGCCGTCACCTTCGCCCTCGCCCTCGCGGTCTTCCTGCTCAGCACGGGCGTCGCGATCTACATCCATGGCTGGCACTTCCTCAGCTACTTCGTGCCGGAAGGCTCGCCGAAGATCCTGCTGCCGCTGCTGTTCGTGATCGAGGTCGTTTCCTACCTCTCTCGCCTGATCAGCCTTCCCGTCCGTCTGTTCGCCAACATGATGGCGGGCCACGTGATGATGGAAGTGTTCGCGAGCTTCATGGTGATGATGGCGGGCGCCGGCACCGTGGGCGTGGTCGCCGCCTTCTTCCCGCAGGCGATCAACGTCATCCTCATCGGCTTCGAGTTGCTCGTCGCGGCGCTCCAGGCCTACGTCTTCGCACTGCTGACGTGCCTCTACCTGCACGACGCCGTGCACCTCCACTGAGCCGTCGCTTCCCGACGCCTCGGCCTACAACCCCGCTGCCAGAAGGAACTTCACGATGGACGTAGCTGCCGCCAAGGCCCTCGGGGCCGGTATCGCCATGATCGCGCTCGCGGGCGTTGGCATCGGCATCGGCCAGATCTTCTCGACGCTGGTTTCCAGCATCGCGCGCAACCCGTCGGCCCGCCCGCAGGTTTTCGGCATCGGCATTCTCGGGTTCGCCCTCACCGAGGCGGTTGCGCTCTACGCCCTGGTCATCGCGTTCATCATCCTGTTCGTCTGATCCGCTCGGCCGGCCCATGCGGGTAGGTCCCGTGCAAGGAACCGGAACATGATGTACCGCTGGCACCGCCGCATTGCCGCGGCCGTCGTGCTGCCGATGCTGGCGCTTGGAATGGCCCAGCCGGCGTTCGCGGAGGGAATGCCGCAGCTCGATTTCGCCAACCCTCTGACCACCGCGCAGGTGGTCTGGGGGGCGGTCATTTTCCTAGCGCTGTACCTTCTGCTGTCCCGCTGGGCGCTGCCGAAGGCGGCGGACGTGCTGAAGTTGCGCAGCGACACAATCGCCGGCGACCTCGAAGCCGCACGCCACGCGATGGCCGATGCCGACGCTGCGGTCGCCGAACTGACGGCGGCAACCGCCAAGGCACGGGCCGAGGCGCAAGCGGCGGTGAACCAAGCAACAGAGCAGGCGCGTGGAAAGGCGGCGGCCCAGGCGGCCTCCCTCAACGAGCGGCTCGAAGCGCAGCTCAAGGAAGCCGAGGGGCGTATCGAGCAGGCGCGCGCCGCCGCCATGGGGGCGCTGCATCAGGTGGCCAGCACGACGGCCTCCGCCGTGGTCACCCGCCTGACCGGCCAGACTCCGGACCCGGCACGCCTCGAAGCGGCCATCGGTGCGGCACTCGCCGCCCGCGGCGGCTGAGCGGCAGGAAGGCGCACGCCAATGCATGAAGAGAGCTTCTTCGCCAACCCCCGCACCTGGGTCGGCCTCGCGTTCATCCTGTTCTTCGTCTTCTTCGGCAAGGTGATCTGGAAAGCCCTGGCGAAGCTGCTCGACGACCACACCGCATCGGTGCGGGCCGAGCTGGATGAGGCATCGCGGCTCCGGCGCGAGGCGGAGGCGATGCTGCTAGACGCCCGCAAGCGCCGCGAGGCCGCACTCGCGGAAGCGCAGGCGCTCATCGAAGGAGCCCGCGCCCAAGCCGAGCGCCTGGCCGCCGCCACCGCGGCGGAAGCCGAAGCCGCCGCCGCGCGGCGCGAGCGCATGGCGCATGAGCGCATCTCCGCCGCCGAGAAGGCGGCGGTAGACGAGGTCCGGCAAACGGCGGCGGAAATCGCCACAGCCGCATCCCGTCAGCTCATCGCCGAGGGCCTGACGTCCGAGGCGGACGGCACCTTGATCGACAACGCGATCGCCCAGCTCCCGACCGCCCTGCGCGCCGCCTGAGCGGCCCGCCCTCCGTCGCTTTCTCGACACGCCACACCGGCGCCCGAACATGCGTTTCAGGTCTGGGCGTTTTCACGCATGCGTTTCCAGCGCGCCCCTGCGGAGATGCGGAACCTTCCTGGTCGCTGCGCATAGCCACCCTCTTCCGTCCCATCGCGAGGCGGGCAGCGCCGCGGCAATCCGGGAGGCGGCGCAGCACCTGCGGCCCGGATCGCCACGCCGTCCGGCGGCGGTTCCTGACGACGCCGGCGGGAGCAGCACGCTCGCGACGAAAACGAATGCCTGACCAACTTCGGGGCGCCTGCTTGCACGGCCGCCCGTGGCAGCCTGCGGCATCCGTCAGCGCGTGCCGCGGTAAGCGGCCAGGACCCGCTCGTAGGTATCGCCCAGCGGCGGCAGGACGCTCTCTGCCGTGTAGCGCGCTCGGATGGCCGCTTGGGCTTCGCGGCCAAGCCGCTCGCGCAGCGCCGGATCGGTCGCCAACCGATGCACCGCCTCGCCCAGCGCCGTGGCATCGCCCACGTTCACCACGATCGCGCCGCCATCGGCAACGATCTCGGGAACCGCGGCGACCGGTGTGACAACCGACGGCAGCCCCGCCGCCATCGCCTCGATCAGCGAATTGGGGAACCCCTCGCCATGCGAAGGCAGCAGGAAGATATCGGCCGCCCGCATCGCCTCCAGAAGCTGCCGGTGCTCGATGCGCTCCTCGATGCGGGCGATGTTGGTGAGCCCCAGCGCCTTCACGCGCTCCACCAGCTGCGGAACCATCGCGACCAGATGAAAGCGCGCCGGCGAGCCTTGGGCATTCAGCGCCTGCGCGGCGCGGATGACCTCCTCGAAGCCTTTCCGGATCGCCTCGGTCCCGGCGATGAACAGGCAGACCGGATGATCCGTCGGCGGGCGCTCGATATCCTCTACCGGACGGCCGGTCCAGTTGTTGAGGACGATCATCTCCCCGGTGCGCCCGGCGCTGCGCACGTAGTCGCGGGAGAACTGCGACTGCACGACCACGCACTCGGGAAGCTCGAGCGAGCGGCCGATCCACCGCTTCAGGAATGGCGAGGACCCGCCATGGAACAGGTCGAAGGCCCCGCCGATGCGGAAGATCACCGGGCGTCGCACCAGATGCGCGAGCAGGCAATACGCAACCGATTCCCAGAACACCTGGTAGTCGGACGCCTGGATCTGAACGAGATCGACCTTGTTGTGGATCAGGAAGAACGGAAACTTCGCCAGCCGCCAGACGGTCAGCCAAACGCCCAGCAGGATGCGCCGCGGCCCGCCGCGCAGCACCGCCGCGTACCCCCAGTTGTCGATCACGTCGCGCTTCGGCGGACGGGTCGTGGTGTAGGACAGGAACTCGAACCGCTTGTTCAGCGGCGAGCCCATCAGGTTGAGCATGAACGTCGTCACGCCGCCCTTCATGGGCGGCATCTGGCCGATCAGGACGACTTTCGGGCGCGAAGCCTCAGCCATTCCGGCCTCGGCGGAAGCATCGCGTCATGTCGGGGCTGCCCGTACCTGGATAACCGGAGGTGACGGCAAGATACACGAGATACCAGTTCCAGACCTTCAGTTGCCCAACGGACCGGCCCAGCAAAGCGCCTGCCGCACCGCCGGTGTACGCCCCCCGCCCCGGCCTCCGCGGCAGAGCCGCACCGGGCGTTGGGAAGCGGGTTGCCGCCAACACCCTAGGCGGGCTTGTGCGATACCAGTTGCCGACCGATCAGGACCAGGAAGCGAGGATTGTTCCGCAGATGCCTGCGCCAGAGCTTTTTCGGGTTTAGCACCAGTCTGTAGAACCATTCCATGCCGGCGTTCTGGATGAATTCCGGCGCCGCCTTCGAATGGCCGGAGCAGACGTCGAAAGCCCAGCCTACGCCGATCATGGTGGCGTTCACCTTGCCCCGCATCTGATTCATCCAGCGCTCCTGCTTCGGGCATCCGAGCCCGACGAACAGGATGCGCACGCCGGAGCGGTTGATGTCGTCCGCGATCTTGTCCAGCTCTTCCGGGCTCAGCGCGCGGAACGGCGGCGAGAGGCTGTAGGCGACGTTCAGCTTCGGGAACTTGGCGGATACGGCGCCCACCAGATCCTCGATAACTTTCGGCGTACTGCCGTAGAACCCAACCGGAATGCCCTCGTTCGCGGCAACCTCCGACAGGCGGATGAGCAGCTCCGGCGCGAACACCCGCCCCTGCCGCCCCAGGCCAAGCCAACGGGACACCTTGATCACCGGGATGCCGTCGGCACCCACCAGGTCGGCGGCGTTCACCACCGCCTGGAAGCCGGGATCGTCATAGCTCTCCATCACCATGTGGACGGTCGAGATGCACATGTAGTGCGACGATCCCTCGGCCGACCACACGCGGATCTGGTTGATCACCCGATCGTAGTCGAGCTCGTCCACCCGCATCCCAAGCACCGAGCAGCGCCTGCCGCTTGGCAACGGTCCCGGGGCCGGCGCGGATGCGCGCTGGCTGCCCGCCATCATGCCGTCCGCCATCAGCGCCTCACCGGGCATTGCGCGCCACCCGCTGTTCGATCCACCGGTAGGTCGGAACCAGGCCGTCGCGCAGCGTCCGCCCCGGCGACCAGCCGAGCTTTTCCTCGATCAGTCGGTTGTCCGAGTTGCGGCCACGCACGCCTTGCGGGCCGGGGATGTGGCGCAGATGGATTTCCTTGCCCGCGATGCCGGCGATAATTTCGGCGAGCTGGTTGATGGTGACCATCTCCTCCGAGCCGATGTTCACAGGCCCCTCGAAGTTCGACCGCGTCAGCCGCACCGTCGCCTCGACGCACTCGTCGACATACAGGAACGAGCGGGTCTGCTTGCCGTCGCCCCACACCTCGATCTCGCCGCCGGAAGGCGTCATCGCAATCTTGCGGCACATCGCGGCGGGCGCCTTTTCCTTGCCGCCGTCCCAGGTGCCTTCGGGCCCGAAGATGTTGTGATAGCGGGCGACCCGGCACTCCATCCCGTGGTTCCGGTTGTAGGCAAGGTAGAGCCG